>NZ_CP024636.1:2061719-2361719 GCF_009728735.1 Pantoea phytobeneficialis
TGTGGTACCGGTGGAAAAAACGTCCGGGAGCTCAGTCAGGGGGCGTGCGCGGATGTCAAAAACAGGCCCGGCAGACGTAAGGGCGAAACTGTATATGGCGGCGATCGTGGCGATCAGGTGGAATGCCCCGGCGAAGGCGCTGTACCAGAGGCTAATCGCGAAGGGCAAAGCCAGCAAGGCCGCGCCTGGAGCGGTGATGCGCAAGCTGGTTCATCAGTGCTTCGGGGTGCTGAAAACGCGGATGAAGTGGGATGAAAATTACGCAGCTACCGCTTGACGTTCAAGACGGTAGCTACGGAATGTGCTAAGCCGGCTTTATGCGTGATCGATACCACGGGATAAACGCGACCAGCATATTTCCCCAGAATACGCCGGCTGTTAATCCGCTAATTAAACCATGCGCTAAATTAAAGGTTAACGAATCAATCAGCGCCGGTTGTAAAATCACGGATACCGAAAGCACGTATTTGGCAATAAATGCCACCACCATAAAAATAAGTGGTAGCACCGAGCCGGGACGAATTATCGTCCCTGGCTGACTACTTTGCGTGGTGGGTCGATTCCGGCGTCCGAGCATTGCCCCCAGCAGGCAACCTGATAACAGGCCCGCGAGCATCACCCCCAGTGCAGCCAGCGTCCAGTGGGTTTCTGTAAACACGCCGTGAATCGCCCACAGCAGGAACAACACGGGAATCAGGAATAATTTACCCACCGGAACCTCACGCGTTTTAAGGGCTTTGATACCGCGTGACAGAAGATAAATAAACAGAATCCACACCCAAACTGGCGTGTGTTGAATAATGGCTATTACCAGCATAATTTTCTCTCATTCGTCATCAGGTCATAAAATAGCGCTCGCCAATAAGCGCGTATTATTCACAATAAACTGGACCATTAATCATTGAGGGGAGGGCGAACTATTTTCGATGATGTATATCAATGTAGAGCATGATAGCTATTCAACAACCCCAACCGCATAAATCCTGCACAGCTCGTGTGGTTATAAAATTCCCGCTTTTTCGCTTTGCTTACATACGCCTCGCTGCCTGTTTGTTAAACTCCCCGCCGAGAATGAACGTTCACTATAGGATTACCATGATGGTTTTTCAGCGGTATGTTATTGCAGGTCTGGCATTTTTGATTGTCGCCTGTGACCAGAGTGCAGAGAACAAACCCGGGACAATGGTCACGGAAGTTGGCGTGAAAACGTTGCAAACAGAACCGGTTACCTTAACCAGTCAACTGACTGGACGCGTTACCGGTACGATGACATCGGATGTGCGTCCCCAGGTGGGCGGTATTATCCAGAAGCGTCTGTTTACGGAAGGTGATGAGGTTAAAGCCGGTCAGGTTCTCTATCAGATCGACCCCGCCAGTTATCAGGCCAGTTATGATGAAGCGGTCGGACAATTGAAAAACGCCGTCGCCGTGGTCAAAAGCAGCAAACTGAAAGCTGAACGCTATGCGGCACTGGTCAAGGAAAATGGCGTTTCCCGTCAGGATGCTGACGATGCCGAGGCCACCTACCAGCAAAATCTCGCCTCGGTAACGCAATACAAAGCGGCGGTTGAGAGCGCACGCATCAACCTCAATTACACGCAAATCAAAGCGCCCATCAGTGGCCGCATTGGTATTTCATCCGTCACGCCGGGCGCGCTGGTGACGTCCGAGCAAACCTCGGCGCTGGCGACCATTCGTGCGTTGGATCCGATCTATGTCGATCTCACCCAGTCCAGCGTGCAGTTGCTGAAGTTGAAACGCCAGCAGGCGTCTTTGCATCAGAACAGTGATGAGGTCCCGGTGAGCGTGCAACTGGAAGACGGTTCAACCTATGATCACACCGGTAAACTGGAGCTGACGGAAGTTGCGGTGGATGAATCAACCGGTACCGTCACGTTGCGCGCCATTTTCCCTAACCCGGACCACCAGTTGTTGCCTGGCATGTACGTACGCGCCACCGTCAGCAACGGGGTGAAAAATGATGCGCTGCTGGCGCCGCAGCAGGGCATCACCCGTGATGCGAAAGGCAATGCCACCGCGCTGGTGGTGGATAAAGACAACAAAGTTGCCAGCCGTGAAGTGGTGACCGATCGCGTGATTGGCAACAAATGGCTGATCGACAGCGGTTTGCAAAGCGGCGACAAATTGATCGTTGAAGGCACCGGTAAAGTACAACCGGGGCAGACCGTGAAAGCGGTCGAAACGGGCACCACCACCCCGACTGATGCCAGCGCGAACACCAGCGGAGGGAACTGATTATGTTGGCTCAGTTCTTTATCCGACGGCCTGTGTTTGCCTGGGTGATCGCCATCTGCATCATGATGTTCGGTATCCTCAGCATCAAAAACCTGCCGATTGCGCAATATCCTGATGTGGCACCGCCGCAAATCAGTATCCAGGCCACCTACACCGGTGCATCCGCAGAAACGCTGGAAAGTAGCGTGACTCAGGTGATTGAGCAGCAGTTGACCGGTCTGGATGGTTTGCTCTACTTCTCTTCCACCAGTACCGCTTCAACCGGCCAGGTCAAAATCACCGTTACCTTTGAGCAGGGCACCGATCCTGATATCGCCCAGGTCCAGGTGCAGAATAAAGTGCAGCAGGCGGAAAGCCGTTTGCCGGACGCCGTGACCCAACAGGGTGTGACGGTCGAGAAGGCACAGAGTGACTTCCTGTTGATCATGGCGTTGTACGACAAAAACAACAAAGCCACCTCTTCGGACGTTGCCGACTACCTCGTCAGTAACATGGAAGATACGCTGGCGCGTCTGCCGGGCGTGGGTAGCGTGCAGGTGTTCGGTGCAGAATACGCGATGCGTATCTGGCTCGATCCGGCCAAACTGGCGTCCTATTCACTGATGCCTTCGGATGTGGAAACCGCGCTGGAAGCGCAAAACACCCAGGTGTCTTCGGGGCAGATCGGCGCACAACCGGCGAGCAAAGAGCAACAACTGGTCGCCACCGTGCGTTCTCGTTCCCGTCTGCAAACGCCGGAACAGTTCCGCAATATCGTGTTAAAAAGCCAGACCGACGGTTCAGTGGTGCATCTGAGTGATGTCGCGCGCGTGGAAATGGGCGATGACGACTACAGCGCCAACGTGCTGGCTAACGGCCATCCGGCATCGGGTATCGCGATTCAACTGGCGTCGGGAGCCAATGCGCTCTCCACGGCGGAGAACGTGAAAAATACCGTGAATGAGTTCCGCTCCAGCCTGCCGAGTGGTTATGACATCGCCTATCCGCTCGACAGTACCGACTTCGTTAAAATCTCCATCGAGGAAGTGGTCAAAACGCTGGTGGAAGCCATCATCCTCGTGGTGATCGTGATGTTTGTGTTCCTGCAAAACATCCGCACTACCTTGATCCCGGCGATTGCCGTGCCTGTGGTGCTGCTGGGTACCTTTGGGGTGCTGGCGGTATTTAACTACTCGATCAACACCCTGACGATGTTTGGTGTGGTGCTCGCCATCGGGCTCTTGGTGGATGACGCCATCGTGGTGGTGGAAAACGTTGAGCGTGTGATGCGCGAAGAACGACTGCCGCCGCGAGAAGCCACCGAGAAATCGATGAAGGAAATTACCGGGGCGCTGATTGGTATCGCGCTGGTGCTGTCAGCGGTCTTCCTGCCGATGACCTTCTTCAGCGGTTCCACCGGGGTGATTTACCGTCAGTTCTCCATCACCATCGTCTCCTCAATGGTGCTGTCGGTGGTGGTGGCATTGACGCTGACGCCAGCGCTGTGCGCCACCTTACTGAAACCGCACGATCATGAAAGCGGCCAGAAAGGTTTCTTTGGCTGGTTCAACCGCAGCTACGAAAAAATTCAGGCGCGTTATCACGAGAAAGTCGGGCATGTGATCCACAGCTCGGTGCGTTATTTGCTGATGTATGCGGTGCTACTGATTGGCTGTGCCTTTATGTATCTGCGTCTGCCCACCGGCTTCCTGCCGACCGAAGACCAGGGTTACATCATGGTGCAGTACACGCTGGCACCGGGTGCCACTGAAAACCGCACCAGCGAAGTACGCCGCCAGATCCAGCAATACTTCGCCACCAAAGAGAAGGATAACGTCAACGTCAGCATGCTGGTGAACGGTTTCAGCTTTGCCGGTAGCGGGCAGAATGCGGGGATTGGCTTTATCTCATTGAAAAACTGGAGCGATCGTAAAGGGACGGAAAACACCGCTGACGCGATTGCCGGTCGCGCCATGATGAATCTGTCCGGCATCCGTGATGCGCAGGTGTTTGTGCTGTCACCACCGTCGATTTCCGGTCTGGGCCAGTCGAACGGCTTTACCTTCGAGTTACAGGCGCGCGGCAATACCAGTCGCGACGAGTTACTCAAGCTGCGTAACCAGTTAATCGCCTCCGCCAATCAGGATCCGGTGCTGAGTAGCGTGCGTGCCAATACCTTGCCGGATCTGCCGCAGTTGCAGGTGGATATCGACGATGAAAAAGCCCAGTCGCTGGGTCTGTCGGTCAGCAATATCAACAGTACCCTCAGTGCGGCGATTGGCGGGACTTATGTCAATGACTTCACCGATCGTGGCAGGGTGAAAAAGGTCTACATGCAGGGTGACGAGGATTTCCGCAGCAAACCGGAAGATATCAATAAATGGTTTGTCGCCGGCACCGACAGCGACGGTGACACCACGATGGTGCCATTCTCGTCGTTCTCCTCTTCGCACTGGACCTATGGCCCGGATGTCCTGTCGCGCTACAACGGTCTGTCGTCCTATGAGATCCAGGGTTCATCCGCCTCGGGTAAAAGTTCGGGGGATGCCATGACGGCGATGGAAAAACTGGCAAGTAAACTGCCAGCAGGCACCACCTATGCCTGGAGTGGGCTGTCCTACCAGGAACGCTTGTCCGGCAACCAGGCGATGTCGCTGTACGCCATTTCGCTGATTGTGGTGTTCCTGTGTCTGGCGGCGTTGTATGAAAGCTGGTCAGTACCGTTCTCGGTAATGATGGTGGTGCCGCTCGGGGTCTTTGGTGCGCTGCTGGGGGTTACGCTGCGTGGACTGGAAAACGATGTCTATTTCCAGGTGGCGCTGCTCACCATCATCGGCCTGTCGGCGAAGAACGCCATTCTGATCGTCGAATTTGCTGAGGAGAATTACCGCAAAGGGGAAAACCTGGTGAAAGCTGCGGTCCATGCTGCCTCGATGCGCTTGCGTCCGATCATTATGACCTCGCTGGCGTTTACCGCCGGGGTCCTGCCGCTGGCAATATCCACCGGTGCAGGGGCGAATAGCCGTATCGCCATCGGTACGGGCATCATTGGCGGGACGATTTCCGCCACGCTGCTCGCGATTTTCTTAGTCCCGCTGTTCTTTGTGCTGGTCCGTCGTGTGTTCCCAGGCCTGCCGCATAGTCATGCGAGCCACACTGAATCTGCTGAGAAGACGGGGGAATAACATGTCAGCAAAACTTTTGGTGGTGTTTTTACCCTGTTTTCTCGTGGGTTGTATGTCGCTGGACCCGGACTATCAACGTCCGGCGTCACCGGTTGCCAACACCACGCCAAACGGGGATGCCTATAAATCGTTACAGGGTGCGCAGGCGGCTAACTACCGCGATATTGGCTGGCAGGAATATATTCTTGACCCCCAACTGCGTCAGGTGGTGACGATGGCGCTGGATAGCAGTCGCGATCTGCGGGAAGCGGTCGCCAGCGTAAAATCCGCCCATGCGCAATATGGCGAGGAACGCGCCGATCTGTTCCCGAGCCTGAGTGCCGGGGTGAGCGGTACGCGTTCACGCGCCCTGACCGGTGAAGGTAATCAAACCGCGATCAGCAATTCTTACAGCGCGGAAGGGAGTGTCAGTTCGTTCGAGCTGGATCTGTTTGGTAAAAACCAGAGTCTGACGCGTGAGCAGTATGAAACGTATCTCAGCACGCTGGAGGGCGCACGCAGCACGCGCCTGACGGTGCTGTACAATACGGTGGATTACTGGTTAACGCTGGCGGCGGATCGCAGCAATCTGGCCATCGCCAAAGAGACAGCCGAGAGTGCGCGGCAGTCGATGGAAGTGACGCGTAAGCAGATGGAGCACGGCACCGCTTCAATGGTGGATGTCTCCTCGGCGGAAACCACTTACCAGTCAGCAATGGCGGATGTTGCCAGCTACACCACCAGCGTGGCGCAGGACAAAAACGCGCTGGATTTGGTGGTAGGACGCAGCGTACCGGATAACCTGTTACCCGCGAATATCGATGCGCTGGGCCAGGCGTTCCGCGACGTCCCCGCCGGGATCTCTTCCGATGCGTTGCTGAACCGCCCGGATGTGCTGGAAGCGGAGCATAACCTGAAGTCAGCCAATGCCAGCATTGGCGCGGCGCGGGCGAATTTCTTCCCGACCATCTCCCTGACCGCCAGCGGCGGTGTCGGCAGTTCGGATCTCTCGTCACTGTTCAAAAACGGTGCCGGGATCTGGTCCTTCGCGCCGAGCATTTCACTGCCGATCTTTAAAGGCGGCTACAACGTGTCGTACCTGAAATACACCAAAGCGCAGAAGGAATACTACGTGGCGGCGTATGAAAAAACGGTGCAAACTGCCTTTCAGGAAGTGGCGGATGCGCTGGCCCGACGCGGCACCATCAATGATCAGTTGACCAGCCAGCGTAATAACGTGGCGGCATCGCAGACCTATTACCATCTGGCCGACCTGCGTTATCGCAACGGGGTGGATACTTACCTGAATGCACTGACCGCGCAGCGCACGCTGTATAGCGCGCGTACCAGCCTGGTCAGCACGCAGCAGGCGTATTACCTGAACCTGATCACCTTCTACAAGGTGATGGGTGGCGGTACAGCGTTGAAAGAATCTGACCTGAAGTTGTAAAACATGCCGTGGGCCAATTTGGTATCGGCCCACGGTAAAATGTAAGCGGATTTTTGTCCCGGCTATCGGCAAAAATCCGCGTACTGTACTATGTCGCGCTCTTAAATACGTAGCGGCGCGATTTATCGCGCAGGTTATTTTTTGAATAAGGAATTAAATTTGACCAGGCCAGAGCAGCAAGACTTTTTGCACCAGCGTAAACAGCTGATTATTGCTGCGGCGAAAGTCTGTTTCAGTCGTTCTGGTTTTCATGGTGCCAGTATGGCGGATATGAGCGCCGAAAGTGGTTTGGGTGCCGGGCAAATCTATCGTTATTTTAGCAGCAAAGAATTATTGGTGAGCGAAACGGTAAAAGTGATCGCTGAAGAGTGGCGAACTTTTCTGGAAAAGAAACTCAGCCAGCAGCCCGAGGTGGCGGATATTATCGCCAGAGATTCTGCGTTCTGGCGTGAGTGGTCGATAAAAGACCAGTGTTTATTACTGGAGGTCTATTCTGAAGCCTCACGTAATGCCGCCGTGCGAGATATTCTTGCGCAGCAGGAACAACAACTTATTTCTGCTCTTGAGCCGGTTTTTCAACAACAAAATCCACAAATCAGTGCGGAGCAGCGTTTTAACCAGATCCATTTTTTGTTGTTACTGATTGATGGCGTAGCCTGTCGCACTTTTGTCGATAATGATTTGAATCAGCCCGAGTTGTTGCGACTCAGCACTATCCTCAATCAGCATTTGTTACCGTAATTCATTGTTGGGCAACGTTATTATTGACATCGCTGATGATATCGTCAAAAAATGGCACAAAGGCGGGTGCAATTTCACGTTGTTTCATACAGCGGCGAATAATAATGCCATCAATGATTAATGAGAGCACATATAAACGCGTATGAATAACGCTGGCGTCTTTACCCGGATACAACGCCTGTTCTTTATTAATAAAATTCTCTCTGAGGCTTTTCCATGCATCGGTCATGATTTGCATAATGCGTGGGTTACGCATGGCTTCAGACGATATCTCCATCAATAACACAATATCGTTTTCGACTTCGTGGGGCACCAGACCCGCAGAGAACAGTGGTAAACGTGCCTCACCACCCGATTTGGCAATCTGCTCCAAATCATCATTAAGCAAATCTTTCAGCCGTTGGGTGATAGTGAATACCAGCGCCTCAATAATCGACTCTTTATTGGTGAAATATTTATAAATCAGGCCAACGCTAATATTTGCCTGGCTGGCAATATTCTGGATTGATGTCTGATAAAAGCCTTTTAATCTCATGCACTGTTCAGCAGCGTCAAGGATCTGTTCTTTACGGTTCATGATGACGGGCCTGAGGGAAATAAAAGCGTATTTTACGCAACTTATTCCGCGCTGGCTAATCATCTATTGTCAAAAATTTTGACTTAAGCCAGCAAATCACCCCACTGGTGTCTGTTTCTTCCTTCTCTATGATGGCGGTATCAAACTGACTTAAGGGAGAACGACCATGAATCTGTTACGTGCACAGCGCGATCAGCTGTTTGAGTATGGCCCTTTCACCATCCGCCGTCAGCGTCCGGGCGAGGCATTTGGTCCACTGGCGATCATCGACCAGATGACGCTGAAAACCGGGGCGCAGGTGCCGATGCACCGCCATCAAAACGATGAGATTTTCACTTACGTCTGGCGCGGTTCTTCTCAGCACCAGCATGAAAATGGGGAGCGCACGCCGCTCAACGCCAAACGCGTGATGGTGGTCAGTGCCGGTGAGGGGCTGCGCCACGAAGAATCCGCGCCGCTGATCGAAACCGAAATGTTGCAGGCTTACATTCGCCCGGCGCAGGAAGGTGGTGAGGGACGGGTGCAGCACTTCACCCGTACCGAGGGCGCTGCGGTAAATGCCTGGACGTTGCTCGCGGGGCCTGAAGGCAGTGATGCACCGTTGGCCTTGCGCCAGGCGATCTATGTGTATGACCTCAAACTGGAACGCGACCAGCAACTGGCGATTCCGCAGCGCGCAGGTTTCGCCGTCTGGGTGACGCTGCTTGACGGTGTCGTGCGGGTCGGCGATCAGCGCTTGCATAAAGGTGATGCCATCAGTGATGCCGTTTCCCTGCCCGAGATTCAGGGGGAGCGTGATGCCACGGTGATTGCTTTTCTGGTAAAGGCCGATGCCCCAGCCGTGACCAGCGGCACCGTCAGCGGACAATAAGAAAACCGTAAGGGCGCGATAAATCGCGCCCTTACGGATCTTTGCTAACCGACAAACCCGCGCAGCGAGAATCCTTCTCATTTTCACATCTCGTTAACGATCCGTGACCCGCCTCTGAGTTTTGCCGCGTAGAGCCGTGCAATATTCTGACATATCGTAATACTAGATATATCTAATTATTCGATATCGCACACTCATCAACGCGGAGTTTTCCGGGAGCAATCATGGATCTGGGCATTGGTAACAAACTCGCTTTTATCTGTGCGTCGTCGCAGGGGCTGGGGCTGGCGTGCGCGCAGGCGCTGGCAGCGGAAGGGGTACATGTCACCCTGAACGGACGCAACGAAGCCAAATTGCAGCAGGCCGCGCAGCGCCTGCGCGAGCAAAACCCGACGGCGCAGGTCAGCTATATCTGCGCGGATTTAACCAGTGCCACCGGGCGCGATACTATCCTTTCGGCCTTACCGCAGATCGACATTCTGGTGACCAACAATGCCGGGCCACAGCCCGGTGCGCTGGCAGACTGGCAAGCCGCAGCGCTGCGTGAGGCGATGGAAGCCAATTTTATTCCTGCCATTCAGCTCATCCGCGCCTGGTTACCGGCCATGCAGGCCCGGCGTTTTGGTCGCATCATCAACATCACCTCCGCTATGGTTAAAACCCCGCATTACATGATGGGGCTGTCCACCTCGGCCCGCGCAGCGCTGACGGCAATGTGTAAAGCCATCAGCCAGGAAGTGGTGCGTGACAACGTCACCATTAATAACCTGTTGCCGGAGCGAATCGATACCCCGCGCCAGGAATTTATGCTGCAACGTTTAATCGCCAAAGAAGGCATCAGTCGCGAACAGGCGCGGGAGCGCAATGTGCAATCCATCGCCGCCCGGCGGTATGGCACGCCGGAAGAATTCGGCGCGGCTTGCGCGTTTCTGTGCAGCCAGCAGGCCGGGTTTATTTCGGGGCAGAACTTGCAACTGGATGGCGGTTCCTATCCGGGGTTGATCTGATGAACATCCCCCACGCGCAATTACTTGAGTTTGAACAACAGCGCCAGCAGGCGTTAATTCACGCCGATTTGCCGCGTCTGGCCAGCATGTTGGCGGAAGACCTGGTGCATATCCACAGCACGGGCATGGTGCACAACAAAGCGCAATTTCTGGCACATGTGCAACGTATGGGCGGGTTCATCGCGATTCAGCGGGACACGCCCGCCATCCGCGTGGAGGGTGATATCGCCATCCTCACCGGCCACACGCGCAACCGGGTGCGGCTGCTGGAAACGGGAGAAGAGGCGGAGCGCTACGGTTTCTCGACGCTGGTGCTACGGCGCACACCTTCCGGCTGGCAAATTTTGCTCTCGCAGTTAACTCCTACAGCAAAGGAAAAAGCATGAAACTGGTACGTTTTACCGAACAGGGCCGCACGCGTATTGGCAAGGTGGTGGATGATCAGGTGATTGACCTCTCCGGAGTACCTGGCGTCACCGGCTCAATGCGCCAATTGTTGACCAGCCTGGCAACGCTGCGCCCGCGACTGGAAGCGGTGCATAGCCCGGCGTATGCGTTAGCGACAGTACAACTCGAAGCGCCGATCCAGGACGCGCAGAAGTTCCTTGGCATTGGCATGAACTACCGTAAACACGCTGAAGAGGCGCGTCAGGCGGGGATCCCCATCCCGGAAAGCCAGTTGTGGTTTAACAAGCAAGTCTCCTGCATCAACGGTCCTTTCTCCCCGGTCGTGAAGCCCGCAGCCAGCGAGAAAATGGATTACGAGATCGAGTTAGGCGTGGTGATTGGCAAACGCTGTCGCCATGTCAGCGCCAGCGACGCCGCCAGCGTGATTGCCGGTTATCTGATCGTCAATGATGTCTCGGCACGCGACTGGCTGCATAAATCACCGACCTTTACGTTGGGTAAATCCTTCGACACCCACGGTCCGATTGGTCCGTGGATCACCACCGCCGATGAGATCCCTGACCCGTTGCGGCTGGAGATGAAGTTGTTCGTCAACGGTGAACTCCGCCAGCACGCCGACAGCGGTGACATGATTTACGACATCTACGCGCAGATTGCATACCTGTCGACGGTGATGACGCTGGAACCGGGCGACATCCTGGCGACCGGAACGCCTTCCGGCATTGGTGCGCCAACCGGACGCTTCTTACAACCCGGCGATGTGATGCGGCTGGAGATTGAAGGCCTTGGTCATATCGAGAATCCGGTGGTTGAGGAACGCATATGACCAGCCAAAATTTTCGCGATTATTTAATGCCCAATGATGCCGAGCGCATCGGCCTGGCGCGCGGGGTGGATCTGCATACCTACGGCGCGCGCATGTTGGCAACCGAGAAAGCGCAGAAACTCAAAGCCCACTGGCAGGCGATGCTGGATGAAACCTTCCGCGGCATTACCCCCAATGGCGAGGTGCAGTCCGGTCTGTTCAGCTTGCAAGATGAGGGGTTTGCCGTGGAAGAGGCGGTGAGGGCAGCGCAGGCGCTTTTTGCCAGCCTCGATAGCGCCCGACAGCAGCAGGTGAGTTACGCCATCGATGCGCCACAGTGGCGCGCCTGGTACAACCCGGAAATCCCGTTTAACGATTACGGTGTCAGGCTGGATGAAACCTCGGCGGTGACCCACGAAGCCTTCTGGTCGCTGCTACGGAGTTGTACCAGCGCGGCGGGTTTTAGCCGGGTGCAACAGGTGATGGATGCCAACCATTTTCTCGGTGAACTGTACGATCTCACCCACATTATGAACCGCTGGAGCTTCCATTTTTTGCTGTTCGGTTCACCTTCCGCTACCCAGCCGTGGGGCTGGTCGATTTACGGTCATCATGTGGCGTTTTGCTGTTTTATCGTCGGGCGGCAACTGGTGATTGCCCCGACCTTTTTCGGCGTTGAACCCAATGTTATCGAACGGGGGGATGCCAGCGATTGCGTGTTGTTTCGCGACGAGGAGCAACTCGGTCTGGCCTTGATGCAGTCGCTCAGCGCCCGGCAGCAACATCGCGCCACGATCTATCAGTTAATGGAAGATCCCGCCATGCCGGCCGATCGCTTTAACTTTGCCGATCAGCGTCACCTTGGCGGTGCATTTCAGGACAATCGGGTGATCCCGCTTGAGGGCGTCTGCGTGGCGGAATTTACGCCCGCGCAGCGTCAACAAGTGATGGCGCTGGTAGCGGTGTTCCTGGCTTTCCTGCCCGACGGACCGCGCGCTGCGCGCCTGCAACAGATTGAGGCCCAGCTCGATAACACCTGGTGGAGCTGGATTGGCGGTTGTGGTGATGACGATGTGTTCTATTACCGGCTGCAAAGCCCGGTGGTGATGCTGGAGTTTGATCATCACAGCGGCATGTGGCTGACCAATGAAGAACCGGCGCGTTTCCATATTCATACCATTACCCGCATTCCCAACGGGAACGACTACGGCAAAGCGTTGTTGTCGCAGTTGCAGCAGTAAACCCAGGCGCAACGCCTGAATTCCTGTCGTACCGGGTGACGTCGTTCTGCCCGGGTAACCCACAGTGCCAGTTGACCGTTCCCGTCAGGGATTTCGGGCGGCTTCGCTGTGCCCCACGCGCGAGAAATCGCGCCGTAATTGAAATCGCGCGATAAACCGCGCCGCTACAATGAGGTTATCAGGCAATGGATGTTCATAAAAAAGCCAAAATTGCTGCATTAACCGTAGTGCCTCTGGCGTTGTTCTGCGGTACTTGCTTTGCGGAGGCTTCACCTGCAACGGACTCCGATAGCGTTAACGACTGGCTCACACAAGGCAATATCTCTGGCGAGCTAAAAACCATGACCTTTTTTAAAGAGTTCAGCGGCACCCAGGTTAACAAACGCACCAGCTCGGTGGGCGGAGATATTCAATATCGCAGCCCACAAATCGGCGGTTTTAGCGCCGGGGTGGGCGTGTACGGGGCGTATAACCTCGGGCTGAATCCTTCCGACCCGGAACGTACCGAAATCTATCTGCCGTCGGAAAACACCACGGTGCTGGGTAAAGCCTTCCTGCGTTATCAGGGCTATGGCTTTGATTTGCAGGGAGGACGTTTAGGTCTGGATACGCCGTTTGCCAATGAAGGGGAAGGCTGGACCATGATCCCGGCGCTGTATCAGGGATTCGGCGGCAGTTATGCGTTGGATGATAAGGGCGACCTGAAACTCAACGCCTGGCGCATCTACCGCTTCAAACCGGAAAGTTCCGACCAGTTCGGCAAAGGGGATGCCGGTAACCCGGAAATCGAGGACACCAGCATGCCGTCGGTGGACAGCGACGGTTTCACCACGGTGGGGCTGCGCTACGGTCAGCAGTGGAATACGGTGGCGGAAGCCTGGTACTACAACTTCGATAAACGCGCTCAGCTGGGCTACGGTGGCGTCCAGCTACCGGTTTCGGCGTTGAAATTCGGCAACTGGACACCGTACTGGGGCGCGCAGTATCTGCATGAATGGGATGCCAGCGACCAGGCGTATCCTTATCACAATATCGATACCGATCTTTATTCCGGGCGTATCGGCATGAAAACCCGCAATCATGATCTGTATTTCGCCGCGACGTATGTGCCACGCAAAGATGATGCCTTCCTTAACGGTGGCTTCTTCGCGCCTTATAGCTACGGTATTTACGACCATACCCCGCTCGAAAGTGGTCAGCCGTTGGTGTCGATGGTCACCACCAACCAGCCGGGCAAGGCCTTTGCCTTACGCTACGCGTACCATGATGAAAAGTATCTCGGGGTGTTTGGCGTGACGCGTCTGGAACTGGAGGATTCCAGCGGGATCTACTATCCGCTACCGGCGGAGAACATCAATGCCGCCTTTATGATCCTCGGCTATAACGTCACGCCGCGTCTGCATCTGGAATTCGAGTTTGACTACGTCCATTCACCGAATGAGGTGACGGGTAACTACCATGCGGAACGTCTGCGTCTGGTATATCGCTTTGGCGCGAAAATGGCAGATGATGATTATTAATCAGGAGATGATATGAGCCGACGCGAAAGTATCTATATTGATGCCTTTCCCCATACCAATCCGATCCCGGCGGCGTGTCGGATAGGCGCGATGTTGTATTCCGGGGTGATCTACGGACGCGACCCACAGACCCAGCAGGTGCCTGCCGATCTCGGCGAGCAGTGCGCGCTGATGTTTAGCCATATCGAAAGCATCGTTAAGGCGGCGGGTGGCACGCTGGAGGACGTCATTAAGGTGACGTTATGGATGCAGGATAAATCGCAACGTGAGGTGGTGAACCGCTACTGGCTGGCGACATTCCCGGATGCCAACGCCCGCCCGGCACGCCATGCGCTGGACGGCAACTTTAGCGGTAATACCTTAATTCAGTGTGACTTTATCGCGGTACTGGATCGTTAATCTCTCATTGCGGGCAGTGATTGTATCTGCCCGCACCTTTCTCTATATTCCCTGTGCAACGGAAACGATGGCCGTAACGACTTGGACTATGTCGGAAATTTCGATATATTTAAAATTCAGTGATCATTGTGTGGTTATTTGCGTAACTGCGTGGGGGCAGTCATGGTTGGACAAAGCGAAATGGATACGCAGCCTGCGGCTGGCAAAACGGGTCGCCGGGCGCGTGCCTTCGATTATGGCGAGTTACGCCTGCTGTTGCTGGCGATCATCGCCAAACAACCCAGCCACGGCTATGAGCTGATCCATGAAGTAAATGAACGTCTGGGCGGCACCTACAAACCCAGCCCCGGCGTGCTCTATCCGGCGCTCACCTGGCTGTACGATCGCGGCTATGCCGAGATTGACTTAGAAAAGGGCGGGCGCAAACGCTACCGCATCACCGACGAAGGGAATGCGTTCCTCAGTGCCAACAAAACCGTGATTGATATGTTGGTGGCGCGTGTGGTGCCAAAACATCAGGGACAAGGCAAGTCGCCGCAGGCGATTGTTGAGGCGATGGACCATCTGAAACGTGCGTTAAGTCTGCGTGCCAAAATGGAGCCGGTGGCGGATCAGGTGGTCACGCGTATCGGGGAGATTATCCATGTTGCCGCTAACCAGATTGAAGCGTTGCTCAATGCGCCGACCCTGAGCGAAGGTGCGGCGAAGTGCGTGGCCGATATCGTGACGCCAAACGGCGAGCGTTTTCTGCGCCGTCTCGGCAGCCATTTTCAGCACCGCACCCCGGTGGTGATGGATGAGAACAGCGGCCATTTCCGCATGAGTATGGGGGAGGTTCGTATGGAAGTGCTGGACGGTATTTTCCGCGTCACCCTCACCGCGTTGAATGAAGAGAAGCTGACCGAGATGCAGCATATTCTGGTGCGCCATCTGGAAGAGGCAGCGGTACGTGAAACGTTGGAAGTGATATGGCAGCAGGTTTAAGGTAAAAACCGCGCGATAAATCGCGCCGCTACCGAAGATTGCCCGGTTTGTAGCGGCGCGATTTATCGCGCAAATCCGTGCATCCGTATCGTCAATCATTGTCCGGTCTGTAGCGGCGCGATTTATCGCGCGAATCCACGCATCCGTATCGTCAATCATTGTCCGGTCTGTAGCGGCGCGATTTATCGCGCGAATCCACGCATCCGTGTCGTCAATCATTGTCCGGTCTGTAGCGGCGCGATTTATCGCGCAAATCCGTGCATCCGTGTCGTCAATCATTGTCCGGTCTGTAGCGGCGCGATTTATCGCGCAAATCCACGCATCCGTGTCGTCAACCATTGCCCGGTCTGTAGCGGCGCGTTTTATCGCGCAAATCCGTGCATCCATATCGTCAACCATTGCCCGGTCTGATTTGCGCGATTTATCGCGCAAATCCGTGCATCTGTGTCGTCAATCATTGCCCGGTCTGTAGCGGCGCGATTTATCGCGCGAATCCACGCATCCGTGTCGTCAACCATTGCCCGGTCTGATTTGCGCGATTTATCGCGCAAATCCGCGCATCCGTGTCGTCAACCATTGCCCGGTCTGATTTGCGCGATTTATCGCGCAAATCAGAGCGACTAGCGAAAATCCGCCGCCAGCGCCGAGGTGGCTTTCACCAACAATCCCACATCGCTACCCACCGCAACAAAGGTGGCACCCAGCTCCAGATAACGGGCGCAGAGCCTGGGATCGGCACTCAAAATTCCCGCCGCTTTACCGTGAAACTGAATGCGTACCAGCGCCGCCTCAACCACCTCCTGGACTTCCGGCGCACCTGGCTTGCCGGGAAAACCCATATCCGCCGCCAGATCGGCAGGTCCAATAAACACCCCATCGACCCCGTCAATAGTGGCAATGGCATCCAGTTGCGCCAGACCAGCACGGCTTTCCACCTGCACCAGCAGGCAAATCTGTGCATTGGCGCTGGTGAGATAATCTGGTGTGCGGTTAAAGGCTGAGGCCCGTGCCAGCGCCGCGCCGACGCCACGGATACCCTGCGGTGGATAACGTACCGCTTTCACCAGCGCCTGAGCCTGTGCGGCACTCTCCACCATCGGGATCAGCAACGTTTGTGCGCCAATATCCAGCAACTGCTTAATCAGCCAGGGTGCATCCATTGGCGCACGCACCACCGTATGCGCGGGCGAGGCTGCCAGCGCCTGTAACTGCTGCATCAACAGCGGTACGTCATTGGGGGCGTGCTCGCCATCCAGCAGCAGCCAGTCAAACCCGGCACCGCCACAGATCTCAGCACTGTAAGGATTGGCGAGCGCCAGCCACAGGCCAATTTGCGGCTGTTGGTTGTGCAGCGCCTGTTTAAAACGATTAATCGGTGCAGACATCATTACCTCACGCAAAGTAGCAGCTGACGGAACCGTGACGGCCATAGTCAGCATGGATGGTGTCGCCGTGACGGGCCTCGATCGGACGGATAAACGAACCGGCAAGCACGATTTGGCCGGCGGCAAGGTGGTCGCCATACTGCGCCAGTCGGTTCGCCAGCCAGGCGATGCCGCGTGCCGGATGGTTCAGAACCCCGGCCCCTAAACCGGTTTCCTCGACTGTGGCGTTGCGCGACACAATCGCGCCCATCCAGCGCATATCGACATTTTCTGGCGCAAACAACTGGCTACCTAACACGATGCCTGCGTTGGCGGCATTATCAGAGACGGTATCGACGATAGTGCGCGCTTTGCCGCTGGCAGCATCGCTACGCACGATGCGGGTGTCGAGAATCTCCAGCGCCGGTAGCACATAAGCGGTGGCGGCCAATACCGCTTCAACGTCCACGCCTGGCCCGCGCAGTGGCGCGTTAAGTACGAATGCCAGTTCCGCCTCGATACGTGGCTGAATAAAGCGGTCAGCCGGGATGGTGGCCCCGTCATCAAACACCATGTTGTCGAACAGCACGCCGGAATCGGGAGTGTCGATATTCAAGGCGTACTGCATCGCTTTCGATGTCAGGCCAATTTTCCAGCCGATGACCTTCCGCCCGCCCTCAATTTTTTGCCGCACCCACGCCTGTTGCACCGCATAGGCATCATCCAGCGTCATCTGCGGGTAGCGCAGCGACAACAACCCGGTCTGGCTGCGGCTACGCTCGGCCTGGTCCAGCGCTTCGACGGCGGCGAATAACTCGCTCTGGCTTAACATGGTCACACCTCATCCTTAACGTGATTGCGCAGGGTGCCAATCCCTTCGGCGTGGACTTCAATCACATCACCGGGCTTCAACCAGACCGGTGGCTCAAAGCGCGCGCCCGCACCGGTGGGGGTGCCGGTGAAGATGATGTCGCCGGGATTAAGCGGGATAAAGGTTGAGATATAGGCGATGATCCAACGGAATGAGAACGTCATATTGCAGGTGCGGTCGTCCTGACGCAGTTCACCGTTAACATGGGTGGTCAGACGAATATCCGCGATCTGCGCGGCTTCGGTAAAGGGCACCAGCCACGGGCCAATCGCGCCGGAGCGATAGAAGTTCTTACCCTGAGTGACATTGAATTTACTGTGTCGCACCCAGTCGCGCACCGTGCCTTCATTGCCAAGCGTAATGGCAGCGATATGGTTTAACGCCTCGCTTTCAGGAATCCGGCGACCAGATTTGCCGATCACCATCACCACTTCACCTTCGTAATCAAGCTGCTCACTCTCGGCGGGGCGCAGCAGCGGCTGCTGATGGCCGGTGAGTGATTCAGGAAAACGGACAAACATCGACGGATAATCCGGCGCGCTCTGACCGTCTTTATATTCAGCGTTGCGGTTGGGGTAGTTCACACCAATGCACAGAATTTTGCCTGGTTGCTCAAGCGGCATCTCGAACTGGATATCGGTCAGGGCATAATCCACCGGCAGGTTTTTCGCCTCGGCGGCCAGCGCGGTGAGGGCGTTATCAGCGATCACCGCATCCAGCGTCGGCCAGCGATTGGCAAAGCGCGGCTTAAGGTCGATCACCCCAGCGCCACTGATCAAACCATAGCTTTGCACCTGACCCTTTTCGGCGGAAAAACGGATAAATTGTGGTCGTTCCACGGGTTTTCTCCCTATTTTGGCAAAAATGCGGCGAGCAGAAGCCCGCCGCTCCCAGCATGAAGGCTGAGCAGTTTTCAAGACACAGGAGGGTTTGCGGCGTTGACGCAGCGCCGTGGCGCGTTATGCCAGGTTGAACATGCGCGCGGCGTTACCACCCAGAATGTTGGCTTTGTCTTCGGCGCTGATATCGAGACTCTCGATGGTTTCAATGCCTTTAAAGAACCAGTCTTTACGGATCGGGTAGGAGCTGCCGTACAGGATGTTTTTGCCGCCAATCACTTTCACTGCGGCTTCCAGTTGCGCTTTGCCCCATTGCGGCGCGCCGGAGGTATCAAAGAAAATGTTGTTGCTCAGTTGCGCACGCAGGTTGCCGGTGCCGGTCTGGAAACGATCCACCGCATCGTTGAACTGATGTTGTGGCGGTACCAGCATATCGGCGAAGGCGTAGAACGCACCGCCCAGCATCGAGTGGATAAAGCGCAGGTTTGGCAACTCATCAAACATGCCGCTGAACAGCTCACGACCCACCGCAGTCGCCTGATCCACGCAGCGACCAAACTGGCGACGCTGGTTGGTGTAAGGCAGCACGGAGTTGAAATCCACCGGCAGCGGGGTGTGGTGAACCACCACCGGCACCTTGAGGTCGTTGAGGAACGTCAGGTATGGACGGAACGCCGGGTCATCGAGGTAGATTTGGCCGTAGTGCGCCACGATTTGCGCGCCACGGAAACCGAGTTGATTCAGGCAACGGTCCACTTCACGCAGGCAATCGTCAGTCCCCCACGGTGGAACCACCGCCAGCGCTGACATGCGGCCTTCGCTGCGTTTCACGTATTCCGCCATGCGGGTGTTGACCTCTTTACAGGTCTCCAGATCCAGCCACTCCTGCCACACCGGCAGACGGAAAATGGCGTGATCAACCCCGGCTTTCTCCATATCCGCCAGTTGGCTTTCCAGCGTGTATTGCCCTTCGGCGTAGTTGAGGTTAACAAAGCCTTTCGGCTGCTCAATGATCAGCTGGCTCAGTTCCTTGCCTTCAATTTTCTCCACGCGAGTGTGCACGCCATATTGTTTTGGCACGCAGTCGAGAAATGAATTCAGCAGTTTCTTGTCAGAAAACAGCTCGCCCGGCAGCCAGTGCATGTTGGCATCGATAATCTTGCTCATAGTCAGTTCCTTTCTGTCTCAATTAAGGGGATAAATTATTTTTGGGTGGCAAAAACTGATTTGTATTTCGTCGGTTGGTCGGTCTCTTTTTCTGTCGGGATGCGCATACCGGCTTTGGCGTGGTACTCGCTGAAAATCGACAGGGCTTCTTCGTGCGGGAAGATGTTTTCAATGTCGTCGAACGGCTTACCACCGCTACGTTCTTCGACGATACGGCGCACCACTTCCGGGCCTTCGCCGCGTGATGCCAGCACCAGCCAGTTCACCTTCTCGCGGCGCTCCAGCTCATAGGCTTGCAACGCGGCGACCGGGTCAGCGATGGTGGCGAGTTTCTCGGCGATGACGCGGGCATCGACAAACGCCTGGCAGACGCTGTTGCCACCGCGCGGATACATGGCATGGGCGGCGTCGCCGAGCAGGGTGATGCGGCCAAATGACCATTGCGGTAACGGGTCATGGTCGATCAACGGGAACAGATAGCATTCGCGGGCGTTGCGGATCATGGCGCTGACATCGATAAAATCGAGCTGGCAGTCGTCAAACACATGCTCAATCTCTTTGACGCCGGTTTCCTGGTTCCAGTCCTCTTCGCTTTGTGGTTTCTCGTTCTGCTCAATCACCCAGTTCACCAGTTGATTGCCCTGGTCATCGACGTTGTTCTGGATCGGATAGACGATCAGCGTGCCCTGACGAATCGGATCGCCGATATGCAGAATGCTGCCGCCGGTTTTGAACGGCGGCATCACGGTGACGCCGCGATATAAGGTCAGACCGGAGAAGTGGCTGCGGGCTGATTCCGGCAGCAGTTTGCGGCGCACCACCGAACGGATACCATCGACGCCAATCACCACATCGGCGCGCACGCTTTGCGGAGCATTGGGATTGAGACGGGTATCAAAATGCACGGTTACGCCGCTGTCATCCTGTTCGAAATGGCTGCAACGGCAACCAAGGGTGATGGCATCCGCACCGAGGCGTTCCTGTACCGCTTTGTACAGCATCATTTGCAGATGGCCGCGATGGACGAAGCGTTGGTCGTATTCGTAGCCCATATGCTTGCCGCATTGCTCGCCAAAAATTTGCTGGCCGTAGCCGGTATAGAAAATGGACTCTTTAGCTTCTACGGAGATGTCGACAAAGGCGTCGTACAAACCCATTTCAGTAATTTCTTTCACCGCATATGGCTTGATATCTACGCCGACTCCCAGCGGTTTGATTTCAGCGACGGCTTCAAACAGGCGCGGGCGAAAACCCTGTTGATGCAGGCGCAGGGCGGCAGCCAAACCGGCCGGGCCGGCACCAATGATGACGATATCCAACATAATGACTTCCTCTTGTTATTCAGAGTTAACTGTGGCTTTTCAGGGTATTAGCTTTGAGATCGTGACCGGGCTGGCGCTGTACATCGCGCAGCCAGATCGGTAATCCGGCGAGGCAGACCACCAGACCACCGAGAACCAGCAGTGCCAGCGACTGCGGGTCTTCACTGTTCTGCGCGGCGATAAACAGCGGTGGGCCTAAGAACACACCGACCAGCGTCAGTTGGGTGATCAGACCGCTGGTGGCTCCGATGCTTTCGCGTGATGGCGCGACCACCGGAGCCAGCGCCCACATGCCCACCAGCAAACCGCTGCCGAACATAAACAGCCAGGAAGCACCGATGGACAACATAAAGCCGAGCGGCAGGGTGAAAATCGCCAGCGCGGGTGCGCCGGTCAGTACCAGGCCTACTACGCCAATCGCGGCAGCTCTGACCCCCCGGTTCAGCAGTGCGCCAACCATCAGGCAGCCAATGCCGTTACATACCATCGCCACCACGTTCCAGTGGGCGACTTCCAGCAGTGGCACGCTGTAGCGTTTGGCGAGATACGGGGCGAGGGTGGAGATAATGCCGGTTTGCAAAAAGGCATCAGCACCGAAGGAAATACCCAACAGGTAGATCAACGGGCTACGCAGCACGGAGCGTAAGCCTCGGGTGCGTGAGAATTGTGCCTTCTCTTCTGGCGTGCGACGCGGCAGGCTGACGGTGGCGACAAACGCCAGGGCCAGCGTCAGGACCGAGTGCGCCAGGAAGGCAGCACGCCAGTTGCCAAAATGGTCGGCCAGACCGGCTGAAAGGAACGGCAGCAGAAAACTGGCAGGAACAAAGGTGGACCACAACGCCATCGCCATATTACGTTGCTTACCGGTGGTGATGCGGATCAGCAAGGTCACGGCGGCCACGGCGGTTAACACATAACCGATGCCGGTAACGATGCGCCCGCCCAGCAGCAGATTAAACGACGGTGCCGCGACCACGCAGATATCCCCCAGCACAATCACCACGGCACCGATTAGCAACACCACCCGATCCCCGGCGCGGTCGACGATATAACCCGCCAGCAGCGCGCCGAGAGCCACCATCAATGATGGCAGCGACATAATCAGGCCGATCTGGCTGTGTTCAAACACATGAAACTCTTTGGCAATCGAACCTAACTCAGTCACCGCTTCGCTGACCGTCATGGCTGCCATCACGCCGAGCGCGTAGGCGACCAGAATCCGCACCAGCGGGTTTTGAATAAATGTACTCACGATCCGTTCTCCCAATAGCTGATTTCACACAGGATTTAGCGTTATGGATTGACGCAGGCGCTTAGCCATCATTGGCAAGGGCGAGAAAGCGCTCCAGCGTGGGCGGATCGATCGGGGTTTCCGGCTGGATAACCGGAACGTTGGCGAAGGGCGTCGCTTCGGTAAACCATTTGTTTTGCGCCGGGAGTCCCCACTGGTCGGCACGTTTGGGATCGGCCAGATTCCAGCCAAGCGCCGGTTCGATGTCGATATGCTGGTAGTGGGTATTAAACAACTCGATACGATGGCCGTCGGGATCGCGGAAGTAGACGAACAGGGCACCGCTGATGCCGTGACGACCCGGACCTCGTTCCAGTTGCGGTGCGTAACCGAGCGCACCGGCCACGTCACAGGCGCGGATCATGTCGTTAGTATCGGGCAGGGTGTAGGCAAAATGGTGCAGGCGCGGCCCCGGCCCCTGGGTGAAGACGATATCGTGCGGATTCCCTTTGCGCTGTAGCCAGACGCCCCACAGATGTTGATTGTCTTCGACCTGCGACCAGGTGTATTCGCTGACGCGAAAACCCAGCGGCTGATAGAACGACCAGGCCTGACGTACATCGCTGGTTTGTAACTGATAGTGGTCAAGGCGCTGGGCGCTGGCACCGCGATAATGCTGGTAATTTTTCAGCATGCGCTCACAGGCATCCATCGACGCGCAGAATTCCAATGGGACGCCAACATGGTCGCTGACATGCAGGGTTAAGCCCTGAAAGGGCACCTCAACAATGCGCGTTTCCTTACCCTGTGCGGCGAAATAGTCTTCCGCTTTATAGATATCGTCATCGCGGCACACGCGCATCCCGATACGGGCGCAGTGGGTATCGCTGGCTTTTTTTAACACCAGGCTGTGATGCCCACGTTCCTCTAATCCGCGCAGATACACGCTGGACGCATCCTCATCACTGACCACCAATCCGATTAAATCGGTGTAGAAGCGTTTGCTGACCTCAAGGTCACGAACGTTCAGGACAACATGACTGGCACGCGTCACGTTGAAAGGTGGCTCCAAAACCAACTCATCGATCTGTGGCATGGGTATGTTCTCTCTTTCAGATAAAAGGGGTACCGCTCAGTGTTGTTGTAATAAATTTAGATATATCGTGTTAATAGATATATCTCATAATGTTGCCGGGATAGGAGATCGAGCGCACAGATTGAAAGGAAAATTTTTGCGGTGTGATAAATCGAATAATGCCGGTTTCGTAGCGGCGCGATTTATCGCGCAGGTTTGTATCGCACTGTATCTGCATTGCTCCCCAATACATCGCGAGGCAAAAATCCGGGTTAGCAGAAACAAGCGCTATACATCGGGGTGGTGTAATTCAGGCGTTGTCACTTACACATCAAATTTTCTGGAGAGAACGCCATGTTACGTAAATCACTGTTAGCGACCCTGATGACCGCCACCGCCCTGTTTGCTACCACTGCTGCGGTGGCTGCCCCGACTGAAGCCGATTACGCCCAGGCCTTCCACACCATCCACCAGGTGAAAGCCGGGGTGCTGAATGTCGGCTATGTCGATATTGGCCCGCGTGATGGCCAGGCGGTGATTCTGTTACACGGCTGGCCGTACGATATTCAAAGCTATGCTCAGGTTGCGCCACAGCTGGCGGCACAGGGCTATCGCGTTATCGTGCCTTACCTGCGCGGTTATGGTTCAACCCGCTTCCTCTCTGCCAGTACGCCACGTAACGGGCAGCCCTCAGCGCTGGCGGCTGACACCGTGGCATTGATGGACGCGCTGGGGATCAAACAGGCGGTCTTCGCCGGGTTTGACTGGGGGGCACGTACCGCCGATATCGTGGCGGCGCTGTGGCCGGAGCGCGTGAAATCGCTGGTTTCCGTCAGCGGTTATCTGATCAGCAGCCAGGAGATCGGTAAAAAACCGCTGCCGCCGCAGGCGGAGCTGCAATGGTGGTATCAGTTCTATTTCGCCACCGAACGTGGCCGTGAAGGCTATGCGAAGAACACCCATGATTTTGCCAAATTAATCTGGCAGCAGGCGTCACCGGGCTGGAAATTCAGCGATGCGACCTTTAACCAAAGCGCACAGGCGCTGGATAACCCGGACCAGGTCGCCGTGACGGTCAGCAATTATCGCTGGCGTATCGGGATGGAACCGGGAGAAGCGAAATATGCCGCCTATGAGAAAAAACTGGCGACGCTGCCGGTGATTAGCGTACCGACGATTACGATTGAAGGAGATAACAACGGTGCGCCGCATCCGGCTCCGGCGGCATATCGGGCAAAATTCAGCGGCAAATATGAGCATCGTACCTTCAGCGGCAATATTGGTCATAACCCGCCCGCCGAAGACCCGCAGGATTTTGTGAAAGCTGTCGTTGATGCGGCAAAAATGTAATTCTGTGGTAATAAGTTATTGTCGGACCGGTATTTTATGACCGGTCTTTTTTGTCTGGCCCGCTGACAGGAGGTTGTTTTGGAGCACATTGATCACATCCTGGTTGTTGATGATGACCGGGACATCCGCGAACTGATCACCGACTATCTGGTGAAATCGGGTTATCGCGCCACCGGTGCCGCCAATGGCCGTGAGATGCGTGCGGTGCTGGCAGCGAATGCGATAGACCTGGTGGTGTTGGACATTATGATGCCGGGTGATGATGGTCTGACCTTGTGCCGCCAGCTACGCAGCGATCCACAACGTAACCTGCCGATTTTGATGCTGACGGCGCGCAGCGAAGACAGCGACCGTATCCTCGGGCTGGAGATGGGCGCGGATGATTATCTGATCAAACCCTTTGTCGCGCGTGAATTGCTGGCAAGGATCAAAGCGATTCTGCGCCGTACCCGCGCACTGCCGCCCAACCTGCAAATCACCGAAACTGGTCGCCTGATTGCTTTTGGTGACTGGCAACTGGATACCTCGGCGCGCCATCTGCTGGATACCGACGGGGTCATCGTCGCGTTGAGCGGGGCGGAATACCGTCTGCTGCGGGTGTTTCTCGATCATCCGCAACGGGTATTAACCCGTGACCAGCTGCTGAACCTGACTCAGGGGCGCGATGCCGAACTGTTTGAACGCTCGATTGACCTGTTGGTCAGCCGTTTGCGCCAGCGGCTGCGCGAGGACGCGCGCGAACCCGCGTACATCAAAACGGTACGCAGCGAAGGTTATGTGCTGGCTGCGCCGGTCACCATTAAAGAGGTCAATGTATGAGGCTCTGGCCGCGTTCGCTGTTATCGCGTCTGGTGTTGATTGTGCTGCTCGGTCTGGTGCTGGCAAACGGTATGACGGTGGTCAGCCTGATGATTGAACGGATGAGCAGCGCCAAAACCGTGATGCTCGGCAATCTTGAATACGATGTGGCGACCAGCGTGGCAATCCTGGATCACCTCTCCCCGTCAGAGCGTCCCGGTTGGCTGGCGAAGCTGGCGCGTGGTAATTATCGCTATGAATTGTCGGCGGGGCAGCCCGGCCCCTGGCCGGATAGCTGGCGGGCGCGGGATGCCATCCGCTCGTTGCAGGAGACGCTGGGCGGCCAGTACCCGTTGACCTTTACCAATGTACCCGGCCCGCGTCTGCATATTCAGGCCCATATCACCTTACACGATGGTGCGCCGCTGACACTGGATCTCTGGCCGCGCATGCCCGCGATTGCGCGCTGGTTGCCGGTGGTGTTGTTTGCCCAACTGATCTTGCTGGCGGTCTGTGCCTGGATAGCGGTACGTCAGGTAGTCAGGCCGTTTATGCGTTTCACCCAGGCGGTGGAAGGGTTAAAACCGGCCAGCGCCAGTGCCAGCATCATGCCGGAAAATGGTCCGGCAGAGGTGCAACAGGCCGCGCGGGCCTTTAATGCAATGCAGTTGCGTATTCAGGACCATTTGCAGGAGCGAGCACAGATTCTGGCGGCAATATCCCATGACCTGCAAACCCCTATCACCCGTATGAAGTTGCGGGTTGAGATGTCGGAACAGCCCGAACTGCGCGACAAGTTGCTGGGCGATTTAGACAATATGAGCCGCCTGGTACGCGAGGGCATTGACTATGCACGCTCCGCACAAATACCGGATGAGACGCCGCAGCGTGTCAGCCTCAATGCGTTTTTGGATAGCATTGCCTGTGATTACCAGGATGTGGGAAAAGCGGTCAGCTTTTTGCCCTGCACAGGGCTGGATAATTTCAGCATTCGTCAGCAGGCGTTACGCCGCATTATGACCAACCTGATTGATAATGCGCTTAAATTTGGTTCTCAGGCTGAGGTGGCGTTATCCAGAACGGCGGAAGGCGGCATGAAAATTCATGTGCGTGATAACGGCCCCGGCATTCCGGAAGACGAACTGGAGGCAGTGCTGAAACCATTTTACCGGGTGGAAAGTTCCCGTAATCGCCACACCGGCGGCACCGGGCTGGGACTGGCGATCGCTTCGCAATTGATCAATCAGATGTCAGGGAGCCTGATATTGAGTAATCGCGCGCAGGGAGGGCTGGAGGTTCAGATTATATTAAGGGGATGAGCGGCGGTATTCTCAGGTGGCTGCCTCTGATTCTCAGTATTAATTCATATCTGTTGGTGGGATAAGTGCGCATTTTATCTCACCCCTCTGTTGTGATCATCATTAATTCATAATCAAATTATTCTTTTTCTATTTTCCTGACCTCATGGCCGTGACAGGGTACCGGTACTCAATCGCCACTATTATGCCTAAACCTAAGGTAACGGGTTGATTATGAAAATATCGAATTATGTTGTGCCTTCGATGTGACGCCAGCCGGGGATGTTTATCTGTTGGGTCTGATGAATGACAATCGCAAAGTAATACGCTACACCGTGGTCAAAAATGATTTCAAGACCCTCTATTCCGGTGAAGTGAAAAGCCGCTATGATAGCAATATATTACGCGACTCACGGGAAAACATTGTACCTGGCGACCGTGATGATTTTTATTTTCGTGCCGAATGGAGTTATGATCCTGATTTCCTGGAAAGCCGTAATTATGGCTCCATCCATCATGTGAAATTGAAAGAACAGCAGAGTGAGACGGTATTTAGCCACAAGGATACCAGTATCAACAGTCTGTTCCTGAATAAAAACAGCAAGCGTTTATATGCCACAATGGCACCCATCTGGACGCCCGATCAAGGCGAGGCAAAAGTGAAGATTCACAAGATTTGGCACCCGCAGGGAGGAAAATTCATGCTGGGTCTGACGGATGATCTCACCAGGCCAGGCACGGTGCAGACGATGGGTGAATCTGTCGCGGTGACGGTCACCCCCTGAAGCGTAACCACTTTGTAGCTTTATGTATCAACGCCACCCCCGGACATGCAAGACGACAAAAACCGGGGGGAGCGGAAACGTTGTGAACACAACCAACGGGTTAAATAACGTCACTGCCAGATGACGCAGTGGTTAATTTCACTCAATCATGTTCACGAGGTTTCTGATGAAAAAGTTCCTGTTTAGTACACTCGCCGCCGTTATCCTCTCTTCGTCCTGGTCGGCGCTGGCTGCGCCGGTTGACACCGTGGTGTTGGTACACGGTGCGTTCGCCGATGGCAGCAGTTGGAATCAGGTGATCCCGCAACTGCAATCCCATCATCTCAAGGTGATCTCCGTTCAGCTGCCGCTGACCTCATTACAAGATGATGTGGCCGCAACCCAGCGTGCGATAGCGCGTGCGCCGGGTAATGTGGTGCTGGTGGGGCATTCATGGGGCGGTACGGTGATCACCGAAGCCGGGAACGATGCACGCGTCAAAGGTTTGGTATATATCGCAGCCTTCGCGCCAAACGCCGGGCAATCCACCGGTGAGCTGGCAGGGAGTTATCCACCTCCGGCGGGTAGCGCGGATATCGCCAAAACGCCGGACGGTTTCCTCTATTTGCCTGCCGCCACGGTGGCGAAGGACTTTGCCGAAGATAGCCCGGCTGCCCGGCAGAAAACCCTGACGGTGACACAAGGACCGATCCGCGCAGCGGCTTTTGGTGACAAAGTCAGCCAGGCTGCCTGGACGCAAAAACCGAGCTGGTATCTGGTCAGTACCCAGGATCGCATGATCAACCCGGATCTGGAACGGGCGATGGCACAGCACATTCACGCCCACACCCGCAGCGTGGCCGCCAGTCATACCTCAATGTTGAGCCATCCCACCAGCGTCGCGCAGATCATCACCCAAGCGGTCGATGGCAGTAACGCCCAATAACCCACAGGGGAAAAAACCTATGTCATTCATTATTGCGTTTCTCGCCGGGATGTTGACGTTGCTGAGTCCCTGTACGTTGCCGGTGATCCCGTTGGTGTTTGCCAGCGTGCGCGGTAAAAAAGGTCAGATGGTCGCTCTGCTGGTGGGGATGGTGTTGGTCTTCACCGTCGTGTCTCTGCTGATTTCGGTCGCCAGTAGCTGGGTGGTGCAGGTGACGCAAGCGGGGCGCTGGCTGGCGTTGTTATTCCTGGCACTGACGGCCGTCACGCTGCTTTCGACGCGGGCGGCCCAGGTAATCACCGCACCCTTGACGCAGTTGGGTAACCGTATCAATGACGCCAGCAATCGACGTAGCGGCCTCGCCGCAGCGCTGCTGGCGGGGTTGGCGATTGGCATGTTGTGGTCGCCCTGCGCCGGGCCGGTGCTGGGGGCGATTCTCAGCCTGGCGATCACCGCCAAAGATCCCCTCTCCGTTGGCTCGCTGCTGATTGCCTATGGCAGCGGTTGCGCACTGATGCTGGCGCTGCTGTGGTTTGCCGGGCGGGGATTGCTGGCCCGCCTGCGTCCGGGGTTGGCGGTAATGACACGTATACGTCAGGGGGCGGGCGTGTTGATGTTGGCTTCGGTGGCGTTACTGGCCAGCGGCAGGCAGGGCGTTTTACAGGCAGTGCCGCAGTTGGCGCAAAATCTTGAACAGCGCTTAAGCTACTTCCTGCCGGTCAGCGCCCCCAAAATCACCCCGGTGCCGGTGGTCGAGCAGACACACAGCGGCTTCCCTGGGCTGGAGGGGGGAACCTCCTGGTTCAACAGCGCGCCGCTCAATCGTGCCGATCTGAAAGGTAAAGTGGTGTTGATTGATTTCTGGACCTATGACTGCATCAATTGTCAGCATACGCTGCCGCATGTGCGTGACTGGGCGAAGAAATACCAGGCGGAGGGGTTGATGGTCATTGGCGTTCACACGCCAGAGTATCCGTGGGAACGCGACCCGGCGGCGGTGGCACGCGCCATCAAGCAGTGGGGATTACCGTATCCGGTGGTGGCCGATAATAACTACGCCATCTGGAATCGTTTCGGCAATATGTACTGGCCTGCACATTACATTTTCGATGCTCATGGTCAGTTGCGTTACACCGCGTTTGGCGAAGGGGATTACGCCGGGCAGGAAAAGGTAATTCAGCAACTGTTGCAGGAGGCAAAAGCCTGACGTAGCGGCGCGATTTATCGCGCTGCTACGTGCGCGGGGCGGTAAAAACCCGCGCGATAAATCGCGCCGCTACGCGACAGTGAGCGCGCGCGATTCCAGAAACGCGGTGATCCCCGCTTGTCCCATCTCGCGTCCGATACCCGAACAACGAAATCCACCAAAGGGCGCACGGGGTTCATGTGTCAGGGTATTGATCATCACGCGTCCCGCCAGAATCTGCTCACCAATCTGGCGGGCATGGTTTTCATCTGCGCCAATGACCAACGCCGACAGGCCATATTGGGTATCGTTGGCAATGGCGATCGCTTCCTGCTCATCACGGTAAGTCAGCATGCACAGCACCGGACCGAAGATCTCGTCGCGTGCAATCGTCATATCATTGCTGACATCGCTGAATAAGGTAGGTTTGACATACCAGCCGTCACGCAGAGCATCTGGTCGTCCGACGCCCCCGGTCAGCAAACGGGCACCCTGTTGCACGCCGATATCAATGTAGCGCTGGACCCGCTCCCATTGGCGCTGGTTAATCATCGGGCCAATGGTGGTCGCGGCATCTGCCGGAGGCCCCGAACGCTGGCGCTGCACGGCAGCGGTCAGTTCATGTTCAAACTCCGCTTTCCGATGTTCCGGTACCAGAATACGCGTACCGGCAATACAGGCTTGCCCGCTGTTGATAAAGCCGGCCTGCACCGCCAGCTCGGCGGCATGACGGGCATCAGCATCAGGTAAAATCAGGGTGGGGGATTTTCCACCCAGTTCCAGCGTGACCCGTTTAAAGCTGTCGGCTGCGCTGCGCAAAATGGCTTTACCTGTCTCGGTCGAACCGGTAAAGGAAATTTTCGCCACATCAGCACTGGTGCTGATGGCGTGGCCCACGCTGGCACCGCGTCCGGTGACGATATTGAATACGCCAGACGGCAATCCGGCGCGATCTAACGCCCTGGTCACCACGTCGGTTTGCCAGATGCTGAACTCGCTCGGTTTAATCACCGTGGTACAACCGGCGGCAATGGCGGTCGCCAGTTTATGGCAGATAAATCCGGCGTTGCTGTTCCACGGCGTGATCAACCCTGCCACCCCCAGTGGCAGCATTTGTACCGTGGCGCGACCCGCCTGCTGCACAAAGGGGTAGGTGCGCAACTCGGTCATCACCTGTTGCACGACATCCGCTGGATAGCGCGCCATCCACTGCGAACGTGAAGCGGGGGCACCATATTCTTCGCGAATCGCCTCGTGTAACGCCTCTTCGCTTTGTTGCAGGACCTCGACCATATTGGCCAGCAACGCCAGGCGATCTGCGACGCTAAGGCGAGAAAAATCGGCAAAGGCAGCTTTGGCCGCCGCAATCGCTTGTAATGCATCGTTTTCATCTGCCAGCCGGGCTTTGCCGATAACGCTACCGTCAGCAGGTTTGATAATATCCAGCCACTCGGTGCCCGTCGGAGTGACAAAGCGGCCATTGATATAGATGTGTTCGAATGAGCGCATCAGGGGTTTCTCCTTGTTAGGCGGGTGTACAGAGCAAGGTAGCACGCGGGCACTGGCGCTATAATCCGCCTAACCCTGCAAAGGGTATTGCGTCTGACGGAATAATCGATGAATCGAACCGGTATCAGTGAACTTGAAATTGTGCTGGCAGTGGCGCGGCGTGGCAGTTTTAGCGGCGCAGCCAGTGAGCTGGAGATCTCGCCTTCGGCGGTGACCAATGCTGTCGCGGCGCTGGAAAAGCGCCTTGGGGTGCGGCTGTTTAATCGCACCACGCGCAGCGTCGGGTTAACCGAGGCCGGGCGGCGTTTTACGCAGAAAATCGCTCCGGCGGTGGAGATGATCCGCAGCGCATCTGAAGAAGTTGCTAGCCAGCCCGCCGATCCTGCCGGGACGTTGCGTATCAATGTGCCGCCGGAAAGTTGTGCGCTGTGGTATGACGACATTCTGCTGCCGTTTCTCGCGCGCTATCCACGTATTCGCGCGGAGATCCACAGTCAGAAGGAGAAAGTGGATATTGTGGCGGCGGGTTATGACGCGGGTATCCGGCTGGCGGATGATATCCCGGCGGATATGATCGCGGTGAAGCTGACGCCACCGTTGCAGATGATTCTGGTCGCGTCCCCCGACTATATTTCCCGCTGTGGCGCACCGGAGCAGCCGCAGGCGTTGAGCGATCATCCTTGCATCTGCATGCGTATGGCGGATGGCAGCATTTATCGCTGGGAACTGAGCCAGCAGCAGCGTCGCTATAAGGTTCAGGTCGAGCCGCAGTTGGTGGTGAATGACTTGGCTTCGGCGCAGAAAGCGGTCACCGGGGGATTGGGCATTGCCTGTCTGTCGCAGCGACATGTCGTAGCGGATATACAGGCTGGCAGGTTGGTGCGCTTAATGCCGGAGTGGCAGGTTAATCTTGGCGAGCTATGTCTTTATTATCCGGGTCACCGCCTGGTGCCACCGGCGTTGAAGGCGCTCACCGGCTTTGTCCGGGAGAGGTTTACGTAGCGGCGCGATTTATCGCGCAAAACGTTGATCGAAACGGAAGGGGATCTCCACCGCATTTTTAATCAGGGGCGCAAATTGCGGATGCTCGGGGTTGAGCAGGTAATTAAACTCAACCGGCGATAAGGCGCTGGGCACACGTAACGCAACAGATGCCTGGCTGTCGATCCAAAAATCACCAAACTCACGCAACGCAGCGGGGGCCTGCGCGGCCGCCCAGTCCTGCGGTAATTGCGCCGCATCAACCCATTGAATTAAATCGTCTGGCACCTCAATGCTTAACAGGGTGAAGAAATCGAGAATGCTGGCGCTTTGCAGGTGGATAAGGGTTTCCAGCATGGTGAGGGAGGCGGTTTCGGAAGCGTACACCATCGATACGCCGATGCTGTTCCAGCGACCGCCACCTTCCCTGGCACCGTAGCCGCTCCACGCCGAGCTGAGAAAACGCGTTTTCGTCATCCGATATAACTTCACGAATAGACACCGTGCTCAAGGCGGGTGATCAGTTTCAGCACTTCATAAGCGCCGGTTTCGGAGGAGACTAAATCGCCGGGTTTTTGATTACCGAGGGCGCGCGCAGGCTCGTTCAACCATTGCAGCGCCTTTTCTCTGTCGCCTTCAAACAGTTCCACGGCGCGATCCATAACGCGAATAAAACGCACCAGACGTTCGCTCTGTTCCGCAGTAAAACGGTTTTTTAGCCCACGGGTAAAGGTGGTGCCGGGGATGCCGGTCATATGGCGCAGATCAGCCTGCGTAATACGCGCCCATGACACGATACGGCTGGCGACGGAACCCTCGAGACCGGCATCAATCTGGCCCATCAATAGCACGCCATCGGCACTGGTTAACCCGGCGAACTGCCACAAACGCTCTGGCGTTACAGGGGTGGCCGGGAGAGTGAATTGTTTCATTGTGCACCTCCATTTGGTGAGTTAATTATAACCATATGGTGATGGAGTGCAATGTACTCAACGCAGGCTGGCGAGCAACCATTGCCCCAACTGCGCCAGTTCGGCCTGCTGTTGTGGATATTCACTCTCCAGACGCGTCAGTTGCGCGGCAACGGCTTCCGGGCGGTATATTACGCCGCTTAAACGTGCTGCCAGCGTTTCCAGCGGTGCCGGATTCAGGCTATCGGTAAAGATCTGGCAACGGCTGATGCTGCCGCGCTCAATGTCAAAATGGATCTCCACGCCGCCCCAACTAAAACGTTGATCGAGCAGATGGGAGAAATCCGGTGCCTGGCCGAAATTCCACTCCCAACTGCTTTGTTTGGCAAATTGTTCGGCAAAACCGGGCAAATCAGGCAAGGCCTCAGGGGAGATAAATTCAGGCTGGCACTGATCCTGATAGTACGCGAACCACGACTGCGTGACCGCGTCACAAATTTTCGCATAACTGATATCCGGCATCAGTTCGATCAAATTTGCCACGCGTGAGCGCACGGAGCTAATCCCTTTGGCCTGCAATTTTTTGATGTCAGGATTGAGATAATCCGCCAGCCGTGACAGATCTGCGTTCATCAGGAAAGTACCGTGATGGAAACCGCGATCGGGTGTTTCGCGGTAGGCTGAGCCGGAAATCTTGCGCACATCGCCCGCCACATTGACCACGATATCATTACGACCCGAAGCCTCTGCGCTGATGCCAAGACTCGCCAGCGCGTGCAGGATAATCGCGGTCGAGACGCTTTTATCATATTCCGGTTTGCCAGCCATAAAGGTAAAGCAGCAGTTACCCAAATCGTGAAACACCGCGCCACCGCCACTGCTGCGGCGCGCCAGTTTGATGTGATCTTCCGCCATGCGCCGGGTGTTGCACTCTTTCCACGGATTCTGCGCACGCCCAATCACAATGGTTTCCGCGTTTTGCCAGAGAAACAACACGCGCTGGGTGGTGGGCATCTGGCGGAAAATACAATCTTCCACCGCAAGGTTAAACCAGGGGTCGTTTGATTGGGACACTAACAAGCGCAAACTCGTCATACCGGACTCCGTTTCCATCATCAATGCGCCTGATGTTAAGCCATCCGCCACCAGTGAGCCAGTGCACAATCCTGGATTAAACTTTTTGCGCTAAAAAACACTAACCCATTGAAATGGTGTGCCCTTTGTCAGGATGCCCAAAGCGTGTCGGGCAATCACACATTACCCGGCGGCATAATGCCGCCTATATCTGTAGGCGGTGAAGCAGCCTGCCTGGGGTTGCTCCTGAATCGCGGAGATAATAATGAAAATTGCTCTACGTCTGGCGTTGCTTACGGCGCTGACTTTTAGTGCGCCATTGCTGGCGCAAACCTTTGTTTATGTATCCGAAGCCAGTGACGGCAACATTGCCCGTTACAGTCTGAATGAGAAAACCGGCGCGCTGACCTTACTCGGGCAAACCTCCGCAGGGGGGAAAGTGATGCCGATGGCGCTGAGCGCCGATCATCATCGCTTGTACGCCGCGATCCGCAGCCAGCCCTTAAGGTTGATGAGTTGGACGATTGATGCGCAAAACGGCGATTTGTTGCAGGCCAACGAAACCCCGGCCGCAGCCAGTTATCCCTATATCAGCACCGACAGTCAGGGGCGTTTTCTGTTGGGTTCTTCCTATGATGGCGATGTGGTGCACGTTTATCGCCTGGCGGCTGACGGCAAGGTTATTGCACCGCCGGTGGCCGCGTATAAAACCGGCCATGCCGCGCACTCGGTGATTAGCGATGCAACCGGCCGTTCAGTTTATGTTGGCAACCTCGGGACCGACCGGGTGTTACAACTCAATCTTACCCCGGACGGCAGCCTGACGCCGATTGGCAGCGGTTTTGTTGCAACGGAAGCCGAGAATGGTGCGCGTCATTCCGTCATGTCGCCGGATAACCGTTATCTGTACAACATTGGTGAGATGGGCGGCATCATTACGCAATTTCAGCGCCAGCCCAACGGTGCGTTGAAAAAAATCGCCGAGTGGCCCAACGCAGTGGCAGCGCAATATCATCTGCAACATGGTCGTGAGCGCCTGGCCGATTACAACGATCCCACGCCGCGTATCTGGTCGGCGGATATCCGTATCACCCCGAATGGTCGTTTCTTGTATGTGACCGAACGCACCAGTAGCACGGTGACGGGTTATCGCGTCAATAAGCAGGATGGCAAATTAACCTTAATCGGCAGCTGGCCGGTGGAAAAACAGCCGCGCGGCATTGCGATTTCGCCCGATGGACGCTGGTTGATTGCCAGCGGAGAGAAAAGCAACGTCACCGGCAGCTACGCCATTAATCGACGCAGTGGGGTGCTCAAACGCGTTGGCAGCGCACCCGCTGGCGGCGATGCGAACTGGGTGACGGTGGTGAGTTACTGACTTTCGTAGCGGCGCGATAAATCGCGCCGCTACTAACCATACCAACTGTACCCCCTTGGCACGCGAGAAAAACCGGCTTCTTTCAGCGCGGCAAGCAGCGGGGATTGTCCGGCGGGTTGACCGTCAACACGTTCCAGGGTAAAGCTGAGGTGTTTTTCCCGTCGAAGAGCTACGCCCAGTGCCAGCACTGCGGCATGCTGTTCATCGAAGGTGGCGTTGGTGGCAAACGTCATCAATTCCTTACCGCCTTGCGGCAGATACAACAACACGCGACCAGCGGCGATCACCACCAGTGCGCCTTGACGGCGGGTGGGGCGATTTCCGGCCAGGCTTAGCGGCCACGGCAATTGCACACCGAAGGGGTTAGCGGGATCGAGCACCGCCAGCGCTACCGGGGTCCCCACCTGGCGTGGGCTATTGGCGAGTTGGCGCAGGCGATCAATCACCGTGTGGTCAGCGAACTGGGCGGCCCCCATGCCTGCGACAAAGCGGCCACGCAGCAAACGGCCGCTATCTTCCAGGCCACGCAACACCGGTTGCAATGCCGGAAAACCGCCGGGCACCTGCTCGGCGATAGCCGCGCCGCGACTGACGACAGCAAAGCGATCGAGCATATTTTCCGTCAATGCCAGGGCGCGCTCGGTGTCGGCCAGCGCCGGGCGCGCCAGCAACGACCAGCGGCCCGCCATGCTATTGAGGCCGGGACCGCTGGCAACGAGGCGGGTTGGGGCAGCATACCCCCGATGTCCATGACGATGGCGGTGGGTACGTGGTCGCGGTGTGCTGGCATGACCGGTAACGCTGCGTAAGGCTGACCAGGTGTCGGTGGTGAGATAACCGCGCCAGGCGAGATCCCACATGGCCTGGTAAATCAGGTTGGGATCGCCTTCCTCAGACGTGAGGCGCGGGACCAGTTGGCGCACAAACCAACCGCTCCCATCCTGTAACAGCGTCAGGATCTGTTGTTGCAACGGCGTCAGGGCGACGTTTTGTCCTTGACTCGCGGGTGGCAAGGTTTCGGCAGCATACTCGCTCAGATGCAGTGACACCATCCCTTCTGCGGCTGCTGCGGTGCGCTGTCCATGCCAGACCACTTCGCCACTGGAGAGCAATTCGTCCAGCATCGCAGGCTGATAATCGCGGACCCGCGCCGGGAGGATCTGCGTTTCCCACAGCGCGGCAGGCAGGGCAATTCCCGCTAGCTGTTCAATCACCCGCACCACGCCGTTGACGCCACTCAACGCCCCCTGAGCTTCACGCGCGTTGGCATCGCTGATGACTCCCTGACGTTCCAGCAGCAGGGTGACATAGACCGCCGGATCAACCGGTTTCGTGGCCTCACGCGCCGCCTGGAGCGAGCGCAGGCGCAGGCGACGGAACACATTTTCCGCCACCCACTGCGGTTCATCATCATCAGCAGTGGTGAAGTCACCTTTCATCAGTTTGCCCTGCTGACGTAATTCTTCCAGCGCATCGATCACCACGGCGACACCAAGGCCGAAGTGACGGGCGAGGTCTTTGCCGGTGAATAACGCGTGGGTACGGGCATAGCGCTGGAGCAAATCATATAACGGACGTGTCACGGGCTGGAGCAAGGCTGGCGGTAGTGTATCCGGCACGCGGCATCCCAGCGCATCACGCAGACGCGAGGCATCTTCTGCCAGCGCCCAGCGTGTCTCACCTGCAATGCTGACGCAGAAGATGCGCTGTGCCTGTTGCAAAGCCTGCAAACCATCACTTAACACCTCATCGCCGCTGTAGCGCAGCGCCAGTTCTGCGTGGGTTAGCGGACCGACCTCGCGTAGCAGGTCTGACAACGCTTCGATACTGTTGGCGTGATAGCTGGCGGGCAGGCGCTGTAACTCTTGTTCCACCCGCGCCACCATGTCAGCATCGAGCAGCTCACGCATATCCACTTCACCGAGCAACCGCTTCAGCAGTTTGCTGTCCAGTGCCAGCATCGATGCGCGTTTCTCCGCCTGGGGAGCATCGCTGGCATACATAAATTCCGCCACATAACCGAACAACAGCGGTGCCGCAAAAGGCGAAGGGGATTCGGTGGTGACGTCGGCCAACTGAATCTCTCCCTGTTGCAGACGTGCCATCAGATGGTGCAGGGCAGGAAGATCATAAACATCCTGCAAACATTCACGGGCGGTTTCGATCAGGATGGGAAAATCATCGAACTGGCGGGCAACTTCCAGTAACTGCCCGGCACGCAGTCGCTGCTGCCATAACGGCGAGCGTTTGCCCGGATTGCGGCGTGGCAGCAGCAGGGCGCGGGCGGCACACTCGCGGAAGCGAGCGGCGAACAGCGCCGACTGACCGACCGACTGGCTCACCACCCGTTGCAGTTCATCCGGCTCAAACAGGAACAATTCAGCGCCAGGTACGCGACCGTCGCTATCGGGAAAGCGGGCGACGATACCGTCATCACTGGCCACTACGGCGGGATCGATGCCCATGATCCGGGTGATCCGCTCAGCCACCGCCAGCGCCCACGGGGCATGGACGCGTTGACCATAGGGTGAATGCAGGATGACACGCCAGTCGCCGGTTTCATCCCGACAACGCTCAATCAGCAGCGTGCGGTCGGTGGGGAGCACGCCGGTCGCCTGGCGCTGCTCGGCGATCAGCGTCTGAATATTATGACGGGCATGGTCATCCAGGGCGTCGGCTATGGGGGCACCCTGATCAACCTCGCGCAGATAGCGCCCAATGGCTTCACCTAATGCGGCAGAACGCCCCACACCTTCGCCATGCCAGAATGGCAGACGCGCCGAACGCCCCGGTGCTGGCACCACCACCACCTGATCGTGGGTGATTTGCTGGATACGCCAGGAGGTGGCGCCGAGGGTAATAATGTCGTTCACCCGCGATTCATACACCATCTCCTCATCCAGTTCCCCGACTCGCCGCGCGCCAGATTGTTCTTCTCCTTCCGGCAACATCACGCTAAACATGCCACGGTCCGGGATGGTGCCGCCGCTGGTGACAGCCAGATGCTGCGCACCGGGGCGACCACTCAGGGTGTGATTATGTCGATCCCAGATAATGCGCGGGCGCAGATTGGCGAATTCGTCTGAGGGGTAACGTCCGGCCAGCATATCCAGCACCGCTTCGAACGCGGCGCGTGGCAAGGAGCGGAACGGATCGGCGCACCGTACCAGGGCAAACCAGTCATCAAGCTGCAACGTCTCCATCGCGGCGGCGGCGACAGTCTGCTGGGCCAGGATGTCGAGCGGATTGTGAGGCGGGGCGATAGCATCCAGGTCGCCTGCCAGCATCGCTTCAACCGTGACGGCGGTATCCAGCAAATCACGCCGGGTACGGGGCCAGAATATTCCTTTGGGCGTGCCGCCCACCTGATGTCCGGCGCGTCCGACACGTTGCAGAGCGCTGGCGACCGACAGTGGCGCACCCACCTGAATCACCAGATCGATATCGCCCATATCGATACCCAGTTCGAGGCTGGAGGTCGCCACTACGCAACGAAGTTCACCGGCTTTCAGGGCGGTTTCAATCTCCAGGCGCTGCTCCTTTGACACCGAACCGTGGTGCGAGCGGGCAATCAGGTTGTCCGGCGTCTGCGTGCGTTTTTCCGTGCCGCCGGTAAAGGAGCCGTAATCAAAGGAGGCTTCCGGTACGGTCGGCTGCTCACCCAACTGGCGGGCGTAGCGTTCATTCAGGCGCGCGGTGAGTTTCTCTGCCAGCCCGCGCGAGTTGGTGAACACCAGCGTGGCGCGGTGGCGCAGCACTTCGTCAAGAATGCCCGCTTCAATATGCGGCCAGATCGATCCGGCGGCGAGCGTGGCATCCTGCACAGCCTGACTGTCCGGACGTTGCTGGATGTCAGTCATATCCGCCACCGGAACGGTGATGGTCAGTTGCAGTGGACGCTTCGCCGCCGGATTGACCACCAGGGTTTCGCCCACCCCTCCGAGAAAACGCGCCACGGCCTCGGGGGGACGTACGGTCGCGGATAACCCAATCCGCTGCGCCGGTTGCGCCAGCAATGCATCGAGTCGTTCCAGACTGAGCGCCAGATGCGAGCCGCGTTTGCTGCCCGCTACCGCATGGACTTCATCGACGATCACCGTGGATATTCCCCGCAGCGTTTCGCGCGCTTTGGAGGTCAGCATCAGAAACAGGGACTCAGGCGTGGTGATCAGGATATCCGGTGGGCGGCGTTGCAACTGCGCCCGCTCAGCGCTGCGTGTATCGCCAGAACGCATCCCCACCTGCAAGGTGATTTCCATTTCATCCTGCTGGCGGCGTTGTGCCTCCACCCCCGCCAGCGGCAATTGCAGGTTGCGCTGCACATCGGCGGCCAGCGCCTTCACCGGCGAGATATACAGAATGCGGGTTTTATGACTGCGGGCAACTGCATCTGTCTGGCTGCGCTCACGAAATAGCGCATCGATGGCATGCAGAAAGGCCGCCAGCGTTTTACCCGATCCGGTTGGTGCAATCACCAGGCAATTTTTACCACTGGCGATGGCCTGCCAGGCTTCCGCCTGAACGGGGGTGGGGGCAGCAAAAGTGGCTCGGAACCATGCCTGTGTAGCGGGTAAGAAATGCTGGAGAGCTGCGTCTGACATCCGATTTCCCTGATTTCACTAAGGTGCGTTTTGCAGTGTAGCGAAAGCGAGCGCAGGTCGGTTTATTTATCAACAGACTAAATGAGGCTTATGCGGCAGCGGTGTGCTTTTTACTGTTGTTCATGTTTTTAACACTAAAAACTTGAATCTGATAAACCAGATCGCTAACACGGGCCTCCGGCAAAAGCCTTGCTGGGTATGGCACTGGATATTACGGGTGTTGCAGACAGCCTGAGCCTTTATGAATCACTGAATGCGACCAGCCGTTATAAGATCGGCATTGATCAATGGCCGTTGGCCAGCAGAAAATGGAATATCGAATGAATTTACATCAAGACAAGGACGTCTGGCTCGAATTGGTTCATACCACGGCTGATCACTTTGCCATTCCAGCGGTATATGTTGAAAAGGATGACTGGGTAACTTGGGTGTTCACAACCTTAGTCAGTCCAGTTTTCATGGCCAATTGATCTTTAAAGGCGGAACGTCGCTTTCCAAAGCCTGGAAACTGATTAACCGTTTCTCTGAAGATGTCGATCTCGCGGCGCATGTACGCGGAATGTCCGGCAATCAAATTAAACAATTTATCCGTGAGGCGGAAGCTACCCTTGTTGAGGGGCTAAGTTACACCCCAGACCATCCGGCGGAGTCAAAACACGGGTCATTCCGGAAAACGTGGCATAGCTATCCCCGCTGGGTTGCTGGCGATTTTGGTCAAGCGATGCCGCTGGAGATTAATGCCTTCACCACACCAGAACCTTTTATCGCCCGTTGCAATAGCTGAACGATATGGACTGTGCGCATTTTCAGTGAATGTATTAAGTATTGAAAGAACAGTGGTGGAGAAAATCATTGCCCTGATTCGTGCTTCACGAGAGAAACGACCTGATGTGGCCTTAAAATCACGCATCCACCATATTTATGATTTATGCATGATTAAGCACAACGCTGATTTTGCGCCATTATTTCAGGACGGCGCATTACTCAAGATGTTAAGCATTGTGGAACATGCTGACCGTGAGCAATTCTCTTCTGCTGGCGACTGGCTGGATCAGCCGTTGAGTCAGGCGGCAATTTTTGCAAACACTGAACAGACATGGTCACACATTCGGGGAGAATTTCATGGGCGCTTTGCGGTTATGGTTTATGACAGTGACCTGCCGTCAGACAAAGAAGTTATCGGGATGCTTGATGCCGTGCATAAGCAGCTCAAGCAGTATCGCATGCTGGCGTAGCGGCGCGCTTTTGACCTTTGTGGAGTAAACCTGCGCGATAAATCGTGCCGCTACGGTACGGATTCTTTTACGGTAAGGTACACGCCTTTTGCGGCACCACGTATCCCAGCTCTTCCGAAATCGCACGGGCGGTGGCGACCACCGGACCCATCAGTTTTTTCACCCCAATCTGTTGCATCTTGGCGGTGGGCAGTGAAATCGACACCGCATAAGGCACCCGTTGCTGAATATCAAACACCGGCGCGGCGATGCAGGAAACACCCAGTTCATTCTCTTCGCGATCCATTGCCGTCTGCTGCTGACGAATGGACTTCAGTTCTTCCAGCATCTCCGGGAGCGTGGTGATGGTGTTTTTGGTCAACTGTTGAATGCTGTCCTGATGGCTTTGCCAGTAGTGCGCCGGATATTCTTCGCTGCCCCAGGCCATAAAAATTTTCCCCATCGCTGAACAATACAGCGGCATATGCTGGCCGATATAGGCGCGGGTGCGCATCATCCCGGTGGTGGGTTCCAGTTTATAAATCAGGATCACATGATCATCTTCGCGGCTGGAGAAGTTGACCGTTTCGCCCACTTCCAGATTCAGTTTCTCCAGATGCGGGGCAGCGACATGGATGATGTTGAGGGAGGAGAGGGCCTTCTGTCCGACAGAAATAAACTTAGTGGTCAGACGGTAACTGCCAGGCGAGGGTGCCTGCGTGACATAACCGCTGCTGTGCAAACCCTGCAACAGGCGATGCACGGTACTTTTGTTCATCCCGGACAACTCAGAAAGATGGGCCAACGGGCAACCGTTCGGGTAGTTGCTCAGTAATTCAATCAGTTGCAGCCCACGAAACAAGCTCTGCGTCCCCAGTGGCTTGTCACTCTTCTCTTCCTTCGCTTTCGCTACTTTAACCACCATCCACGCTTCCTCTTAGTTTTCCCACTCCGATAAAAGAGCAGTCGCCAGATGTTAACCCATGCACTTCAGCCTGGGAATCCTTCGCCAGGTTTAGTGTGACTTTTGGCGAAAATCCACCCCTTACCGAAGTGAGTGATGCATCACAAATCCGCAACAAGAATTATATCTATTTGTTTATTAATGAAATTTATCCTCGCTACTTCTTTGCTTTTCCTGCGCACCAGGAATAGTATTTTTTGGAATCGTATTTCGTATGTTGAAATTTAGCGGTGTTTTGATGCTGTCGCCGCTGTTGATGCTCACCAGGAGTTTGCAGGAGGCGGTAATGCAGCATAGCCCGGGTACACCGGTTCTTACTCTGAGCCATATCACCAAACGCTTTGGCGGTAATCCCGCCGTTAATGATGTCAGTCTTGAGGTTTTTCCCGGCGAGGTGGTTGCCCTGCTGGGCGAAAACGGTGCCGGAAAATCCACGCTGATCAAAGTGCTGGCCGGAGTGTATAGCCGGGATGAGGGCGATATCCGCTTTCACGACGCCAGCATCGCGTCGGCCGCCAGTCTGAAAACCGCCACCCGGCAGCCAATCGCCTTTATTCATCAGGATCTCGGGCTGATTGAATGGATGACGGTGGCGGAAAATATGGCGCTGGTGATGGGTTTTACCCGTCGTCTCGGCTTGATCGACTGGCGGGCGGTGCGCGAGCGTTCGCGTGCCGCCCTGAACGATGTCGGCATCATGCTGGACCCGGATGCCCGCGTGTTTGAACTGTCGCGCACCGAGAAATCCCTGCTGGCGATTGCGCGCGCAGTGGCGGTCAACGCCGAAGTGCTGGTGCTGGATGAACCTACTGCCTCGTTACCCGCCAACGATGTGCGTCACCTGTTCGAAGTCATCAACCGACTGAAAAGTCGCAAAGTTGGCATGATTTACGTCACCCACCGCCTTGATGAAGTGATTGAGATTGCCGACCGCATCTGTGTGATGCGTGATGGTAAACGCGTTGCAGAAGGCAACACTGCCGATTATCAACTGCACGATCTGGTGGAGATGATTGTTGGGGAGGCGCTGGAAGGGAATCAACGGCAACCGCTACCGGCTGCGAGCAAACCGGTGCTGGTGTTGGATCAACTCTGCATTGATGAAGTCGGGCCGGTCAGCTTCAGCCTGCAACCGGGCGAAATGCTGGCGCTGGCTGGCTTACGCGGTGCCGGGCAAGAGGAAATTGGCCGCCTGCTGTTTGGTTTGCGTCAGGCCACCGCCGGGACGCTGCGCTTCCGTGACCAGGCGTATCAGCCACAGACGCCCCAACAGGCGATGGCGGCTGGCGTGTCGCTGGTGGCGGGGGACCGCACCGGCGAGAGCCTGGTGATGTCGATGAGCGTGCGTGAAAACCTGTTTCTTAATCCCTGCGCCAGTGGTCATCGGCTTTTGTCACGCTACGGACGGCGTGCCGAAATCGGTGCCAGCTGGTGGAAAGTTCAGTTATTCGATGTGCGTCCGAAAGACGTCAATCTCGACATCAGCGCCTTATCGGGCGGCAACCAGCAGAAGGTGGTGATGGCGCGCTGGATGCATCTCAATGCGCCGCTGCTGATTCTGGAAGACCCCACCGCAGGCGTCGATGTGGGCGCGCGCGAAGAAATCTATCACCTGCTGAATAAAGCGCTGACCGAGGGCGTGGCGGTACTGGTGATATCCAATGACCTCGAAGAGATCGCCCATATCTGCAACCGCGCGCTGGTGTTTAACCGTGGTCAGGTGGTCGGCGAATTAAAAAATGAACAGGTTAGCTTTGCCGGTTTGCTGGAGCTGGCCTCTGCCAGCAGCGCTGCCCCATTAACCACCGTCTGAAAAGGAAGGCAGGAGAAAAATTATGTCAAAAACATCCGTCAAATCCACCGCGCTGGAGCAGCGGGTCAGCCTTGCGCAACATGGCTTTGCCCCCTGGTCGATGCAGATAATGACCCGCTACGGCCTGTTGCTGTTATGTGTGGTGTTAACCCTGTTGTTCTCGGCGCTGTCACCGTCGTTTGCCACCATGCTGACCTTACAGGCGATCCTCGCCAGTAAAGCCAAGATTGCGCTGCTGGCGCTGGCGGCGACCTTGCCAATGATTGTCGGCAAGATCGACCTGAACGTCGGTTTCGGCATTGTGCTGTGGCATATCCTCGCCATTACCCTTCAGGTGGAGTACGGCTTCTCATGGCAGATGGCGGTGCTGACGGTGCTGGTGATCTCGGCGCTCTACGGGTTACTGAACGGCATCCTGGTAGCGCTAGCGGATATTGACAGCTTTGTCGCCACCCTCGGCTCCGGCACCGTGCTGTACGCCGTGGCGCTGTGGCACTCCGGTGGTCGGCAAATTGTTGGCGATCTGCCGGATGCCTTTAGCGCGCTGCATCATACCGAGTTGTTCGGCATTCCCATCGGCGCGTTTTATGTGTTGATCGTTGCGCTGGTGCTGTGGCTCGTCACCGAACATACCCCGTTGGGCCGTTGCATGTATGCGGTAGGTGGCAACCCCACTGCCGCGCGCCTCAACGGCATTGCGGTGAATAAATACATCATCGGGACCTTTATCGCCTCCAGCGTGTTGACCGGTTTCAGTGGCGTACTGATTGCGGCTGAACAGGGCGTAGGCCAGGCCAGCGTCGGGATGGATTATCTGTTGCCAGCGCTGGTGGGGGCTTTCCTCGGTAGCACCACCATTCGTCCGGGACGGGTGAACATCTGGGGCACCGTGGTGGGTATCGCCATTCTCGCCATCGGTATTGCCGGGATCCAACAATTTGGCGGCGACTTCTGGGTCGAACCGTTATTTAACGGCGCGACCTTGTTGCTGTCGATTACGCTTGCCGGTTACGCCCAGCGTCGCCGCCTGCTGAACCAAAAAGCCGTGGTGCGCAGTCAGAGCGCACCGACCTCTGCACCTGACCATAAACAAAAAACCATCACACCAGGGAATTCATTATGAAAAATCAGGCATTGAGTCTTACCTTGGCCGCTTTGCTGGTGGCCTCCGCCTCCGCGCAGGCTGACAGCTACCTGGATCAGGCGACCGCTGCCGTGGCGAAGGCCACCGCCAGCTCGAGCACCTGGGATGGGCCGACCACCGGCCCTAAACTGCAACCGAACAAAAAAATCATTTTTATCGCCTCTGATATGAAAAACGGTGGGGTGCAGGGGGTGCAGCAAGGGCTGAGTGAAGCGGCGAAGGTCGCGGGATGGAAACTGGAAACTCTGGATGGTGGCGGTTCGGTGAAAGACCAGCTCGCGGCGCTGAATCAGGCAATTGCCCAGCGCCCGGATGGCATCGTGATTGGTGGCTGGAACCCGAACGTGGCAAAAATCCCGCTGAAGAAAGCCAAAGAACAAAAGATCGTGCTGATGGCCTGGCATGCTGAACCGCAGCCGGGACCGATTGCAAAATATGGCGTGACGGACAATATCACCTCCGATTCCAATGATGTGGCGCGGCTGGCGGCGCAATATGCCGTGGTGAAATCCGGTGGTAAGGCGCAGGTGTTGATCTTCACCGACTCGCTGTACCAAATCGCGCTGGACAAGGCCAATACCATGAAGCAGGAGATTGAGAAGTGCAGCGGCTGCAAGGTGGTGGAATTTATCGATACGCCGCTGGCGGATACCGCCAACCGTATGCCTTCCATGACCTTCAGCCTGTTGCAGAAATACGGCGATCATTTCCAGTACGCGCTGTCGATCAACGATCTCTATTTTGACTTTATGGCTCCGTCGCTGAAAACCGCGGGTAAAGGGGGCAGCAATGCGCCTTTCAATATTTCTGCCGGTGACGGTTCCATCTCAGCTTTCCAGCGTATCCGTAACAGCGACAGCCAGATCGCCACGGTAGCTGAGCCGCTCAAGCTGCACGGCTGGCAATTGCTGGATGAGTTCAACCGCGCCTTTGCCGGTCAACCTTCCTCTGGCTATGTAACGCCGGCGCATCTGATCACCAAAGACAATATCGCCAACGACGGCGGCCCGGAAAACAACTACGACCCGGCGAACAACTATCAGGGACACTACAAAACCATCTGGGGCGTACAGTGATGCAGCCGGAAAAACTCTGTTCACCCGCCATCTGGGCCGAAGGCCCGGTATGGCTGCCGCAGCAGGATGCGGTGGTGTTTAGCGATGTCAAAGGCAACCGGATGTTCCGCTGGCAGCGCAACGGTGAGTTGAGCCTGTGGCGCGCCAACGCCAACTATGCCAACGGTAACGCGCGTGACCTTGAGGGGCGAGTGGTGAGTTGTGAACATGGTCGCCGCGCCATCAGCCGTACCGAGCATGACGGTAGCGTGACGCTGTTGATTGATAAGGTCGAGGGCAAACGCTTTAACTCACCGAATGATGTGGTGGTACGTTCCGATGGCACCCTGTGGTTCACCGATCCGCCGTACGGGATCGTCAACGATGAGGAGGGGTATCACGCTCACAGCCAGGTGATCGGTTGTTATCTCTACTGCTTCGATCCGGCCAGCGGGCAGCTCAGTATCGCCGCCAGCGATCTGCAACGTCCCAACGGCCTGGCGTTTTCGCCCGATGAAAGCCTGCTGTACGTGGCCGATATGTCGGTGGTGGATTTCCCCACGCTGGGGCGTCGCCAATTGCGCGTCTACAAGGTGGATGGTCGCGAGTTGATGGCGGGGCAATTCTTTGCCGAGGTGGCACCGGGTTTTCCTGACGGCTTCTGTGTCGCGGCGAACGGCGATATCTACTGTAGCTGTGCCGACGGCGTGATCATCTTCGACAGCAGCGGTAGGACGCGCGGCAAAATTGCGTTACCGGAGCGGGTATCGAACTGTACGCTGGGCGGCCCGCAGGGTGACGAGCTGTATATCACCGCCACCACGTCGTTGTATCGGGTGCGTTTGTAACGGCGCGATTAATCGCGCGGATTTTTCCGGCATCGCGCGATAAATCGCGCCGCTACGCATCGGGGCAGGATCGTCTGTCCCGGCTTCCCCACGTCTGAAATCTGGCCGATTTGCGGCCGATCACAAAAGTCGATCAAAGTTTTATTTGATTGATTTTAAACGATAAATTTTCCAGCCATTTCTTTGACTCCTCTTTGCTTTCGCCATACGATTTATTTGGAACGACATTCCAACATATGAAATATAGGGCGTAGCGCTGGGGAGACAGTAGCCGTTATGAGAATCAGCTATCAGCAATTATATGAAGAATTCCTGCGCGTCTTGCTGAGTCGCAAGGTGCCAGAGGAGAAGGCCACCGCGTGTGCCGCCATGTTTGCCGAAACCAGCCTGAATGGTGTCTATTCCCACGGCGTGAACCGTTTTCCCCGTTTTATTCAGCAACTGGATGCCGGACATATCGTGCCGGAGGCCACGGCCAATAAAGTGTTGTCACTGGGTGCTATCGAGCAGTGGGATGCGCACCGCGCCATCGGCAACATTACCGCGCGCAGCATGATGGATCGTGCCATCGAACTGGCGACCGATCACGGCATCGGCCTGGTTGCCTTGCGTAATGCTAACCACTGGATGCGCGGCGGCAGTTACGGCTGGCAAGCGGCAGAGAAGGGCTATGTTGGCATCTGCTGGACCAACTCGATTGCGGTGATGCCGCCGTGGGGGGCGAAAAACTGTGCTATCGGCACCAACCCGCTGATTGTTGCGGTACCGGGTGAACCCATCACCATGGTGGATATGTCGATGTCGATGTTTTCCTACGGCATGTTGGAAGTGAATCGCCTGGCGGGCAAAACCCTGCCGGTGGATGGCGGTTTTGATAACGACGGCAACTACACCCGCGATCCCGCCACCATCGAAAACAACCGTCGCATCTTACCTATGGGTTACTGGAAAGGCTCGGCGTTGTCGGTGGTGCTGGATATGCTCGCCACGCTGCTCTCCAACGGCGCGTCGGTGACCGAGGTGACCGAAGACAACGGTGACGAATTTGGTATCTCGCAGGTGTTTATCGCTATCGATGTCGATCGCCTGATTGACGGCGCCACCCGCGACCACAAACTGCAACGCATTCGCGCCTCGATTACCGGTGCCGAACGTGCCGACAGTCAACAGGCGGTACGCCTGCCGGGTGAGCGCTTCCCGGTGCTGCGGGCGGAAAACCTGCGTCTCGGCATCCCGGTGGATGAGCGTGTCTGGACGCGTATCCAGGCGTTGTAACGGAGGATAACCCCATGATTACCGGACATATCGCCAACACCGATGCACGCCACTATCCGCCCGCTATCGCCCGCGCCATTGCGTATCTGGCCGGTCACGATCTGGCAACGATGGCCGCCGGACGCCATGTTGACAGCGCCACCGGTTGGCAGGTGCAGGTACTGGATCTGCAAACCGCACCGGCTGAGGAAAACTATCCTGAAGCGCACCGCCATCATATCGATGTGCAATATCTGGTGTCGGGGGCGGAGGTGATTGGCGTGGCGAATCAACCCGCCAGCCTGGCGGTGCACCAGCCGTACAACCCCGAACGCGACATTATTTTTTACCAGCACGCAGCGGATGAAACTCTGATTCGCATGGTGCCAGGCACCTTTGCGGTGTTCTTCCCGCAGGATATTCACCGACCCAACTGCGCACCGGATTTGCCGGGTGCGATCCGCAAAGTGGTGGTGAAGATCCCGACAACCGCGCTGGAGGAGGTCGCATGAGTCTGACATCAACCGCACTGACGCGTGAAGGCGTTCCGGCACTGCGCTGGCTGCGCATCATCCCGCCGATTTTGATCACCTGCATCATCTCCTACATGGATCGCGTCAATATCGCGTTTGCCATGCCGGGCGGGATGGATGCAGAGCTGGGCATCAGCGCTTCGATGGCTGGGTTAGCCGGTGGCATCTTCTTTATTGGTTATCTGTTCCTGCAAGTACCGGGCGGCAAGCTGGCGGTGTACGGCAACGGCAAACGTTTTATTGGCTGGTCGTTGCTGGCATGGGCGGTGATCTCGATCCTCACCGGGTTAGCCACCAGCCAGTATCAGTTGTTGGCGCTGCGCTTTGCCCTCGGCGTCGCGGAAGGCGGCATGTTGCCGGTGGTGCTGACGATGATCGGCAACTGGTTCCCGGATAAAGAACGTGGTCGCGCCAACGCCATCGTCATTATGTTCGTCCCGATTGCCGGGATCATTACCGCACCGCTGTCAGGCTGGATCATCACCAACTGGGACTGGCGCATGCTGTTCTTTGTTGAAGGGGTGCTGTCGGTGTTCGTTATGGCCTTGTGGCTGTTCACCATCAGCAACCGCCCGCAGGAAGCGCGCTGGATTTCACCCGCCGAGAAGCAGTATCTGATCAAGACCCTGCACGATGAACAACTGATGATTAAAGGTCAGAACACGCGCAAAGCCTCGCTGAGCCGGGTGATGCGTGAGCCGGTGATGTGGCGTCTGATCCTGGTGAACTTCTTCTACCAGACCGGGATTTATGGCTACACCCTGTGGCTGCCGACCATCCTCAAAGGGCTGACCAACGGTAATGCCGAGAAGGTAGGGATGCTGGCGATTCTGCCGTATGTCGGGGCGATTTTTGGCATGTTCCTGTTCTCGGCGCTGTCCGATGCCAGCGGTCGCCGCAAGATTTTCGTGGCGCTGCCGCTGGCCGGGTTTGCCCTGTGCATGGCGCTGTCGGTGCTGCTGAAAGCACACATCTGGTGGTCGTATGCCGCCCTGGTGGGTTGTGGCGTGTTTATCCAGTCGGCGGCTGGTGTGTTCTGGAGCATTCCGCCACGCCTGTTTAACGCTGAGGTCGCCGGTGGTGCGCGCGGTCTGATCAATGCGCTGGGTAATCTCGGTGGGTTCTGCGGTCCGTATATGGTGGGCGTCCTGATTGCGGAGTACAGCAAGGATGCCGGGGTTTACAGCCTGGCGATCTCGCTGGCGATTGCCTCGCTGCTGGCACTGACGTTACCGGCGCGCTGCGACTCCGCCAAAGGGGAGGCCGCATGAAGAGTTGGTTAGGGCTGGACTGCGGCGGCACCTTTATTAAAGCCGGGTTATATGACGCCCAGGGGCGCGAGCTGGCGGTGGCACGACAAAACCTGCCGGTGCTGGTGCCACAGCCGGGCTGGGCGGAACGCGACATGACCCAGTTGTGGCAACAGGCGGCGGCGGTGATCCGCGAAGTGCTGCACCAAAGCGGGCAACAGGCGGCGCAGGTGGCGGGTGTCGGGATCTCTGCTCAGGGCAAGGGGCTATTTCTGCTGGATAAGCAGGGTCAGCCGCTGGGTAATGGCATCCTTTCCTCGGATCGTCGCGCGCTGACGCTGGTGCAGCAGTGGCAGCGTGACGGTATGCCACAACAACTCTATCCGCAAACGCGGCAGACGTTGTGGACCGGCCATCCGGTGTCGTTGCTGCGCTGGATCAAACAACATGAACCACAGCGTTACGCGACAATTGGCAGCGTACTGATGGCTCATGATTACCTGCGCTTCTGCCTGACCGGTGCGCTGGCCTGTGAAGAAACCAATATCTCCGAATCCAATTTGTATGACATGCAAAGCGGTGGCTGGTCGGCGGCGTTGGCTGAAACCTTAGCGATCAGCGAAATCGTCCCGGCCTTACCACCGATTATCGGCCCGACCGAGGTGGCCGGGTATGTCACCGCGCAGGCTGCGGCCTTGTGTGGACTGCGGGAAGGCACGCCGGTGGTTGGTGGGTTGTTTGATGTAGTGTCGACGGCCCTGTGCGCCGGATTGCATGACGCGACCCGCCTGAACGCGGTAATGGGGACCTGGTCCGTCACCAGCGGCATTACCGACCGCATCATCGCTGAGACCGATTACCCGTTTGTCTATGGCCGTTATGCCATCGACGATCAGTTCATCATCCATGATGCCAGCCCGACTTCCGCCGCCAACCTTGAGTGGTTCTGCCAACAGTGGGGCATCGAAGATTATCAGCAACTGAACGACTGGGTGGCTGCTCTGCCAGCGGCCAGCAGTTCGCTGTTGTTCCTGCCTTTCCTCTACGGCTGCAACGCCGGGACCGACCTGCACGGCAGTTTCTTTGGTATGCAGGCGGGGCACACCCGCGCGCATCTGGTGCAGGCGATCTATGAAGGCGTGGTGTTCTCGCATCTGACCCATCTCAACCGGATGCGTCAGCGTTTCCCGCAGGCCAGCGCGTTGCGTCTGAGCGGCGGGCCGACCCGTTCTGCCCCCTGGATGCAGATGCTGGCCGATGCCAGTGGCTTGCCGGTTGAGGTGCCGCAAATTGCCGAAAGTGGCTGCCTGGGCGCGGCGCTGGTCGCGCTCACCGGCACCGGTGCCTATGTCTCGCTGCAACAGGCGCAGCAGGCGCTGAATCCCGACATCGTCACCTGGCAACCCGATGACACCCGGCACGCCCGTTATCAGCAGAAATATCAACGTTATCAGCAACTGGTCAATGCGCTGGCGGCTGCACAAGGAGTTAACCCATGAGCCTTCCTTTGCTCCAGCTGGCGCTGGACCACACCGACCTCGATGCCGCGCTGAGTACCGCGCAGCAACTCCATCAGGAGGTCGACATCATCGAGGCAGGCACCATTTTGTGTTTCAGCGCCGGGATTGAAGCGGTACGCCGCCTGCGTCAGCAGCATCCGGCGAAAACCCTGGTGGCCGATTTTAAAGTCGCCGATGCCGGTGCCACCCTGGCCAGGATGGCGTTTGACGCCGGAGCCAACTGGATGACGGTGATCTGCGCTGCGCCGCTGGCGACCTTTGCCACCGCACTGGACGTGGCGCGCAGCTATCAGGGCGATATCCAGATCGAGCTGTTTGGTCACTGGACACTGGAAGATGCCCGCCAGTGGCGCAGCCTGGGTCTGACGCAGGCCATCTACCATCGCGGACGTGATGCACAGGCCAGCGGTCAACAGTGGAGCCAGCAGGATCTGGCGGCGATGCAGGCGCTATCCGATATGGGGTTTGCCCTGTCGATCACCGGCGGTATCACCCCGGAAGAACTGCCGCAGTTCCGCAATATCGACGTCAAGGCATTTATCGCCGGACGCGCATTGAGTGACAGTGTCACCGGCATTGCCACCGCTAACCAATTTCATCAGGCCATTGCCAACATCTGGGGAACCGCATGAAACGCCAGCATCCACTGGGAATTTATGAAAAAGCACTGCCGGCCCATCTCACCTGGCCAGAGCGACTGGCCCTGGCGAAAGCCTGTGGCTTCGATTTTGTCGAGATGTCCGTCGATGAGACTGATGAGCGTCTGTCCAGGCTGGACTGGAGTAAAGAACAGCGCCTGTCACTGGTCAACGCGATGATTGAAACCGGCGTCAGCATTCCGTCGATGTGCCTGTCCGGCCATCGCCGCTTTCCGTTCGGTAGCCATGATGCGCAGACACGTCAGCGCGCCGATGACCTGATGGATCGGGCGATTCAACTGGCGAAGGATGTCGGCATTCGCACCATCCAGTTGGCTGGTTATGACGTCTACTACGAACCGCACGATGAAGGCACGGTGGCGCGTTTTGCGGCGGGGTTGTCCCGCGCGGTGGAGCGTGCCGCAGCCGCACAGGTGATGCTGGCGGTGGAGATTATGGACACCGAATTTATCAACGCCATCAGTAAATGGAAGGTGTGGGAGCAGCAACAGGCGTCGCCTTGGTTCTCCGTCTATCCCGACGTTGGCAACCTCAGCGCCTGGGGCAATGACGTTGCCGCCGAACTGACGCTCGGTATTGATCGCATTGCCGCTATCCATCTGAAAGACACCCAACCGGTCACCGCCAGCTCGCCGGGGCAGTTCCGCGATGTGCCTTTTGGTCAGGGCTGCGTCGATTTTGTCAGCGTGTTCCGCACCCTGAAGCAGCTGAATTATCGCGGGGCGTTTCTGATTGAGATGTGGACCGAAAAAGCCGAGGAGCCGGTGGCGGAGATTGTGCAGGCACGGCGCTGGATTGAACAAAAAATGCAGGAAGGGGGATTATTGTGAGCGTATTAACCTTGAAACAACAGGTACTGGAAGCCAACCTGGCGTTGCCGCGCCATCATCTGGTTACCTTTACCTGGGGCAATGTCAGCGCCATCGATCGTGCCAGTGGTCTGGTGGCGATCAAACCCTCCGGCGTGGAGTACGACGGCATGACGGTGGAGGATATCGTGGTGCTGGAGCTGGAAAGCGGGCGTATCGTGGAGGGCAGCAAGAAACCTTCATCGGATACCGCCACCCATTTGGCGCTCTATCGCGCGTTTGCCGACATTGGCGGCATTGTGCATACCCATTCGCGTCATGCCACCATCTGGTCACAGGCCGGGCAGGATTTACCGGCCTGGGGCACCACCCATGCCGATTACTTCTATGGCTCCATCCCCTGTACCCGGCTGATGACCGAGCAGGAGATCGTCAATGACTACGAATACAACACCGGACAGGTGATTATTGAAACCTTCCGCAACCGCGGCATCAGTCCGACGGCGATTCCGGCGGTATTGGTCAATGCCCACGGTCCCTTTGCCTGGGGCAAAGATGCCGACAACGCGGTGCATAACGCCGTGGTGCTGGAAGAGATTGCCTATATGGGAATTTTTTCGCGCCAGCTAACGCCGGGGATCAAAAGCATGCAGCAGGATCTGCTGGATAAACATTTTCTCAGAAAGCACGGCGCAAATGCCTATTATGGGCAGTAACTTGTTTACGTCGCGGCGCGATAAATCGCGCCGCGACGGGGCATACTGAACGATTCGGTTATATTTGCTGGCAAAAAAATTACGCAGAAATTACCAGACCAAAACAGAAAATAAAGCTAATCACTCTCATTATCATTCATCTTTTTTGACACCAGTGATTACTTTATTCATGAATAATAAACCTGTTCTTATGCGCGGGAAAAAGTTCCCTGCGCCCAGCAGCCTGGCGATGATGATCAGTGTCTGCTGTAACTTTGCGGTGCACGCTGCATCAGCGGCTGACACCACCACGCAGGTGACTCCGGCGAAAAAAGTTCCACAGGAAAACACCCTTACCGTCACCGCCACCCCGGTTAACCGCTTCAATCCGGGCGGCGACGCGCTGGTGCCGGCGTATCTTGACGGGCAGGTTGCCAACGGTGGACGCCTTGGCATCCTTGGCGAACAAAGTGCCATGAACGTGCCGTTCAGCATCGTGGGTTACACCAATAAAGCCATTCAGGATCAGCAGGCGCGCTCGGTGAGCGATGTGGTGCGCAACGATGCCTCGGTCGCGACCGGTTATGGTTACGGCAACACCCAGGAAATCTATAAAATTCGCGGCTTTGAGCTGGCCAGTGAAGATATCTCATTTGGTGGCCTGTATGGCGTATTGCCACGTCAGTTTATGCCGGTGGAACTGGCCGATCGCGTGGATATTCTGAAAGGCGCGAGCGCGTTCCTTAACGGTGTGCCGCCGGGCGGCACCGGCGTGGGTGGCACCATCAACCTGGAACCGAAACGGGCCGGGAGCGAGCCACTGACCCGCGTCTCCCTTGACTACACCTCGAAATCCCAGGTGGGCGGGGCGCTGGATATTGCCCGTCGCTTTGGCGACAACGATCAATGGGGCATTCGCGTCAACGCGGTGCATCGTGAAGGGGAAACGGCGGTGGATAATCAGAAACGCCGCCTGACGCTGGGCACCATCGGCCTCGATTATCATGGTGATCGCTTCCGAGCCTCACTGGATGCCGGTGCGGAAAAGCAGACGGTGCACGGTGCGCGTTCGGTGGTGTACACCAGCGGTATGACCAGCATTCCCAAAGCGCCGTCGGCCACCACCAACTACGGCCAGAAATGGGCCTTTACCGACACCAGCAGCCAGTTTGCCATGCTAAAAAGCGAATATGATCTCAGCGACAACTGGACGCTGTACGGCGGTATTGGCGGCAACCACACCCATGAATACGGTTCTTACTCCTCACCGACCGTTAATGACAGCAACGGTGATGCCACTATGGGGCAGATGCGCGTGCCGTATTTCTCCGACGGCCTGTCAAGCCAGGCCGGGATTCGCGGCAAGTTTGACACCGGGTTTGTAAACCACAGCATCAACTTTGGTTACTCCAGCACCTGGAGCCGCATCCGCAGCTCGTATGCGATGTCTTCCGCCAGCATCAGCACCAATATCTACGATCCAACCTATGTTGATGAACCAACCGATGTGGCTTATACCGGCGGCCATATGGACGACCCGCGAGTCACCAGCCGCACCTTCAACAGCGGTGTGTCGCTGGCCGATACCATGTCGATACTGGATGATCGCGTGCAGCTGATCACCGCGCTGCGCCGTCAGTCGGTCAACGTTACTAACTACGATTACGATGGCGTGCAGTCGGCCAATTTTAGCCAGATGAAAGTCACTCCAGCATTTGGTCTGGTGTTGAAACCGTGGAAAAACATCTCCTTCTACGCCAACCATATTGAAGCGTTGCAGGCCGGTGAAACCGCCAGCAGCAGCTACGGCAGCGGTACGGTGGTGAACGGTGGTCAGGTCACCGGTATCGAAACCTCCAAACAAAACGAAGTAGGGGTGAAAGCCGATTATGGCCGTATCGCCGGTTCAATCGCCGTGTTCGAGATCCGCAAACCGGTAGCGACCTATCGCTATCTCGGCAACAGCAGCGGCACCGATCAATATGAATACGGTAACTACGGCGAAGAACGTAACCGTGGTCTGGAACTGAGCCTGTTTGGAGAGCCGGTGTACGGCGTGCGCCTGAACGGTAGCGCCACCTGGATGGACCCGGAACTGACCAAAACTCAGGACGGTACCTATGATGGCAAAGACGCGATTGGCGTACCGCGTTATCAGTTGGTGCTGGGCGGGGAATGGGATATTCCGGGCTTGCAGGGCGTGACCGCGACCGGGCGCGTGATCCGCACCGGTTCGCAATATGCTGACGAAGCGAACACCCTGAAAGTGGATGGCTGGACACGTCTGGATCTTGGCGTGCGTTACGATATGCAACTGCCGAAAAACAACATCGTCTGGCGCGCTACGGTGGAGAACGTCACCAACGAAAACTACTGGGCATCTGCCAGCGATGGCTACCTGACGCAGGGCGACCCGCGTACCCTGAAACTGTCGATGACCGTGGATTTTTAACCGATAAAGGTTCCGGCGCGATAAATCGTGCCGGAACGCATTATTTCAGTCGATCCGCAGAACCACATACCAGGATCTTATCGCGCACCACAGCCTTCATCGCGTCCATACCGACCCGCAGGTAATAACGGGGATCGTTACCTTGCGGATTCTCGCCGAACCAGTTTTTTACCGCCCCGGCAAAGGCAATTTTCAGCTCGGTTGCCACATTGACTTTGCACACCCCCAGGCCGATGGCGCGGCGCACATAATCATCCGGCACATCGCTGGCACCGTGTAACACCAGTGGGATAGTGACGCGCTGATGGATCTTTTCCAGCCGTTCAAAGTCAATCTTCGGCGTATGAGTATAGAGGCCATGCGCGGTACCAATCGCCACCGCCAGGCTATCAACGCCGGTTTGATTGACAAATTCCAGCGCTTCGTCGGGATCGGTCAAAAACGCGCTTTCGTCACTGACCGCCATATCATCTTCCACACCACCCAGACGGCCCAACTCGGCCTCAACGCTGCAATCATGACGATGGCAGAAGTTGACCACTTCGCGCGTCAGTTTAACGTTATCGGCAAAGGGGACATGACTGCCGTCAATCATCGCGCTACGCACGCCAGCGTGGACTTTGTTGCTGATATCCGCCAGCGTTTCATGGTGGTCAAGATGCAACGCCAGTGGCAGGCCATAACTGCGCGAGTAAGCCTGGCACAGGGCAAAAATCTCCTGGAAGGCGATATGTTTAAAGGTTCCCGGCGTGCCCGCCAGAATCACCGGCGATTGCATCTCTTGGCAGACATCAAGGATCGCCTGAATGGTTTCTGCGTTGTGGATATTGAACGCGGGCACGGCATAGCCATTGGCCTGAGCATTCAGCAGCAGATATTTGGTGGAGATAATGCCCATCAGCGTACCTCCGGCCAGCTATGGATCACCACGCCTTGCACCACGCGATTCACCGTCCCACTGGCAGAAGGGGTGTCCGGGGTGATACCCGCTTTCAGCGATGCGGTCAGGGCAAAGATCTGTGCGTAAACCAGGAAGCAGAAGGCCAGCTCGATATCGTTAAAGGTGCGCGAGGCAGGCAGGTAGAGATGTGGACCGGCTTCCATGACCGTTGCTGGCGTATCGCTAATCGCAACCACGCGCAGCGCAATGTTTTCCCGATGCAGCTCAGCCAGCAGATCAAGATCGTATTGGCGGGTATAGGGATGGCTGGAGACAAACACCACCACCAGGGTTTCATCATCAACCAATGATTTAGGACCATGACGGAAGCCCACCGGCGATTCGTAGAAGGCCGCCAGTTGCCCGGCAGTGAGCTCCAGCACTTTGAGGGCAGACTCGCGCGCTGCTCCCTGCAAGCCGCCGCTACCGAGATACACCACGCGCCGCCAGTTGAGATCGCCAAACGCCGACTGGCTGAAATCGCCGTGGCTGGCAATGATCGCCTCACAGCATGCCGCTACGCTGGCAAAGCTGTGGCTGTTGAACAGTTGAGGGGCAAAAATCGCCAGACAACTCAGCATCATGGTGCTGATGCTGCTGGTCATGGCAAAACCACGATCGTGAGTCTCTGCGGGCATCAGGCGCACCCGCGCGTTGTCATGCTCGCAGGCGTAATGATACAGATCGCCGGTCGCGTTGCAGGTGATAATCAGGTGACGGCAATTCGCCACAAACTGATTTGCCAGTTGCACCGCAGCCACGCTTTCCGGACTGTTGCCGGAACGGGCAAATGAAACCAGCAGCAAGGGTTGCTCAGCGTGAAAGTAATCCATCGGGTTGGTGACGAGGTCGGTGGTGGGGATGGCCACCACGTTGGCTTGTAACTGACGTGCCAGGCAAGGCGCGATAATGTCGCCGATAAAGGCGGAGGAACCCGCGCCGGTCAGAATAATTTTCCCGCCAGGTTGCGCATAGAAGGTGTTCAGCCAGTCATCCAGTTCTGCACGCTGGTTGTCGAGATGGTGCAGGGCGGTCATCCAACTGGTCGGTTGCTGGCGAATCTCTTCTTCGGTCCAGGTTTGAGTGCCCGACGTGTTGGCCGCAAGGGTTTCATTCATAACACTATCCTTAAGATTAAGCCGTGACAGAAAGGCAATCAGATGGTTTCACTACCTTTCTTTTTGCGGTGTTTTTGTTATTTCAATTAATAATGCAATCTACAAGAAAGAAAGTGAAAGCACAACATGAAAAAGGAAGAAAACGAAAGGTGATAATAATTAGGATGTGCCGAAACCGCGTGATAAATCACGCCGCTACGGATCATGCGGAAGTAGCGGCGCGATTTATCACGCAACGCCGTGAGATGCAGCCAACAATTGTAGCCGCGCGATTTATCGCGCAACGCCGTGAGATGCAGCCAACAATTGTAGCGGCGCGATTTATCGCGCAACGCCGTGAGATGCAGCCAACAATCGTAGCGGCGCGATTTATCGCGCAACGCCGTGAGATGCAGCCAACAACCGTAGCAGCGCGATTTATCGCGCAACGCCGTGAGATGCAGCCAACAACCGTAGCGGCGCGATTTATCGCGCAATACCGTGAGATGCAGCCAACAATCGTAGCGGCGCGATTTATTGCGCAACGTCGTGAGATGCAGCCAACAATTGTAGCCGCGCGATTTATCGCGCAACGTCGTGAGATGCAGCCAACAACCGTAGCGGCGCGATTTATCGCGCAACGCCGTGAGATGCAGCCAACAATCGTAGCGGCGCGATTTATCGCGCAACGCCCAATGGAGAGAAAATAATTAACAGGCAGGCAAAGGAGAAATAATAAATTATTATATTTAACCTGGCGATAACAATATCACCATAATAATTTCGTATTGATTAACGGGTAATGAACAATAACCAACTCATAATAGTGACTGCCGACGTCAGAATATAGCCGATGCCTTCACCCGTCATATATCGGCGCATGGTCATATGCATATGACCCACCTGAATTTTTTCACGCTTCTCTTCGTGCGTGGCGTTGACGATGGTACGGAACGCGGCAATACCATTGGTCAGCAACAGTGAACAAAAAGCAGCAACGGCGAGGGTTAGCATGTTATGCATGGTCATGGATTTCATTAATTCTGTCAGTCAAAGCGGAAGGCTATTTTATTTCAAGTGCCCGTAGATTGCAGGTAAAAATTAACTATCAATATCATCGTCCCAAACTTCAATAAATATTTTCGCGATAAATCGCGCCGCTACAAAGTGTTATGTCGCGGCGTGATTTATCCCGCCTTGCCGTATTCAGTCAGGCAACCGCAACGCCTTTTACCCAGAGCTGCTGTGGAATCAATTGATTATCCAGCGCCAGAATATTGGCCTGTTTTCCAGGCGCGAGGGTGCCCAACTGGTGAGACAGGCCCAGCAGACGTGCCGGATACAGGCTTGCCATGTGAATCGCCTGTTCGCTACTGACGCCGCCATAGCTCACCATATTGCGCACCGCCGCATCCAGCGCCAGTGTACTCCCCGCCAGACCGCCCGCTGCGCTGCGCACCACGCCTGCACGCATCTCCACGTTGTGGCCGCAGATGGCGTATAACCCATCGGGCATGCCCGCGGCGCGCATGGCATCGGTTATCAGGATGATGCGGTGCGCGGCGCACTGGCAGGTGACACGCATTACCGCCGGATGGACATGATGACCATCCGCAATCAACTCCAGCCAGGCGCGGGAATCACTCAACCCGGCTCCGACCATACCAGGTTCGCGATGGTGTAAACCACTCATACCGTTGAAGCAGTGCACCAGCCCATCGGCACCGGCATCCAGCGCCGACTGCGTCTGAGCGTAACTGGCGGCACTGTGGCCCAGCATCACGCGAATACCCCGCGCTTTCAGGTGGCGAATCGCCGTCAGTGCATCAGGTTTTTCCGGTGCCAGCGCCACCATACGCAGCGTGCCTTGCGCGGCCTCGATCAACTGATCAATTTCGGCCACCGCCAGCTCGCGAAACCACTCAGGCAGATGCGCGCCACGGTTTTCGGGCGTAAACCACGGCCCCTCGAGGTAGCTGCCAAGTAACTGTGCACCCCGGGGATCATGCCGGTAAACGGCAATCCGTCGTAACGCCGCGTCAATTTCCGCCAGCGGGGCGGTGACCGTCGTCGCCAGCCATGCCCCCACACCTTCACACGCTTTGTGTCGTGCCAGGGTGGTGAGCACCGCCGGATCGTCATCCATCACATCGACGCCCGCGCCGCCGTGAACGTGGGTATCGATATACGCCGGACTTAACAGCTCGACATCGCGTCGGCTATCGCCCACGGCAATCGGCTGAATGACGGTGATGATGCCATCAACGATATGGAGTTGCTGATCGTCGCGCCAGCCACCTTCACACAGCAACCGCCGCGCGCGAATGATCTGTTCCATCAGTGGATCTCCTTATGCTGGCTGACAGGCCTGGTGATACTGCTGCAACACATCCTGGATATGGTCGATCAGCAGGGCATGGGGCGATGCCGCCAACTGGCCCTGGCGCACCTTGCCATACTGTAACGGCAGATATTGGCTGATCAGCGGTAACGGTAGCGCGGTATCGGCCAGATTGCGGATCAGCACCTTAAACGCCTCGGCAATCTGCGCATCTGGCCAGTAATAACGCACGCGGTCTGAATAGCTGAAGCCACGAGCCAGACGGCGGGTGGCACTGTCGCCGTGATAATGGCTATGCCAGTAGTCCGGTTTGTCGAGCATCACGCCATCCAGAACAGTGCGCAGGTGAGAGCAGGCTTTAGCGCTCAGTAGTTCTTCTTCAATACCCGCCAGGGCAAACAGCGCTTCCCGCAGGGCAAACGTCAGTGCAGGCCCGACTTTAAGGATGGCGAAATGGTCGATCACCAACTGCCGCAAGGCTTGCGGGGTTTGATAATCGGTGGAGTGGGCTTCAAACAACGGGCGTCCGGCGCTTTCCGCCCACTGGCACAACTGTTGGGCTTTTTGTGGCTGATAATCAATGATATGGGTATGGTCAAACTCGACGCCAGGCTGTACCACCAGGCCGATGATACGCGGCCAGAGTGCTGACAACCCGTGCTGCTCAAATGCCTGATGGTGCGCCATCAGCGTCGCCTGTGCCGCTTCCGGGGTGGTGACGGCTAATTCGGTCAATGTTTCGTGCGCGCCGCCGGGTACCGGGACTTCAGTGCCAATTACATACACCAGGTCGCGGCAACCAAAGTGCTGCTGGCAGGTGGCTTCGGCAATCGCCGCCAGGCGGGCGGCGCGCTGTGCCACGATTGCATCGGTCAGCGGCACCGGATCATCAGCGCAGGACATGCTGCAATCCAGGTGGATCTTCTTGAACCCCGCCTGCACATAATGCGCAATCAACACCTCCGCGTGCTGCATCGCAACCTCGGCAGGCTGTTTTTGCCAGCGATTCGGGCCGAGATGATCCCCACCCAGAATCAGCTGCTCACGCGGGAACTGGCAGCTATCCGCCAGTTGCCAGAGAAAATCTCGAAAGTCAGCGGGGGTCATCCCGGTGTAACCGCCGGTCTGATCGACCTGATTGGAGGTGGCTTCAACCAGAAGCGGTTGCTGATGGTCACGGGCAAAGCACAGCGCCGCTTCCAGTACTAACGGATGGGCGGAACAGACGGAGAAGATTCCGTTCTGCTCACCCTGGCGATGACGTTCGATGATTTCAGTTAATAGTTTCACTTTAGGCTCCACAGGGTCAGATGCCACCCATTCACCTTTCATAATCTTTCGTTATGTGCCGGGTAGCGACTTATGAAAACAAAATGAAAGCTATCAGAGGTCGTAACAGAAAGGCAAGGAAAAGATAACGCAAGGTGTGTAGGTTGTTGTGGCTTACTGTTGCGCTGACAGAGGTTGCATTTCACCGAAAGAAAGGTGTTAATAGCGCAATCGAAATAAAACGAAAGACTGGATTAACTAATGGCACAATCCATAGCGGCGCGATAAATCGCGCCGCTACCAGTCTTAAAAGACCAAACTGGCAGGTAAACTCAATGCAGCATTCCGATAACCCAATGGAAAAAAGCGTGGCGGCCACCAGCGAGCGTCGCGAGCAGATCATTCAGAAATTACGCCAGCATGGCAGTGTGCAGGTGAATGACCTCGCCACCCTATACGGTGTTTCGACCGTGACCATCCGTAACGATCTGGCGTTTCTGGAGAAGCAGGGCATCGCGGTGCGGGTGTATGGCGGTGCGCTGATCTGCGATAACGGCACGGCGGCGGAACCTTCGGTCAAAGATAAAAGTGCGCTTAATGTGTCGGCGAAACGCAGCATCGCCAGCGTTGCCGCTGAGCTGATTAAACCGGGCCACCGGGTGATCCTCGATTCCGGCACCACCACCTTCGAGATTGCGCGTCATATGCGTCAGCATCAGGATGTGATCGCCATGACCAATGGTATGAACGTCGCCAATGCGCTGGTTGAAGCGGAAGGGGTCGAGGTGCTGATGACCGGCGGCCATTTGCGTCGCCAGTCGCTGTCCTTCTATGGCGACCAGGCCGATCAATCGTTGCAGAATTACCATTTTGATCTGCTGTTCCTTGGCGTGGATGCCATCGACCTGGAGCGCGGCATCAGTACCCACAATGAAGACGAAGCGCGTCTGAACCGCCGCATGTGTGAAGTGGCAGAACGCATCATCGTGGTGACGGATTCCAGCAAATTTAACCGCTCCAGCCTGCACAAAATCATTGATACCCAACGCATCCACATGATCATCACTGACGACAGCATTCCGCAAAACAGCCTCGAAGGGCTGCGCAAAGCGGGGATTGATGTAGTGCTGGTCAGCCAGTAAATGGCGCGGGCATGGATCTGCCCGCGTCACGACTCAGGCTGGCTGCGGTGCAGTCAGCAAACGATCGAGTTTTTCCCACACCGGTGCCAGGTCCACCAACTTACGCTGTTCGCGTGCTTCATCCATCGCCAGTGCCAGAATCCCCGCTTCGATCGCATCCTGCGGCGACACCGGCAGCGGGCCGCCCCGCAGCACATGATCCATCACTTCCTGCGCCATCTGTTCATCGGCCCCATAATGTTGCGACAATGCGGTGCGGGTGGCATAGGTGTTGTCGACGGTTTTCTTGCCGCTCATCACATCGTGCACCCACAGGAAGCCGCGAATAAAATCGCCCTCAGCCTGACCGCGTGAACCCATGATACAGAAGCGGCGGAACTGGTCCGGCGCGTTGAGATTGGTGTGGAAATTCAGCGCGACGCCGTTGGCGTATTCCACAATCGCAACCTGGTGGTCGACAATGTCACCATCGCTGTCGAACACCTTGTCATCACCCAGCCAACCCGAGGGTTTTTGATGAAACAGCGCCATATCGTCCACCCCTTGCTGACGCGGATCGTTTTCCGGCACAAAGTTGCGGCGACCACCGAAGCTGGCGACGCGCATCGGGCGCGAACCGATCAGGCTGTTGTACAGATCGAGGTCGTGGCAGCATTTCTCCAGCATAAAACTGCCGGAGTAGCGCGAGTAGCGTCGCCAGTCACGCATAAAAAACGCGCCGTGGTATGGATAGATATGTTCCGACGCTTCCACCGAGACGATATTGCCTAACGCCCCTGACTGACGGGCCTGCATCACATCGCGATACATGGGGGCATAGCGCAGCACCAGGCCGATCAACAACTGCTCCTGACCATACCGGGCCAGCAGCTCCGCCAGTTGGAAGCTTTGCTCCATGCTGGCGACCACCGGTTTTTCGCAGAACACCTTCACACCTGCCGCCAGCCCGATACGGATATGCTCAAGATGCAGATGGTTGGGGGAGCCAATCATCAGCAGGTCAAGCTGTTGCGCCGCCAGCAAGGCTTCGGGTGTGTCATAAGCAACACCGGCATCAATACCATGTTGTTGCAGCGTTGCCAGCCCGGCAGGAGCCGGGTCGACATAGCCGACGATGGTGAAGTCTGGCGACAGGCTGCTGAACACATGCCCGAGGTAGCCGAGACGAAATCCTAATCCAATAATGCCCACTTTCATGACGTTCTCCCGCGTTTTAGCGATCGGCGATAATGATGTCGACGCCCATTTTCTCCAGGGCGCGCACGTATTGTTCGGATATGGCGCTGTCAGTGACCAGCCGGTGAATGCGTTCCACTTCGCGGATCAGACAGAAACTGGTACGGCCAAACTTGCTGGAGTCGGCTACGGCGATGATTTCACGCGAGACATCGCACATCGCCCGGTTAATCTGCGCTTCGCCCAACTGTGGCGTGGTGATTCCGGCGGCGAGGTCAAAGCCATCGACACCGAGAAACAGTTTGTCGAAACGGTACTGACGGATATGTTGCTCGGCGGTGGGACCATCAATTGACCATGAGGCGCTGCGCACGTTACCACCCAGCACCATCAGATGGATGTTCTCGCGGCTGGCCAGTTCATAAGCGATGTTGATGGCATTGGTCATCACTACCAGCTCCTTTTTGCTCTCCAGATGCTTGGTCATCAGACTGGTGGTGGAGCCGGAATCGATAATCACCGCCTCTCCGTCGTTGATCAGGGCGGCGGCGGCTTTAGCGATAGCGAATTTGACGTCGCGATTGATTTTGCCTTTGTCTTCCAGCGGGCGATCAAAGACAAACTGGCGATTGAGCTGCGCGCCGCCATAGCCGCGAATGGCGCAGCCACTTTTCTCCAGCCAGCGCAAATCATTGCGGATGGTGACGGAACTGACGTTGTACAGGGCGCTGAGATCTTCCACCCGTACCACACCTTCGCGCCTCAACTGCTCAATAATCGATTCACGACGTTGCTCGGTATTGATCATAGGGACTCTCTTTCAGCATCGTTGAGGAGGGCAGCACCGCGTACGCCGCTGCTGTCACCAAAAACCGGGGCCAGAATCGCCGCCGGAGGACAGATGGCAAATAAATTTTCGCGCATCGCTTCCGGCAGCAACGGGTAGATTTCAGGAATATTCGACAAACCGCCGCCCAGCACAAAGGCGTCAATATCCAGCAGCATTTGTAACCCCGCCAACGCACTGGCAAGCACGGCGATAAAGCGATGGAATATCTGCTGTGCCAACGCATCGCTGTCACGATAGCTGTGCATCAGTTCCGGCAGGTTGCTGGCCGGATGACCAAAGTGCTGACTCAGCGCCAGCAGGCCGCGACCGGAGACATAGCGCTCGTAACAATCGGTCAGGCCGCAGTTGCAACTGAACGAGGGCAGTGCGTAACGTCGGAACAACTGCGCGGGCACCGGCAAATGCCCCCACTCACCGGCCAGGCCGTGTTTACCGCGGAACAACTGCTTATCCACCACCAGACCGCCACCGGCGCCGGTGCCAATAATCGCGCCAAACACCACCGAATAATCCTGCGTCTGCGGCGAATGCGCCTCTGACAGGGCAAAGCAGTGGCAGTCATTGGCGATTGCCACTGGGCGGTTGAGCAGCGTCTCGATATCGCGTTTCAGGTTGCGTCCGGTCAGACAGGGAACGTTGGCCGCCAGTTGCTGCCGGGTATGCGGGTCAGTGATACCCGGCAAACCGATCCCCACTTTCCCTTTTCCTCCAAATTGCTGATCCGCCTCCTGTGTGAGCTTCACCAGGCAATGCAGAAAGGCGGAGTAATCCTCACCAGGGGTCGGCACCCGTTGGCGAAACAGCGGTTGCATGCTGTCATCAAAGGCGGCGATTTCAATTTTGGTGCCGCCGATATCAAAGCCGTAGCGCATCGGTGTTATCTCGCCATCGGGCGGAGTACGCGCCCGTGATTGATATCAAACAAATGCGCGTGCTCCAGCGCCAGGTGCAGGCCGATACGCTCACCGGGTTGCAGCGACCAGCCGGGCGAGGAGGGGAAGCGCGCGACAAAGTGACGACCTGCGACATCGCAATGAACGATCTCCTCATTCCCCATATGTTCCAGCGTCTGCACCGTTGCGGGCAGCGCGGCGGGGGCATCTGCCGTGGTGATTGCCACATGTTCCGGGCGAATACCGAGGCAAATCTGTTCCTCGTTATAGTCGTTAAGACGCTCGGCGACGCTGGCTGGCAGCGGTAAATGTCCGGCATCGCCAAAGGAGAGCGTTAACGCATCCGCGTTACGCATAATAGTTACATCATGCAGGTTCATAGCCGGGCTGCCGATAAACGCGGCCACGAATTTGTTTGCTGGCTGATGATAGAGGGTCACCGGCTTATCAACCTGCTGAATCACCCCGCGATCCAGGACGCAGATACGGTCGCCCATCGTCATCGCTTCCACCTGATCGTGCGTGACGTAAATCATGGTAGAGGGAAGTCCTTCCGCTTTCAGTTGCTGATGCAGATTGATCAGTTGCAGGCGCATCGAGACGCGCAGTTTGGCATCGAGGTTGGAAAGCGGTTCATCAAATAAAAACACGCGGGGGCGGCGTACGATGGCGCGGCCCAGCGCGACACGTTGGCACTGGCCGCCAGATAACTGGCCCGGTTTACGCTCCAGCAGGTGACTGATCTCCAGATTTTCTGCCGCTTCACGCACCCGGCGATCGATCTCATCACGCGGCATTTTGCCTTGCAGGCTAAACGCCATATTTTTGTACACCGTCATATGGGGGTAGAGCGCGTAGTTCTGGAACACCATCGCCACTTCGCGGTCCTTGGGTAATACCTGATTTACGCACCGGTTCTGGATCACGATCTCGCCTTCGCTGACGCTTTCCAGTCCGGCAATCATGCGCAGCAGCGTCGATTTGGCGCAGCCTGATGGCCCGACAAACACCATAAATTCGCCTTCCTGAATCGACAGCTCAATACCGTGCAGCGCCTGGAAGCCGTTGGGATAAATTTTCTTCACATCATGTAATTGAATACCAGACATAGCTGCTTCCTCTGAGTGGTGAATTAGCCTTTCACACCGGCGCTGGCAATGCCCTGGATGAAATAGCGTTGGAAAAAGATGAATAAAATCAACATCGGTAATACCGCCATCAGTGCACCTGCCATCAACATCGGATAGGGCACACCGGCACGGCTGGCAAGGGACGCCAGGCCAACGGGTAACGTGAGTTTATTGACGCTGGTATTGACGATCAGTGGCCACATCAGGTTATTCCACGCCCACAGACCATTGATGATGGTGCAGGCAATCAAACCCGGACGAATCAACGGCAACAAAATGCGCCAGAAAATGGTGAAGTGGTTGTAGCCGTCAAGTAACGCTGCCTCTTCCAGCTCGCGCGGTACGCCAAGGAAGAACTGCCGCAGCAGAAAGGTGGCGTAGATACTGAAAATGCCAGGCAGGATCAGACCGCTCAGGGTGTTCACCAGGCCGAGCTTTTGCACAATCAGAAACTGTGGGATCAGAAAGGATTGTGCTGGCACCATCAGAATCGAGACGCACAACATAAACACCGTATCGCGCCCGCGAAAGGTCAGGCGCGAAAAGCCGTAGGCGGCCATAGCAGCAATCAACATTTGCAGCGTGACGGTAAAGAAGGTGTAGAGAAACGAGTTGATATAAAAGGTGGTGAACGGAATCTCGGTCAAAATGCGGTGATAAGCCTGCATCGAGGGATGTGCAGGCAGGATCGCCATAGGAATCTGAATGCTTTCCGGCTGCGTTTTCAGTGAGGTCAGCAGCATCCAGATAAAGGGTACCAGCGAAATCAGGCTGGCGAGCGTCATCAGGGCATAGACGGTCAGGCGGCGCAATTTTTCCTGATGTTGACGGCGGAACCACGCCAGTTCTTCGGATTGGGGTAACGTGCTCATGACTGGCTTCCTCAGGTCACTTTAATTTTTTTGCCAATAAACATCTGAACCAGGCTAATCACCAGGGTCACGACAAACAGCACCACGGCAATCGCTGAGGCATAGCCTTTTTCCTGTAAATAAAACGCGTATTTGTAGAACAGGAAGGTCACGGTCATGGCATCGCTTTCAATCATCGAGCGGTCGAACATGAGAAAGATGACGTCGAAGATTTGCAGCACTTCGATAAAACTCATAATCGAGACGAAAAACAGCGTGGGTAGCATCAGCGGCAGCGTAATAAAGAAGAAGCGGCGTAAGGTGCCAATGCCATCAATATCGGCGGCTTCATAGACCTGACGGGGAATATTCTGTAAACCGGCCAGCAGGATAATGATTTTTAGCGCCAGTGATGACCAGATGATAATAATCGACACGCTAAGATGAACCACTTTGGGGTCGGACAGCCAGTCAACTGAGGGCAGGCCAATAAATCCCAGCAGGTGATTCACCAGACCAAAATCACCGTTGAACAACCATTGCCACACCATCGCCACCGCCGCAGGCATGGTGATGGCGGGCAGAAACAGCAGGGTGCGGAACAGCGTCTTGCCGCGAATGGGTTGATTCAGGCCAATCGCCAGCAGCAGCGAGAGCGCCAGACTGACGGGCACGCACACCACCACATAGAACAGGGTATTGAAGGCAGCAGTATAAAAATCATCATCGCTGAACAGATCACGATAATTATCCAGACTGACTTCAGTCCAGTTCATAAACTGGTTGAGGTCGGTAAAGCTGTAAAATAGCGTCTGGAGAAAAGGGATGAAATAAAATACCAGCAGGCCGATAACCAGCGGAGCGATCATTATCCAGCCCCAGAAACGCTCGGCTCGTTCCAGACTACTGACATTTTTTACCGTTTTAACCGCAGGAAGATTTACGGTGACGGGAGAGATATTTTCCATCTTTATCGGCTCGGTAGCGGCGCGATTTAACGCGCAGGTTGTCGTAACGGCGCGATAAATCGCACCGTTACGGATTGCGTCTTACTTTTCCATCACCCGGCTAATTTTCTTCACCGATTTATCCATCTCTTCTTTGGCATCCGCACCCATAAAGATTTTCTTCAGGCTGCTGATCCACATGTTTTGCCACTTCGGTGTATTGGTGCCTGCCGTCGGGTAAGCGGTGGCGTGGTCCAGCGCAGTGAGATAGGCAGTAACATCGACCTGCTTAATATTGGCGGCCCAGGCAGGCATCGCCTGTTTGTTGGCGGGGATCACCGCGGCGGCCAGTTCCTCCTGTGAGGATTTCTGCGCCATAAAGGAGACATAACGCCAGGCGGCATCTTTATGCTTGCCGTTGGCATACAGGGCGAAGCCGAGGCTGTGCGCAACACCCGCTTCTTTATCGATGCGTGGCATTTCGATCACGCCGATATGATCATTAATCTGTGGGTTGCTGGCGAACGGGGCCGCCTGCCAGGAACCGGCGTACACCATTGCCGCGCGGTTGGAGGTAAACACCGAGTCGGTTTTCAGCTCGCTCATCTGGTTGGCAGTCGGCAGCAAGCCGCCTTTCATCATTTGCTGCAACTGTTGGTAAACCCAAATGGCGTTATCGCTGGCGATATCCGTCGGTTGGCCATTGGTCGGAACAATATGGACGCCTTTCTGATACAGCAGGTTCAGGTAGCTTTCCTGACCGTCATTGCTCAGGTCCATATACAGCGGGAAAGCATCGCCCTTCAGTTTGGCTTTCAGCGCGGTGGCGGTGGTTTTCAGATCATCCCAGGTCCAGCCTTTTTTCGGATAACTGACGCCAGCCTGATCAAACAGTTTTTTGTTGTACCAGACAGCGATGGCATCCACATCACGCGGAATCGCCAGTTGGTTGCCGTCAAACTGATAGGCCTTCACCGAACTGGCAACGATGTTGTTAAGATCGACTGATTTATCGTTCAGGTAGCCGTTCAGTGGGGCCAGGACGTGGTTCTGCGCATACTGAATAAAGTAGGGCATGTTGACCCAAAAGATGTCCGGTGCGACGCCCCCTGCGACGGCAGAGTCCAGTTTGACGAAATACTGAGATGCAGGCACCACTTCAATATCAATATTGATATCCGGGTTGGCCTTCTCAAATGATTGCGCAATTTTTTCTTCCGCAGGAAGTTGATTACGATCCCATATTGCATAACGTAAGGTTATTTTATCTGCGGCGTGGCTGAGTGCAGGAATTAAAAGTGCGACAGCTAATGCAATTCCGGAAATTACTGGTCTGGCGTGAGACTTATTGTTTTTAGCAGACAGCATGACACAACCCTCATCAATAAGAAGTATTTCTCTGGAAAGACCCGGTGTGGATAAATGATTTTGTAAACCATCCGTAATCTGGCTGTCAACAACGAAAAAGTGTAAGCACAACCCATGATTTTCCTTTCGATCTTTCGAAATCGAAAGGTTTTTTGCGGGTTTACAGCACTGTTTTCGTAACAGAAAGAACGAATCGAAAGGCCTGGCGAGGGCTAATGATCTAATTAGCAAGGCTTTTTTTTGACGCTGTTAAGAGGTTTTACCGGAGGTTGATAATTGTAATTAAAACCAGGCTGACGCCTTTATTTTCGCGCTGCTTTCGCTATTGGCAGGAAAATATTATGTTTTGCGAGCTGCGTCATCTTATTTTCTTATTACCTTTTTTTTCTATTTTTTCTTGTCTGTTTGCGTGTTATTAAATTGCAAAATTTCTGACACTGTAAGGGATGAACCATGACGTTACATCTGCGGCTGACTTCGTCGCTGGAAAAAATGTTTCACCAAAAAACAATTGCCGACGTAAAGCAACTGGCAACAACCAGCATTCTCGCCAATGAGACACTCTCATTTCAGGCGCAATATTTTCTACCTTCCACCGAGCGCAAAACGCGACGCACCTTGCATTGGTCGGTTGAAGGGGAGTTAGCACCGTGGTTGCAGGTGTATCAGGTCACGTCTGTGCCGGGACATTTACCCTGCTACAACACCGTGGATGACCATTATCTGACCACGGAGCCAGGTCTGTTTCCCGATCTGCTGATGCCGTTGACCGGCCCGACCATGCAAATCACCTGCAATTATCAGGGCGCGTTGTGGCTGTGCCTGACACCGCCGCCGGAAGGTTTACCGCCTGGCGAACATACAATAACGCTGCGCTTCTATGAAGAAGCCGAGAACAGCGTGATGAGTGAAGCGGCACTGGTGGTGACGGTGTTACCTGCCACTCTGCCTGCACAACAGCTTTACCATACCGAATGGATTCATACCGATTGCCTGGCGAATTATTATCAACTGACGGTGTTCAGCGAGGAGTACTGGCAGGCGGTGCGCAAATTTGTGCAAAGTGCCGTGGCGCATGGCGTCAATATGATGTTGACGCCGCTGTTTACGCCACCGCTCGATACCGCGCCAGGGACGGTACGTACTGAGGTGCAACTGATTGACGTCTTTGATGACGGGCAGGGTGGCTATCGCTTTGGCTTTGAACGGCTGGCTCGCTGGGTAGATTTATGCCGTACCGAGGGCATCCGCGATTTTGAGATCGCCCACTTTTTTACCCAATGGGGAGCGGCGCATGCGCCGCATATTGCGGTACAACTGCCGGATGGCAGCCGTGAGCCACGTTTTGGCTGGCATACCGATGCCTTTGGTGAGCAGTGGCGGCAATTCCTGAGCGCCTTCTTACCACAACTGACGGCGTGGTTTGATGAGCAGGGTCTGCGTGATCGGGTGTGGTTCCATATTTCCGATGAACCGACCGATCAACATCTGGAAAATTACCGTAAAGCCAGCGATCTGCTGCGGCCGTTAATTCCCGGCTACCGTACGCTGGATGCCTTGTCCGATTATGACTTTTATCGCCTTGGCCTGGTGGAAAAACCGGTCACCGCCTCTGACCATCTGGAGCCATTCCTGGAAAATCAGGTGCCAGGGCTGTGGACGTATTATTGCTGCGCCCAGTATCTCGATGTGGCTAACCGTTTTATGGCGCAACCGTCGCTGCGTAACCGTATCCTCGGGGTGCAGCTTTGGCTATACCGGATTGAAGGGTTTCTGCACTGGGGCTTTAACTTCTACAACAGCGAATTGTCGCGTGAGGCAATCGATCCTTTTGCCGTTACCGATGGTTTGCAGGCATTCCCGGCGGGTGATCCATTCCTTGTTTATCCCGGCAAAGACTTCACGCCGCTGCCTTCGATTCGCCTTAAGGTGCTGCTGGAAGCGATGCAGGACTTGCGCGCCCTGCAATGTCTGGAAGCGTTGCAAGGTCGTGCGGCCGTTGAGGCGTTGGTTGATGACGTGATGGGGATGCGTATTACCTTCAAAGCGTGGCCGGCCGATGCGCAGAAGTTATTGTATCTGCGTGCCGAGGTTAACCGCCGTATTGGCACATACATGGAATAATTCCCCATTGTAGCGGCGAGATTTATCGCGCGATCTTTTTCCGGCATCGCGCACAGAATCTGCGCGATAAATCGCGCCGCTACGGTGATTTATTGAAAAGTGACGGTTTTTTTGGGTTTTTGGTCAACCGCCAACGAGAACACATCCGGGCGGGCATAATGTCCGACCACGTCAAAATCATAGCGGGCGCGAATCAGTTCATCGGTGTCGATTTGGGCCGTGAGTAATCCTTCGCTGCCGCGCAACGGTCCTGCCAGCACATCCCCAAGTGGACCGATAATCACACTTCCCCCCTGAATCAGCGGGCGCTGGCTGTCCCAGCCGGGGATCTCTATACCCAATTCGGCTGGCGAGGGTTGCAACTGGCAGGCGCTTAACACAAAACAGCGACCTTCGTGGGCGATATGCCGCATTGATGCCTGCCATACATCACGTTCATCTACCGTGGGCGCGCACCAGATTTCTACCCCTTTGGCATACATGGCGGTACGCAGCAACGGCATATGGTTTTCCCAGCAGATGGCGGCACCGATACGTCCGGCCTGAGTATCCACCACCGGCAGCGTAGAACCATCGCCCTGGCCCCAAATCAGGCGTTCGGTTCCGGTTGGCATCAGCTTGCGATGTTTTGCCACCAGACCATTTTCCGGTTCGAAAAATAACGCGCTGCAATACAGGGTGCTGCCTTCACGTTCAATCACACCAATCACCAGTGCGGCCTGGGTGCGGTGTGCCAGTGCGGCCAGCGCCTCCGTTTCTTTACCCGGCACATCAATGGCGTTGGCAAAATATTCTGCCCAGGTTTCACGTCCCTGTGGCAGACGATAGCCCAATTGGGTGCCAAAGGTTTCACCTTTCGGATAGCCGCCAAGCAGGGCTTCGGGCATCACCACCAGGCGCGCCTGGCTGGCAGTAATTTGTTGTTCATAAGACAGAATCTTCTCTAACGTCTGCGCTTTACCTTCAGGTGCGGAGCCAATTTGTAGCACCGCCACGGTTGAGGATGTCATGGCAATTTACCTGTGAGCGGGGAGTTGAAGCCAAGGTATACCTTGGTATAGTGCTATGAATCAATCCTCAAAAATGACTATCAGATATGAATACAATTAATATCGAGTCGCTTGACCTGAATTTGTTTAAAGTTTTCGAAGCGTTGTATGAAGAGGGCAGCGCCAGCCGTGCTGCGCTGCGTCTTGGCATCACCCAGTCGGCCGTCAGTGCCGCGCTGGGCCGGTTGCGGAAAATTTATGGTGACCCTATGTTTGAACGCACGGGACGCGGCTTACGCCCGAGCCGTCGTGCGGAGGAATTAAAACCCATTGTCAGTGAAGCGTTAAATCGCTGTCGTCAGAGTCTGGCGCTGGCGCAGCGGGAACAGGCGGAATTCGAGGGCAGAACCCTGGTGTTAGGCTGGTCCGACGATTATGAAATCGCGCTGGCACGCCAGTTGATCAACCGTGTGGCAGAGGCGTATCCCGGACTGCGGCTGATCTTCCGACAAATTCACAGCCGCATCGCTGCCGGGATGTTGATGAACCGGATGGTCGATTTGGCCGTGACTTCTGGCAGTGGCAACTCGGCGGCGTTGAGTAAAGAGTTGGTCGGGGTCAATGGTTACGCCTGTGTACTGGACTTTGCACCGCCAACCGGTGAATTGACGCTGAGTGACTACACCCAACTGCAACATATTCTGATCTCTTCGGGGGGCGTGGTGGGGATCGTTGATGAAGTGTTGGCTGAGCTGGGCCTGAAACGCACGGTTGAAGCGGCGGCGACCCACTTTTCGGCGGTGCCTTATCTGATCAAAGGTTCGCGCTCGATTGTGACGTTACCCAGCCATGCCGCTCAGGCTATGGCGATGATGTTTGATTTGCGGCTGGTTCACTGTCCAATTGCCTTACCCGATTATCCGATCGAGTTATCCTGGCGAACTGACAGCCTGAGGGACCCGGCGGTGGCCGGGGTCAGGAATATTCTGCGGGAGTTATTGAAAGCCATCCCCCCGGTAGCGGCGCGATTCTGAGCGCGCTGCCAGAAAAAACCGCGCGATAAATCGCGCAGCTACGGAAGTGGTGAAGTGATAAATCGCGCCGCGACGGAAGTGGTGAAGTGATAAATCGCGCCGCGACGGAAGTGGTGAAGTGTTAAATCGCGCCGCGACGGATTCAGAAGCGTCTGGCCGGGCTAAACGGCTCCATCGCAATGCTGCTGCGTTCACCGTGCATCATCTCTGCCAGCAGCATCCCGGTGGCCGGGCCGAGGGTAAATCCCTGATGTCCATGACCAAAGGCGCACCACATGCCGCGTTGTCCCGGAACTGCGCCAATTACCGGTTTCATATCCGGCATGCAGGGACGGGCACCTTTCCAGGGTTCCGCTTCGACCGCCTCTCCCAGCGGCAACAACTGCCGCGCCACCTGTTCCACCGCTCTGAGCTGATGAGGGGTGGCGGGGGCATCAATATGCGCCAGTTCCGCCCCGGTGGTGATACGCAACCCGCGTGCCATCGGGGCCACCAGATAGCCGCGCTCTTCATCCAGCATCCAGTGACGTGGCGTAGCGCCAGCGACCGGCTGGAAATGTTGATGGTAGCCGCGCTTCACAAACAGCGGCGGACGGTAACCGAAATCACCGGTAAGCTGTGGACTCCAGGGACCGAGAGCCACCACCACCTGACGCGCTTTCACCGCTTCACCATGCTGATTATCAACCTGCCAGCCACCCTCAGTTGTCTGACGCAACGTCTGCGCGTTGCCCTGATGCCAGGCTGCGCCACGAGCAAATAACAAGGCGGCATAGGCTTTTACCAACGCGCCCGGATCGCGCACCGTCAGGGGATCGCTCCAGTACACCGCACCACTCAGTTCAGCCCGCAGCGCGGGCTCGGTGGCGCGCAGTTGGGCTGCATCCAGTTTGCGATGATTCACCCCCAGCGCCAGCAGGTTATCAGCCTCAACAAAGGCCGCATCACGCTGTTTATCGCTGCGAAACAGCATCAGCCAGCCACGTTCGCCTAACAGATGGCGGGCATTAGCCGCATCGAGCAGGGCTTCATGGGTGTCGATCGACAACGCAATCAACGAGGCGTAAGCCGCCGCAATCGGGGCATAAGCGCGGGGTGCTGAGCGAGCATAGTAGCGCAGCAGCGGTGACGCCAGCGCCGGAATGGCACGCGGATGATAGCGTACATCCAGCCGACGGTTGCCTGCCACGCTAAGTAGCGTCTTGATATCACGCGGGAAGGCGTAAGGATGCACCGCCTCCCGCTGGATGATCCCCGCGTTACCGTAAGAGGTTTCCTCGCCGGGTTCGCGCCGGTCCAGCAGCGCCACATCGTAGCCGCGCTGTTGCAGGTGGAGGGCGCAACTGACGCCGACCATTCCCGCGCCCAGCACTAACACATCATGTGCCATCGCTTCACTCCGTTTTGGGTTTCTGTGCCACCACGGTAATTTCCAGCAGCGCCTCCTGCAACACTAATCCAGCCAGTACCGTGGTTCGCACCGGCAATGGATCGCTAAACCATTTGGCATAAGCCAGGTTAAAGGGTGCAAACAAGTCCGCGTCAGTTAAATAAACGGTGCAGGAGAAGATATCCGCCAGCGTGCAACCCTGTTCTTGCAGCGTGGCTTCGATAGTTGACATGACGCGGTCGGTCTGACGGCTGACTTCCGCCGCCAGCGTGCCATCTTCTTCAAAACCGATCACGCCGGATAACCACACCTGGTCACCGACCAGACGCACTTTGGAAAAAGGTAAATTCATACGATCCTCGTTTACTGGCCTAAAGGGAGATAAAAATCCGCCATGCTGGCGATGGGGCGCGCCTGACGCAGTGCGTCAAGGTCCGGCACTGGCCGCGCCAACTGCGAATCGTGCTTAAACTTCTGTTCCAGCGCCTGCGCCACGCGGAGTACACCGCTGTCATCACCGCGCTTGCCGATAATCTGTAAACCAAACGGCATTCCCAGTGCATCCTTGCCAACGGGTAAGGAGAGGGAAGGCAGCCCCGCCAGCGAGGTGACATAGGCCAACGCCAGCCAGTGATAATAGGTGCGCGTCGGCTGGCCGTTGATTTCTCGCGGGTAAAGTTCGGTCCACGGACGCGGGCTGATGGTCACCGCCGGTGACACCATATAATCATAGTCGTGGAAGAAGGCTTCCCAACGACGATACAACTGGGTTTGCAGATCCAGCCCACGGGAAATATTCAGCGCGCTGTAGCGCAAGCCTTCCTCAATGTTCATCCGAACATTTTCCCCCACCAGTTGGGGATTCTGCTGATATAGCTCCCGCGTGCCGGTGAGAAACAGCAGCGAGCGCAGCGTTTCAAAGGCTTCATTTGCGCCGTGACAATCGGGCGTCGCTTGCTCGGCACTGGCGAACAGTGGGGCGATATGCGTCATCTTCTGACGGAAGCTGTCAGCAACGCCTTGCTCAGTAGGCGCGAAACCAAAATCGCTACTCCAGGCAAGGCGCAGCGACGACAAATCGGTTGTGGGTAGCGGGAAAAACTCCTGTGGCTGGCGTAGCTGACGCCCCGGCACCACATGGGAGAGCGGATCGCGCGCATCCTCGCCCTGCATCACGCTTAACATCAGCGCGGCATCCGCTACCGTGCGTCCCATCGGGCCAAGGGTGGAGATTTGCAGCCAGGCACAGCCGCGTTTTTCTGCCGGAATCAAACCTGCCGTGGGGCGAAATCCCACCACGCCATTAAACGCCGCCGGGTTACGCAGCGAACCGCCGGTGTCGGAACCGGTCGCCAGCGACACCATGCCGCAGGCCAACGCTGCCGCTGAACCGCCAGACGATCCTGCCGCTGAACGGGTGGTATCGAACGGGTTGCCGGTGGTGCCATACACCGCGTTGCGCGAGTTACCGCCTGCACCCCATTCTGGTACGTTGGTTTTACCCACCACGTTGGCACCGGCGGCACGCAGCACTGCCACCAGACGCTCATCCTGGGGTGCGAGGTTATGGCGCTTCGCCACGCTGCCAAAGGTGGTAGGCAGGCCGGCCGCATCAATCATATCTTTGACGCCGAGCGGTAAACCGTGCAGCGGGCCAAGCGGTTCGCCGCGCAGTACCGCCTTGTCCTGCGCCTGTGCCGTGGCACGCGCGGCGGCGAAATCACAGGCGACCATCGCGTTAACCGCGGGGTTGACCTCTTCAATACGGTTGATGCAGCTTTCCAGTAATTCACTTGGGGCAATGCTTTTTTCCCCAATTAACCGACGGGCTTCGCTCGCCGGGAGATCACATAACGTTTCCATCGTCAGATCCTTTATCAATTAAACCCGCGCGATTTATCGCGCCGTTACGGAGTCGGCATAATTGCCTGGGTGCTTGTTTTCTCGGTGCGGATGGTCAGGCTCATCAGGGTTGAGAACAGCGCTGCGCCCATCAGGAACAGAAATGCCGACCCGAAGCTGAAATGTTGCACCATCAGGCCGATCGCCAGTGGGGCGATAAATCCAGCCGCCTGGCCGCCAAAGTTGATCACCCCGATGCCCGAACCCACCATGCGCGGCGCCAGAATTTTGGTCGGAAGCGCGACGGCGATCGCCAGCACAAAGGATTTAAAGAAGTAGGTAAACGCCTGGGCGATAATCACCCCGGTGAGGGTTTCCGCCCGGTACATGCAGCCGATGGCAATGGCGGTAAATAACGCGCTGAACAGCAACATCAGGTTTTCGCGGCCATTGAAGAATTTCACCATCACCCAACCGCCGATGGCAGTGGCGATACCGGCCATCAGATAGGGGATCGGCAACAATACGCCGACGGCTTTGAGGTCAAGATGGCGTTCCGTCATCAGATACACCGGCATCCAGGAGTCGAGGCCTTTGTTGATCAGGCTGAGGCCAAACCACACCGCAGCAATCTTCCACAACAGCGGATGTTTCATGACGCTTTTGACGTCACCCAGGTTGATGCGGCTACGTTGCTGACTGTCACTGGCCGGGGTGTTACGCACCGTCAGACTGTATATCAGGACAAACGCCAGGCCCAAAATCCCAATCAGCATAAAGGTGTGACGCCAGTGAAAATGCAGCAGCAGTGGGGCAATCAGTAGCGGGGCGATCATGCTGCCGATGTAATTTGACGAGACCAGCAGCGAGGTGATTTTCGGTTTTTGTTCCGTGGTGTAGTTTTCCGCCGCGTTTTTGATCGCCGCAGAAGGAAAGGCACCTTCGCCCAGACCAAACAGCAGGCGAATCACCAGCAGCGAGGCCAGTGACCAGGCCAGTCCGGTCAGCAGGGTGAACAGCGACCAGAAGCCAATCGCCATAATCACCACCATCTTGGCACCGTAGCGATCGGCCAGCCAGCCGCCCGGCAGTTGCATCAGCCAGAAGCCAAAATAGAACACACTTAACACCAAACCCAGCTCAGACGGGCTGAGATGCATCTCAGCGGTGAGCGCCGGTGCGCCCATACTCAAGACAACGCGATCAATAAAAGCGATACACCAGGCGATATACAGCAAAATAACCACCCAGTGCCGGTAGAACGATGAATCTCGCATGGCTGTTCCTTAATAACCGGTGAATTGAATTTCGCAACGCAAATTCATCCTGCCATGCGTTCAGGGTTATCACCATTTCAACTTTTTCACGCCAGCGATATCAAAAAGGCAAAGATAACGCCATGATAAGTCATGGTTATCCTGAAGGGGCAAAATCAGCCCCTCAGCGCGATTTTTAATAAGTGGCGGTTATGATGTGACGGCGGAAATAAACGGAAAGGCGTCCATTTCGCGAATAAAATGATCGATAAACGCGGTTACCGCTTTCGGCATACTGCGTCCCGCGAGGGTATTTAGTTCGATATTGATGCCGTGCAGATCCTGACCCACCAGCGGTACGGCACACAAATTATGGGTACGAATATATTCCCGCACCGTCATTTCGGAGGCCACCACCATGCCTTGCTCATAACGCACAAAAGCCAGCAGGGCGCTGATGGAGTTGGTGACAAACACCGGGGAGATGGTGATGCCCTGGCGGCTACAGCAAGCGTCAAACAGGCGGCGCAACATGATCGGCCGTTCCGGCAAACCCAGCGGATAGCCACTGAGCTGCGACAATTGCAGGCCGCTGCGTTTCGCCAGCACATGGTCCGGTGGCATCACCGCCACCAGCCGTGACTGCAAACGCCAGGCAACGTGAATATTCTCTTCCGGGATCTGGCTGAAGGTCAGCCCGAGATCGCTTTCCCCCTCGCGTAATCGCCGCACCACCTCTTCGGCGTGGGTAACATGCAGGCGAAAATGGATATCGGGATAGTGGCGGCGAAAGGAGGCGATCATCATCGGCAAAAAATCGACGCTGAAACCGGCGGAGCTGTCGATACGCACCTCGCCTTTCCGTAATCCATTGAGTTCCGCCAGCTCGTGCAGCACTTTTTCACTTTCCAGTTGCGTGCGGATCGCCCACGCCGCCAGCAGTTCACCGGCAGCGGTGGGGATCATCCCTTCCTTGCGACGTTCAAACAGCGTTTCGCCCAGCCGATCCTCCAGCCCGCTAATCTGGCGACTGATCGCCGAAGCGGCGACATTCAGTTTCTGAGCCGCCAGGCTGAGTGAGCCGGAGCGCACCACTTCAAGGAAGTAACGTACCGAGTTTTCCTGCAAGTGGCGTACTTTCATGCTGATCCTTGTGCTATTTAATGTTGGATGATTTGATCGAGGAAGTTCCTCGCCCGGGGTGATACCGGTGCGGTGAAGAAGGTTTCTGCCTCAGCATCTTCAATAATTTCGCCGCCGTCCATAAAGATAACGCGATCGGCAATTTTACGCGCAAAGCCCAGTTCGTGGGTGACACAACACATGGTCATGCCTTCCGCCGCCAGTTCCGCCATCACCGCCAGCACTTCGGCGACCATTTCCGGGTCCAGCGCTGAGGTTGGCTCATCAAACAGCATCACTTTAGGGTTCATCGCCAGCGCGCGGGCAATTGCCACACGCTGCTGCTGACCGCCCGAGAGCTGCGCCGGGTATTTGTGGCCGTGCCGCTCCAGTCCGACGCGTTGCAATAATTCCTGGGCCTTATTTAACGCCTCCGCGCGCTGGCGTTTCAAAATCCGCATCTGCGGCACCAGCAAATTATCCAGCACCGTCATATGTGGAAACAGCTCGAACGACTGAAACACCATACCGACTTGCTGACGCAGGCTGGTGAGATTGGTTTTTTTATCACTTAACATCATGCCATCAACATTGATTTCGCCGCGCTGAAACGGTTCCAGCGCATTGATGCATTTAATTAAGGTCGATTTACCGGAACCAGACGGGCCGCAAATCACCACCACTTCGCCTTTTTTGATATTGAGGGTGCAATTTTTTAACACCGGCAACTGACCATAATATTTCGACAGATTATTAATGGCGATCATGCAGATTTCTCCTGCAAAAGGGTTAACAGGCTGTTCGCCACAATCTGCGTGGCACGATGTAAATCATCCAGGTGTACGCGCTCATCGGCGCGATGTCCGTTGGCCTCAAGGAAACTGCGCGGCCCGGCCCCGTACATAATGGTGGGAATACCGGCGGCACTATACAGACGGGCATCGGTATACAGCGGCAGACCCACTAACGGGATAGGTTCTTGCAGGATAGCTTCGGCCTGCTGGCTGAAAATGTTCGCCAGTTCGATACTGGCAGGCGATGAGGTGAACGGACGCGCCAGCAAAATACGTTTCACATCACAGGTGATACCGCTGAGCTGTTGTTCAACATCCCGAATCAACGCCAGCAACTCCGCTTCAACCGCTTCCGGCTGCTCTTCCGGGATAATGCGACGATCGAGGCGGATCACCAGGTTATCCGACACCACGTTGGTGTTGATGCCGCCCTCAACCAGGCCAATCACCAGCGTGGGGGAATCGATACCCGCTACCGCAGAATGTTTTTCCGCCAGCGTGTCGCGATAGCGATACAACGCGGTCATTAAACGGTTACCGGCTTCAATGGCGTCACAGCCGCTGGACGGGAAGGCGGCATGGGCGGATTTGCCCTGCACGGCAATTTCCAGATGCAAACACCCATTATGTGCGGTAACGACAAAGTAGCTCAGCGCGGCGCACACCGCGTAATCGGGTTTACTGATGCCATTCTCCAGCAGCCAGCCGGGACCGGTGGCGCCGCCCGTCTCCTCATCGTATGTGATGTGCAGTTCGATGGTGCCGTTTAACGCCGCCCCGCTGTGGATCAACGCCAGCAAGGCATAGGTGTAGGTGGTGATATCCGATTTAGACACCGCCGCACCGCGTCCATACAGCCAGCCATTTTCAATTTCCGCACCGTAAGGATCTTTGCTCCAGCCGCCGCCCGGCGGCACGACATCGCCGTGCGCATTCAGCGCGATCGTCGGCCCCGGTCCGAAACGATGGCGCACGATCAGGTTAGTGGCGCTGCGCATCCCGGCTGCCAGTACCACCTCATCTGGCACGGTAAAGGTTTCAACCTCCAGTCCAACGTCGCGCAGTAGCTGCGCGGTGACCAGCGCATGTGGGGTGCAATCGCCCGGTGGGTTGTCGGAAGGCGTCTGCACCAGACGTTTTAACATCTCAACCTGTTGGGAGAAGTGACTTTCAATCCATGTGGCGACACGTTGTTTACTCATTGACTGCGGTCCTGTGATTATCGAAACGGGAAAGGTGGAAAGGCGACAGATCGATGTCGCTGCTGCCGCGCAAAATGAGCTGCGCCAGACTGTGGGCCACCACTGGCGATAGGGTGTAACCATTAGAAGTGACGGCGTTGTAAAAACCGGGCAGGCCGGGGACGTCGCCAATGATCGGCGCGCCATCAATATTGATATTCATCCCGGCCCAGCTACGTACCATATGCAGGCCACTTAAGGCAGGCAGGACGCGATTGGCGACCCATAAATTGCCTTCGATACTTTCGCGACACGGCTGATTCAGGCGCATCGCCGGGTTAAATTGCGCGCTCCAGCCGCCGCCAATTAATAAACTGCCGTGGGCGGTTTGCTTCAGGCTGAGGTGACGCCCGGCGTGGGCAATCAGATGATCGACCAGCGGCACGGCACGTTCGGTGACGATCATTTGCAGCGGTGCGCCTTTCACCGGCACATTGATGCCGACCATTTCACCCACTTTGGCCGCCCAGGCACCGGCTGCGTTAATCACCCGTTGGGCTTCAATCACGCCACGGCTGGTCTGTACCCGATACCCGCCATGTGACATGCGTTCAATCGCTGTCACATCGGTGCCGCGCTGAAAGCGTGCCCCCTGGGCACGCGCCAGTTTGTTCACCACATAAGTGGCGCGCAGTGGGTTGATTTTGCCCTCCATTGGGCAGAATTCAGCGCCGATCAGCTGCGGGGAAAGGTGAGGGGAAAGCCGTGCCAGTTCACTGGCATCCAGCAGCGTCGCGTCGATGCCAAAGCGGCGTTCCAGCGCGATCTTCTGCTCAAGAAAACGCATCTCCTGCGCGGTTTCCGCCACCATCAGACCACCGGTGATTTTGATCTCCAGCGACTCACCGCTCGCCGCTTCCAGTTCCTGCCACAGCCGCACCGAGAGCGGCCCAAGTGGTAGCGTTTGCGCAGCGGGACCACCTCCTTGCTCGGCTTTGGCACCAAAATCAAACGACAGCAGCTGGACATGCAGGCTGCCCGCGTTGGCGCCGGAAGCCTGTAAATTGATGTCGTCGCGCTCCACCACCAGGGTATCCGCGCCGCCAGCGGCAAGGTAATAGCCAAGACAATTGCCCATGACGCCGCCGCCGATCACCAGCACATCCGTTTTTTGCGGCGCTATCGGTGAATTTTCGACCGGGCGCGCCAGGTTAGGGGTGATAGCCGGTTTGTGGCCGCCCCATTCCTGTTTCTCAAACGTCAGCGCGGCGATCGGCACCGGACGAACCGGGAAGCGCGGGGCATAAAACCCGGCGGTGTGGTGGTGACGCCCGGTCATTTCGCTCACCAGTTGCGCCACCATCCCGGCGCAGGTGCGCCCCTGGCATAATCCCATCCCGACGCGCAGGTTACGTTTCAGCGCGGCGGGTGTGTCGATACCCTGACGGATCGCGCTGCGCAAGCGGCCAAGGGTGATATTTTCACAACGGCAAATCACCGTCTCATCGGGTTGCGCTTGCAGGGTGACCGGCGGTGCCTGGTACACCTGCCACAATGCCTGCTGGAATGATTCGGCACGGGCAACCTGTTTTTTCAACTTATGCGTATCGATGCCGCTCGCCGTTTTCCCCAGCGCGCTGAGTGCGCGATAACCGGCCAGCTGACCGCGAGCCTGGGCAATCTGCGCGCCACCCAGCCGTGCGCCATCACCGACAACGTACACGCCGGTCACGCTGGTTGCGCCCTCGGCGTCGGTTTTGATCGTCGGGGTGCTGAAAGGTGTGCTGGCGAGTTGCTGTTCACAACCCAGCGAACGCGCTAAATCGGTGGAGGGAATAAAACCGTGTCCCAGGCACAGCACATCGCACGGGATTTCGCGACTGGAGCCAGGAATGCGTTGTCCGGCTGCATCCACCCGCATTACGGTAATGCGTTCGAGGCGATCCTGCCCGTGTGCGGCAACCACTTCATAACCCCAGCTTACCGGCACGCGGTTTTTCTTCAGGATGGAGAGATAGTACTGGCCCTTGAGCAACAACTCAGGGGCTACTTTGGTCATGGTGAGGATCTGGCGCAGCAAGCGGATGCCGGGTTTTGCTGCGCGTTCCAGCACCTCAACCACCTGACCTTCGCTGGCAACCAGTTCAGCGGCAAACTGGAGATTCAGCGGCCCGTTGCCACTTACCACCACTTTTTCGCCGGGGATCACCCGATAAGCTTTTGCCAGCGTCTGGCCTGCGCCGGTGGTCATCACCCCAGGCAAAGTCCAGCCGGGAAAGGGCACCGGGCGTTCATACGCACCGGTAGCGATAATCAATTGCTTCGGGCGAATCAATAATGACGTGTCACGCCAGATAACCCCGATCTCCTGTGCGGAGAAGGCGGCCCAGACCGTGGCCTGTTGCAGGATCTCAACCCCGGCTGCCAGGGTTGCTGACAATAACTGCTCGCCATCACGCCACTGCTGCGGCGCTTTGCCGTGCAAGGTATGAGAAGGGGCCAGCGGTTTAAAAAACTGGCCGCCGCTTTGTGGTCGCTCATCAATCACCAGCACCGTTGCACCCGCACTGGCCGCGACGCGGGCGGCTGAAAGTCCGGCGGGTCCGGCACCCAGCACCAGCAAATCGTACTCGCGTGTTTCCGGTGCGATGTTGTCTGGCACCGATGTCAGAGGAATGGCCGGGGGTTGGTCGGCGCGCTGGCTGTGCACCTGCATACCGTCCTGCACTAACGTCATGCAACTGCGTTGCGATCCTTTGCCATCCACCTGCACCACGCATTCGTAGCACGCCCCCATGCCACACCATAAGCCGCGTTTTTCGCCCGGTGTTTCCTCGCGGATTGCCACAATATTTTGCCGCGCAAGGGCAGCAGCAATGGTTTCGTCAGGCAGCGCCGGTACGGCTTTGCCATCAAACCAGATGGTCAGGCGGTCGCCCGCAGGAGTGATATTTGGTGATTTGAGTTCCATAACGCTTGTGATCCAGCAACGCTTGTGTATACAGTATGTATACGGTATACAAACGGTATGCATCAAGTATTTTCTTAAGGAACTCAATATGGCAGCGTTTCGCGGTACTTATACGGTGTTGATTACCCCCTTTACTCAGGATGGTTTAGCAATTGACGTGCCAGCCCTGGAAAAATTAGTCGATTGGCAAATTGAACAAGGAATTCATGGGCTTATCCCGCTGGGCAGTACCGGTGAATTTTTATCCATGACGCGTGAGGAACGACAACTGGTCACCGAAACGGTGATTCGCACCGCCAGAGGGCGTGTGCCGGTGTTGATGGGTACTGGCGCAGAATGGACGCCGGAATGCGTTGAATTGAGTAAAGAAGCCGAAGCGATGGGCGCGGATGGCGTGATGATTATCCCGCCGTTTTATAGCTGCCCGAACGAAGACGAGTTGTTTGCCCATTATCGTGCAGTGGGTGAGGCCATCTCGATTCCGATCATGATTTACAACAACCCGGCCACCGCCAATGTCGATCTGCTGCCGAAAACCGTGGCGCGTTTATCGGAAATCGACACCGTCAGCTACATCAAGGAATCCACCCTTGAGGTGACGCGTGTACGCGACATCATCGAACTGTGCGGCGATCGCATGAACGTTTTCGCGGGCATTCTGGGTTACGAATCTTTCTGGCTGGGTGCCTGCGGCTGGGTGGCGGTGGCGTCCAACCTGTTACCGGCGCAATGCGCACAGATGTTTGAAGCCGCGTGCGATCGTCTTGACCGCAATGAAGCGCTGGCGCTGTACCACAAAATTCTGCCCGTGGTGCGTGCCGTTGGCGGGCCACATTACGTGGCCGCCAGCAAAGCGGGTCTGGCGATGATGGGACTGGAGGTGGGGATCCCGCGCGCTCCACGTCTGCCGCTTGCCAGCAACCTGGAACAGGTGCTGCGACATGAATTAGAAAAACTCAACGTGCTGAACAGCTTCAAGCACTGATAACCGGCCTGATTGTTACTTATTCGGAGAATGTAAATGAACGCGAAATTAACCCTGATTGCGGCTGCGTCTCTTCTGACCGGTAGCCTGTTTGCACAGACCAGTTTTGCCGCCTGTACCCCGGTGCAGGGCGCAACGCTGGTGACCGCGGGTGAGTTAAAAATGTCCACCAACCCGACACTGCCGCCACTGCAATATGTTGACGGTGAAGGACAATTAAAAGGAATGCGTATTGAGCTGGGCGAGGAGATTGCCAGGCGCCTGTGCCTGAAACCTGACTATACCCGCATCGAATTCTCCGCAATGGTGCCCGGTTTGCAGGGTGGCCGCTGGGACATGATCAACACCGGCATTTTCTTCACCCCGGCGCGCGCCAAAATGATGTACATGATCCCGTATGAAAGCCAGGCCATCAGCGTTTCGGTGGCACCCGCCGATAGCGGCAAGATCCAGAAGGTTGAAGATCTGGCAGGTAAAAGCGTCGGGGTAGAAATCGGCGGCTTTGAAGAGACTACCATCCGTAAGATCAGCAAAGAACTGGAAGCGAAAGGCCTGAAACCGGTAGATATCCATACCTTTGATAACTTTACCGTGGCGTTCCAGGCATTGCGTGCACAACAGGTGAGCGCGGTGATCAGTATCGATGCAGTCGCAGCCGATTATCAGCACAAAGGCATGTTCAAACAGGTGCTCTCTGGCCTCGAACCCACGCCGGTGGCCATCGCCTTTAAAGATGCCCATCTGGCTGACGCCACCGCCAAAGTGCTGAACCAGATGAATGCCGATGGCAGCTTACCTGCGCTGTTTAATAAGTATGGCGCGAAGATGATCACCGGAACCTTTAGTGTTCAGGGTCCTAACTCTTAAGCGAAGGAAATTTCATTATGATTCAGGGCTGGAGCTGGGAAGGGTACTTCCATTATCTCACCAACTATTTCATTTTCATGGGGGCGGTGAACACCGTCCTGTTAACCCTGGCGGGTATGGCTGGCGGGCTGGTACTGGGAATATTACTGGCCTTTGCCCGGCTCTCGCCCTGGTCCTGGATTAATCAGATCGCACGGGCTTATATCTGGGTTTTTCGCGGCACGCCGTTACTGGTGCAGCTGATTATTATCTATACCGGCCTGCCACAAATCGGTATCCGCTTTGGCGTGATTGAGGCGGTGGTGATGGGCCTGGTATTGAATGAAGCCGCTTACCTGGCGGAGATCATTCGCGGTGGTGTGCAGGCGTTGCCGAAAGGGCAAATCAATGCTGCCAAAGCGCTTGGTTTTAACCATCTGAATGTGGCGCGCTATGTGATTTTCCCGCAAACCATGCGCTTAATTCTGCCCTCTTTGGGGAACAGTTTTAACGGGTTACTGAAAACCACCTCGATTGCCTCGGTGATTTCCGTGGAGGAGTTGTTACGTCGTACGCAAATCCTGATGCAGGAACAGTTCATGGTGTTGGAGCTATTTATGGTTGCCGCCACCTATTACCTGCTCCTCACCACCTTGTGGGACTTTATTCAGCGCAAGATCGAACGTCATTACGCCAAAGCCTACCAGAGTGCCACCCACACCAGTGAACCGGCACAGCCGAGCTTTAAAGAAGTGTCCAGCGCTTACACCAGGGAGACGCAGCCATGAAATCCTTTGATCTGATTGTGAAAAATGCCGATATCGTGACGGCATCCGAACGCTATCGGGGTGATATTGGTATCCATAATGGCCGCATCAGCGTGATCGCGGCTGAGCTGGATGCCGCGCAGGCACAGCAGGTGATTGATGCTGAAGGCCGCATGGTGACGCCTGGGGGTGTCGATGCCCATTGCCATCTCGACCAACCTTCCACCGATGGCTCGGTGGGGGCCGATGACTTTATCAGCGGTACCCGTTCAGCAGCCTGTGGCGGCACCACCACCATCATTCCGTTCGCCATGCAGTTTAAGGGGCAGAGCCTGAAGCAGGCGATCGCCGATTATCATCAACGGGCGGAAGGCAAAGCCAGTATCGATTATGCGTTCCACGTCATTATTACCGATGCCAGCCAGGCGGTGATTGACGAGATCCCGGAAGTGATTGCGCAGGGTTATACCTCGTTCAAGATTTATATGACGTATGACGCGTTAAAACTGACCGATCATCACATCCTCAATGTGCTGGAAGCCGCACGCGAGGCGGGTGCGATTTCGATGATTCACGCAGAGAATGATGATTGCATCAGTTGGCTGACGGAACGACTGAAAAAACAGGGGAAAACTGCACCGCGTTATCATGCGCTGGCGCATTCGCCCATTGGTGAGCGCGAAGCGACGCACCGCGCTATTTCTCTGGCGGAGTTGGTTGATGTGCCAATTCTGTTAGTTCATGTATCAAGCCGCGCCGCCATAGAACAGATTTACTGGGCGCGGGGTCAGGGCATCAATATTTTCTCCGAAACCTGCCCGCAATATTTGTTTCTGACCGCTGAAGATCTCGGTATTGATGACAGTTTCCACGGCGCGAAATGCATTTGTAGCCCGCCACCGCGGGATACCGATAGTCAGAATGCGGTGTGGAATGCCTTAGCCAACGGCACCTTCACTATTTTTTCCTCGGATCATTGCCCGTTTAATTTTGATGATCCTCGCGGCAAGAAATTACACGGCGACAATGCCTCTTTCGACCTGGTGCCGAACGGTATTGCCGGGCTGGAAACGCGTTTGCCGCTGTTGATGAGTGAAGGCGTATTGCAAAACCGTATCTCGGCACAGCGTTTTGTCGATTTGACCGCCACCGCACCGGCAAAACTCTACGGACTTTATCCGCAGAAAGGCAGCATCGCGGTGGGTTCAGATGCGGACCTGGTTATCTGGGATACCGATCTCGATAAAACCATTACTAACAATGATTTGCATACCAATGCTGATCACACTCCGTATGAAGGCAAACGGGTGCAGGCGTGGCCCGCCCTCACGCTTTCGCGCGGTGAAAAAGTCTGGTCAGAAGGGCAATATCACGGCAGAGCGGGCAGTGGGGCGTTTCTGCCCTGCGCGGTGCCTTTCCCTGTGAGAGGATAATCCGGTAAACTCACACCCAATTTTACTCCTGGAAACTGCATAAAGATGACCGACTATCAGGATCATACTCTTGCTGCGATTATGGCTGCGAAGCCGTTGTATATGAAATCAGCCAGTCTGTCTGAACAGGTTTATGCATTGCTGAAAGAGTTAATTCTGGAGCGTAAGATCCCCGGCAGCAGTGAAATGCTGGAGTCGCGCCTGGCGGAAGAGTTACAGGTATCCCGCACGCCGATGCGTGAGGCACTGGTGCGCCTGGCAGGTGAAAATCTGCTGGAACGCCGCGGTGCCCGTTCTTATACCGTGCGCACCATCGATATCAAAGAGTATCTGGATACTATGGCGCTGCGTGAGGTGCTGGAGGCAGAGGCGGTGGGTAAGGCGCTGGACAAAATCAGTGCCGCCACCCTCGACAACCTGATTAAAGAGTTGCAGGAGTTGATCGCCAGCGAAACTGAGCAGGAGCATCTTTACTGGCGCTTCGATGAAAAGCTGCATAACACCATTGCCGAAGCCAGCGGCAATCTGGTGCTGGCGCAGGTATTGAAGGGATTGCGGGTGAACGTGCGTCTGTTTCGTCTGCACAGCCCGTTGCACCGGCAGCAGGAAAATCACGCTGAGCACCTTGATCTGTTGAATGCCATGCGTGAAGGCGACCGGGAAAAAAGCCTCGCCTCAATTCGTAAGCACATCATTAACCTGCGCACTGACGTAATCTCTTCGCTGTAAACGCCATTGATAAAGTCATAGCTTGACGGCTATGACTTTTTTGTCGCCTGACAAAAGTTTCTGCTAAACCCCTGCGGATTTACACCCAAAAGTTTCTTCTGGCGCGTGAAAACTGCCGCCATTTCGCGCATGCATTGTTTAAGCTGACTTCAGCCTAACAAGTTGAAAATGAGGAAATTTTTTATATGAAAGTGCAAAAATTAACGCAGCCAGCGGCCATTAAACAGTTGGAAGATTGGGGCAGCGTTGAGGGTTTACCCGGCACTGCCGCCATTCAGCTTTCCGGTATTCAGACGGTGATTGCTGGTAAGGAAGACATTGATTGCGGCATCTTTGCCTGCACCGCGGGAAGCTATCGTCGTGGCGTGAAACAGGCGGAGGTCATGCATTTCCTCGAAGGGATTGGCAGCTTTACGCCAGACGGTGAGGCCACTTTAACCTTCAAACCGGGCGACAGCTTTTTCTTTGAAGCCAACACGCAGGGCACCTGGGTGATGGAGACGCCAATGCGTAAGTTGTATGTGATTTTTGATGCTACTGCGTAATTGCACTGATGGGTAACGGCGCGATTGATCGCGCCGGAAGTGGGCGAGGGGATTACGCCCGTATTGGGCCAGGAGGTGGGATGACGAGGGTGTTTAACGACTGGAGATTCTCTTCCAGTTGGGTAACAACCTTATTTAGCTTGTTAAGCGTGAGTGTAGCAGCGTCGAATTGATCCCAGACGGGACTAAATCTTTCACTGTTGCAATGCCTCTGTAAATTGCTCACGATATCCGCCTCCTTACTTTCAACTTGTCGAAATAGATTCTCCAATAAATCAAGGTCATCGATAATATTATTTATGAAAACATTGTTTTGTTTTACAATGGACTGGTCGCCATACTTATTATTCGCTTTGAATGTCTGAAGGTATTTCCTGCATTCCAGTATTTTATTATTAATTTCATCGCCTGCGGTGTTGAAACATCTTTCGAATGAGATGCTTTTTAAGTCCGGACTGGCATTTACAATTTCCCCGTCAGGAAGCCTGACGTTGGTGAGTCTGACGTTTTTTATTTCGCTAATGATTTCCCGTAAGGTATCACAGGCTATTGTCTTATGTCGTATTGCGGTGGTTAAGATATCCCTTTCATTTTTTGTTGACCTGGCGCAGCGCTGCGTTATCTCATTTTCTACTATTTTATTGGCTTTTTTCAGGATGCCTGACGTTGCGTCAACTTTTGCTGACTCTTTACGCGACAACCATTCCTGGCTGGTTTTAATGTTTTGTTCGCAAACATCCTGGGGCATACCAAAAGACTTAATAAATTCGGAATATGATGTGGAGCAGGAAGCCACGCCCTGATTAGACACCATGCTGTTACCACGATCATTATTTATAAACTTCATAGATGAAACCATATTGCCATCATTATTCTCATTGGGCTGACTGGCAATACGTGTAACAGCCAAAAGGGGCATCAGGAGGAATTGAAATGATGACCTCATTATTTTTCTCCATTGGTTTATGTCGAGACATGAAAACATAGCATGAGGATGAGTTGTCTCCATTGCCGTTCAGAAAAATATCAGGGAAGTGATGAGATATAAGGTTTAGATCAGGCATCGCTACGTGAATTCTGAGAGAAGCGCAGGGGGATTGGGCGGGAGATTTTGCGTAGCGCTGCCAGGTGTGTTCCGGTTATTTCGTAGCGGCGCGATTTATCGCGCATCATCCAGCAGTGGTGACGTAAAACCTGCGCGATAAATCGCGCCGCTACGGGATGGGGTGGCGTTGCGGGGTTAGCCGGATATCGCATTTAACATAATATACATTATGCGCCATTGATCGTGATTTTATCCCCAGACCAGAAATTCAGATTATGTTAAGAACCAGCCCCCGCGGCTGGCTCTTGCTTGTGGCAATTACCAGCTCACTGGCTTCAACTGCATACCATGATTACCCCGATAATTCGGCGATTCTGATGGCTTCCAGTTTGTCAGTAACGCTTCCTGCGGTTTATAGATTTCTACCCCCAACGGACGGCACACTTTCAGCGTATCCTCTGCTTCATCACCCCACATTGGCAATGACAGATCGCCACCCGGACAGGTTGACAGCGCGCATAACAGATCGATCTCGGCAAAGAACTCAAGGTAGTCGCCTTTCTGCGCCGGACAGGCTTTCATAAAATATTGGTCATCATCATTCAGACCAGTGCACTGGAAAACGTTCATCACATCATGAACATCAAATTCCGTCAGCCCCCACGGCTGCACGGCACGCACCAGGTTTGAATGACAATGGAAATCAAAATCCTCACCGGTCAGCAGCTTGTTAACATAAGGATCGCAACGTGTGCCCAGCAGATCATGCACGCGCCCACCGTCGCTATCGATACCATAATCCGCCAGTGAATCTGCGGTAATGGTCGCCATAGGCCGGATAAACGGCAAGTTTGACCACAGACGATCATAAGTAGAAAGATGCGCCCGTTGTAGCTGGCGTGTGCGGGAAACCCACATTCTTTCACGCGGATCGCGGCGGTTCCAGATATTCAAATCCCCTACCTGCGGGCCTTCTGGCGTGGTGATACGGAACAGATGTCCGGCCGGGACTTCCCAGGCAAAACCCGTACGGATCGGGATCAAATGGGATGCGGTCAACTCGCGTGGCCCTTCGGCCAGCGCCTGATAAAACGCGCGATCAACATCCAGTGCAGAGCCGGATGTGCTCTGATAAGCGGCAGGATAATTCGACATCAGTATGATTCTCCTTGAGAAAGAGGATGGCTAAAGGTGGCGGTCAGTTGACGCTCCGAGTAATCGAGATAGTCAATCAGCGCACGACACGCCGCCTCACTTTGTTGTTGGCTCAGTAATGCCAGGATTTCGCGGTCACGCGCAATCCACGGCAACTGAAAGTCACGTTCGCCGGCTCCGCTGCAAAACAGCAGACGTAATTGCGCCAGCAGCACGCTGAAAAAATCATTAAAACGCGCACAACCCAGCATCTGCACGATGCTTTGATGAAAACGCAGACTGTGGGTACCGACGCTGCGCCACGCCTCGTTCGCCGCAGCTTGGGCGGCGTTATCCAGATGCTGCGCCATACGCGCCAGGTGAAAATCACTGATCGGGCTGTTGACCGTCAGCGCCAGTACTTCCAGATGCCGACGCGCCTTGAAAATGTCACGCACATCGCGCTTATCGAGCTGACGAACAAACACCCCGCGATTCTGGTGATAATTCACCAGCCCTTCGCCATGTAAAAAGCGCAGCGCTTCGCGAAGCGTGTTACGCGAGCTATCGCATAACGCTGCCAGTTCGATCTCCGCCAATGCCTGTCCCGCAACCAGGTTGCCGCTGATGATATTTTCTCGCAGCAAAATCGAAATCCGCTCAAAGGCAGGCAAACCCGATAGATCAAGATGTTCTGGAATTTCAATGGTTAAGGTACGGGTTTCTCCGGCAAAACCTTTCATGCTTTGCCCTCAGGCCGTGGCCATATCGTCAATAAAACGGAAGATGCGGTGATCGCGCATTTGACGAATCTCAGCCGGTGAAGCGTCAATTTCAATGCGCCCTTGCTCCATAAACACCACACGATCAGAAATGGCAAAAGCAAACTTCATCTCATGGGTGACGATCAGCATGGTAATCCCCTCCTCTGCCAGCTTTTCAATCACCTGCAACACTTCGCTGACGCGCTCCGGGTCCAGCGCGGAGGTCGGCTCATCAAATAACACCACCGCCGGTTTCATCACCAGAGTACGTGCAATCGCCACTCGCTGCTGCTGGCCGCCGGATAACTGATGCGGATATTTGGTGGCATGTTCCAACATGCCGACTTTATCCAGCATCGCCAGACTGCGTTGATGCAGATCTTCACGGCTATCGAGGTTGTGCAGACGCGGAGCCAACATCAGGTTCTCCAGCACCGTTTTGTGCGGGAACAGATTGAAGCCCTGGAATACCATGCCAAGTCGGGTGATCTGCGCCCGATAAGGCAAGGCATTTTCACGCTGACCGGCACGGATAAATTCTTGCCCCAGCAGTTCCACGCTGCCCTGGTCCATCGTCTCCAGACCATTGACCATGCGGATCAAGGTGGTTTTGCCGGAGCCTGAAGGACCGATAATTGAGATCACTTCGCCGGGCTGGACGCTAAGGTTGATATCCCGCAGCACCGTCTTGCCATTAAAGGCTTTGCTCAGGCCGGTTAATTGCAGAATCGGTTTGGCTGACGCGCTATGGCTTTTACGTGTCTGCACCTGCGGAGCCGGTAAACGGGCTCTGGCCTGGGCGACATCAAAAGCTGCCGGGGTGCGATTCTGCACATCCCAACGACGCTCCAGCCAGCCGAATAGCCGTTCGAACAGGGTGACAATCAGAACGTAGTAACAGGCCACCGCCAGCAGCGTTTCCATCACCTTGAAGTTGTCGGTATACAGACGCTCACCCACCATCAGAATTTCTGATAGCGAGATCACCGACACCAACGAGGTCATCTTCACGATGGTGATAAACTCGTTCACCAGCGTTGGCAGTGAGATGCGTAATGCCTGGGGAATGATGATGCTCAAACGGATCTGGGCGTTGTTGAGTCCTAACGCCCTGCCCGCTTCAAACTGCCCACGCTGCACGGACAGCAAGCCACCACGGTGAATCTCAGCGATATAAGCGGTTTCGCTGATAATCAACGCCAGCAAACCGGCGGCGAATGGGTTAGAAAGCACGCCGCTGGTTGCCGGGAAAATTTGCGGCAGGTTAAAGATAAAAATCAGCAGCACCAACAGTGGCAAACTGCGGAACAGCCAGATGTAACAGGCAGCAGCGTTACGCAGCACGGCATTGCGCGACTGTTTTGCCAGCGCGACTCCCAGCCCCAGCACGATTCCGCCTAACCAGGTCAGCACACTGAGTTGTACCACCAGCCAACTGGCCCGCCAGAAGTCTGCGTAGTGAAATAAACTTATCAGGTAAGGCCAGTCAAATTGCATGCTTCCTCCAGTGCTAACCCTTGTTACAGCGTGCCTGCCAGCGCTTTGGCGGTTTCATCGGCATCCGGCATTTGCAGGTTGTATTTCTGCAACAGCGCTCGATAGCTACCGTCGCTCACCTTCTGTGCAAACGAGGCTTTCAGCGCGCTCAACAGCTGTGGATTGTCTTTATTCACCGCCAGCCCCACCACCACGGGATAAATCATCTGCTGAGAAGAGATTTTCAGGCGGTTACCGGTTTTTTCGACGGTGGCTTTGGCGACGGCAGCATCTTCGTACTGCACATCCACCGCGGCTGACAGCAAAGCCTGAGTGGCTTCCGGCGAGGTCGGGAATTCACGTACCGAAATAGCCCCCAGCCCTTTAGGCTGACAGTAGTCAACAGACACCTTATTCAACCGGGCGATCCAGGCTCCGCCTTTGATCGATGCTACCCGCTTACCGCACAGATCTTCCGGTTTCTGCGGAGCAAAACTGGAGCTGGCGGTCACCAGCAGCGAACCCCCGGTCTTCATATACGGCAGGAAATCCACCTGCTGCGCCCGTTCAGGCGTGACGTAAAGCGTGGAAGCCACGACGTCGAATTTGTTGCTTTTCAGACCGAGGATCAGGCTGGCAAAACGGGTGTCCTTCACCACCGGCTTGAGTTTCATCGGTGAGGCGATCAGGTCAATAAACTCGGCATCAAAGCCCGCTGGTTTATCCTGTTTGAGGAAGTTATACGGCGGATACGTCAGGTCAGAGCCAATGGTCAGACTACCGGGTACAAGGGTGGCAGCCTGGGCCACGCTGAAAAACACAGGTGCGGCAAGACAGGCCATGCGTAACATCGTTTTCATAGTGGAGCCTCTGGTGTTGTTTGTTCAACAATGACTAAGCATTAAGTGTGCCAGTTTTATCTTTGCTGATAATTCATGTCAGAAAGAACCGGCGCAGTTGAAAAACGGAGGCGGGGTTGAACCAATATGGGGCAGGAAATCAGGGGTTATGCACCAACATAACCCATCATTGACGAAAATTAGTGTCCGGCAAACTCGGTAAAGGCCACCAGTTGCCGTGTCAGGAAGCGTTTGGTGTCTTCATCCACCAGCACACCGTCAATCACCTTATGGCCGACATCGCCGATCATCGCTTCTGGCTTATTCAGAACTTTGGCGTCGAAATAGCCAAGGATTTGCCGCAGATGCATCTGCGCCCGCACCCCGCCTAATTTGCCCGGCGAAGCGGATTGAATCAGCACCGGTTTCCCGGCCAGTGGCTGGGGATTGACCCGTGACAACCAGTCGAGTGCGTTTTTCAGCAAACCCGGTATCGAATGGTTGTATTCCGGCGTAATGATCACCAGACCATCGGCCTGCTTAATCTGTTCAGCCATCGCGACCACCGCCGCCGGGAATCCGGCCATTTCGGTGTCCATGCTGTAATGCGGGAATTCGCCAGGCGAGCCCAGTGCCTCAAACACCACGCCCTCAGGAGCCAGTTCCGGTAAGGTACTGGCGATGGCGGCATTCACCGAACCACTGCGCAAACTACAGGTTAATGTGACAAACTTCATCGTTTTCTCCTTAACGTTAAAACTGATACACCAGACCGATGGCGAGGACATCGTCAGTGGAGACACCCGCTGCGGTTGTGAAATCGCTGCTATCGATCAGGTTCAGCTTATAGTCGACATAGGCGAGCATATTTTGATTGAAAAGATATGACGTACCGAAATCGACAAATCTCACCAGATCCTGATTGCCATACAGCTTGCCATTGCCCGCCAGACCGAGATCTTTAGCCCGAGCCTGGTTATAGGCGATAAACGGAACAAAGCCTGAGTCAAAGGTGTATTGAGCAAAAACTTCGAAGATTTGCGACTGGTTGGCATAGCCATAGATGTCAGAACCGCTGCGGGAACCAAAGCGTGAAGCGTTGTACGCCTGGGTGTACATGGTGGCGACATACCAGCCATGCGCATCATATTTCAGTGCGGCCGAGTAAGCTTCCGCATGATCGCCCCGCCCCATGATGCCGCTGGCGGTGCTGTTCTGCTCGCGGGTGCGGTCGGAATGGGTAAAGGCACCGACGGCTTTAAAGCCATCGCCAAACGCCCAGGCAACCGACATCCCGTAGCCGTCGCCATTTTGTCGCAGGACATCGCGCGCGCCGGGTTCTCCACCGCCATCATTTTTACCCTGATATTGCAGGGTAAAATCCAGCCCCTGAACCGCACCAAAGAAACCGGTATTGCGGTATGTCGCCAGGCTGTTGCCGCGCCGGAACATAAACTGGTCGGTATTGTAGGTCAGGGCGTCAAACTCGGGCTGCATATCGGTCAGGCTGAGTGCATCGTATAACACCCCGACGTTGCGCCCATAGTCAAAGGAACCATATTTACCGGCTTTGATCCCGGCAAACCCCAGGCGAGTGAACATCGAGTCGCTTTCACTTTCGGCCTGATTGGTATTGAACTGGCTTTGCCATTGTCCATAGCCGATAAGCAGATCAGAAATCTGTGTCTGCCCTTTGAAGCCGACGCGCATATAGGATTGATCGCCGTCCTGACTTTTATCATCGCTAAAATAGCGCAAGCCGGACACGAGTCCATATAAGTCTAATTTGTTGCCATCTTTGTTATAAATTTCGGCTGCTGAGGCGTGGCTGCCGATAAAAATCCACGGTGCTAACAGCGCCAGTGTTGTGAGCTTCATTTACCCCTCCCCTGAAAGAAACGCGTCAATTATCTGAGGGGGATGGAAAAAAAGTAAGTTATACAGAAGGATAGTTATACGAAGATATAATTGCTCACGCTGCCCTGATGATCAGTTATTCCTTCAAATTATCTGAATGACTTCGCCAGGTATCCGCTATTTTGTTACCTCGCCCCGGTGTTTACAATTTATTCAATCGCAGCCAAGTCTGCTTATAAATTGGATCACACAGGAAATCATCATGAAATCTTTCAACATTATTATTGCCAGTCTTGCCCTGCTATTTTCGGTGGTCAATGTGGCGCAAAGCGCACCGGCCCGCAGCACCCTGTTGGATGATGCCGCCGCTCGGGTCGTGATGCAGTCGAAAGAAGCCGGGGCCACCTGGAAAGGCGACAGTGAACGCTATGTGAATCATATCGAGCCTGGCGCAGAGTTGATTAAATACACCCGGTAACACCGTCTCTCATGTACAAATTGAGCCGTGCTCCCGCCCTGCATTAATCAATGCAACCTTATGAAATACAATTGAAAAACCCTTAAGCCAACCGGTAATCAAGGCCGCCGGGACAGGCTTGTGTCCCGACAGTGACAGGCTTCTCTGACTATACTTTCGCGGGGGAAAAATCGTGTGCCACCCCCGGGGCTGATGAAGAAAACCTTAAGTATCAATGAGGAGTCTGTTCTATGGCATTTGTAACGACAAAAGATGGCGTGAATATTTTCTTTAAAGACTGGGGCCCCAAAGAGGCTCAACCGATTGTTTTCCATCACGGTTGGCCGTTAACGGCGGATGACTGGGACAATCAGATGCTGTTCTTTCTGGCGCAAGGTTACCGGGTGATTGCGATTGATCGTCGCGGTCATGGTCGCTCGGACCAGGTCAGTGACGGACATGATATGGACCATTACGCAGCAGATGCGTCAGCGGTAGCGGAACATCTTGACCTGCATCATGCGGTGCATATCGGCCACTCTACCGGTGGTGGTCAGGTGGCCCGCTATGTTGCCAAATATGGCCAGCCGCAGGGGCGTGTTGCCAAAGCGGTGTTGATCAGCGCGGTGCCTCCGTTGATGTTAAAAACCGCCAGCAATCCCAATGGCACCCCGCTGGAGGTGTTCGATAGTTTTCGCGCCGCGCTGGCGGCAAACCGTGCGCAGTTCTACCTTGATGTCGCTTCCGGCCCTTTCTATGGTTTCAACCGTCCAGGTGCAGAGATTTCCCAGGGAACGATTCAGAACTGGTGGCGTCAGGGGATGATCGGCAGCGCCAAAGCGCATTACGAAGGGATCAAAGCCTTTTCGGAAACCGATCAGACGGAAGATTTAAAGGCCATCACCGTTCCCACCCTGGTGTTGCAGGGCGATGACGATCAGGTGGTGCCCTATAAAGCGGCCGCCTTGTTGCAGGATGAGTTACTGCCAAACAGCATCTTAAAGATTTACCCCGGCTTCCCTCACGGTATGCACACCACCCACGCTGATGTGATCAACGCCGACCTGCTGGCGTTTATTCGCGCCTAGTTTTATTATCGAAGCGGTTAATTCAGATGAATCAGGCAGAGGAAGTTAATCATATTTCCCTGCCTGTTTTTTATTGTGTTTTCCTGTAAAGAACATTCCGCAATGGCATCAAATTTTATTTATCATGATAAGAATTAATAGCAATTGATATGATAAGCCTGCAATACATGCCAGACTGATTAAATAGATGAAAAATAGACCATTTTTTCAATAAAAAGCCTGATTGACAAACACACTTTCCCGACTAGATTTCAATATGTGTCGCTGTTGAAATATAACCGAAGCCAGAGGTGTAACATGAGACTCTCTCTCAAGTCAGACGTGCCCGCATTGCAAGGAAAACTTGCTGAATATGAAAAAGATGAAACCATAACCAATATTGAAGTCCTGGAGTTAAGTAAACTCGCTGATGATTATATGGCGAAAGTGCAGGCTGAATATTTGAATCTGGATAAAGACGTTTTCCAGGTTTGTATTGATGACATTTCTCAGGCAATGCAAAAGATGGCGATTGAAATTGAAAAAAACAAACCATCACAAGAAGATAGTGATAACCTGAATGCCGCCATACAATTTCAGTTAGCGCAACTGGTCATTAATTACAATCGCACCGTGGGTAAAGTGAAATTCAAATCCGGATTCCTGGCCCTCAGTAAAAACAGTTGACCTCCCCTGTAGCGGCGCGATTTATCGCGCGCCCTGGCCTTTGATGCGTGATTTATCCTGGGCATTAAAACCAGCCAGAAAACAGCGCGATAATTCACGCCGCTATCAACATTACCTGATGATAATGCTAACAATTGTGCTAACATGCACAGGCATTCTAACTACCATACATCTCGCGCAGGTTGAACCTGCCTTTTTTCGCACTATATTGGCTATTGAGCACGACTTTTAAACATCCGTGAAATTCAGGTTGAGAAGAGATCTTCTATGAATCACATAGTTTACGTTGTTGATGATGACGAGTCGGTACGTTCTGCTCTGAGTAACCTACTTAGCTCAGAAAATTATGACGTTATCGCTTTTTCTACCGCCCAGGCCTTTCTTGACTATGCGTTTCCACAGGTTCCCGGTTGTCTGATTCTGGATATTAATATGCCGGGTGCCGATGGTTTTGCCGTGGCGAATGCGCTGAATGCGCGTGGTTATGTTATCCCAACCATTTTTCTCACCGGTTTCGGCACCATTCCGGTTACGGTTCGGGCGATGAAAACCGGCGCTTGTGAGTTCCTGACCAAGCCGGTCGATCCGGATCGCATATTACAAGCGGTGGCCGAGGCGCTGGCGATCGCGGAAGAGAATCTGGCTTCCTCGCAGGAAAAGTACGACATCACGTCCCGCCATCAATCGCTGACGCCGCGTGAAAGTGAGGTGATGTTGCTGGCGATCAGCGGCCTGCTCAATAAGCAAATCGCCGCTGAGATGGGTATCAGTGAAATCACCGCCAAGGTACACAAACGTCGGGTGATGGAAAAAATGAATGTCCGTTCGTTATCCGACCTGGTGCGTGCTGCTGAACGACTGAATATTCTCAGCACGCGCCGTCGCTAATCTTATACGCTGGCTGGCGGTTCGGTGGGTAAGGTAAACCAGAACACACTGCCGCAGTCAGCCCGGTTTTCCCCTTTCAGCTCACCACAGTGCTTTTTAATGATGCCGTGACTGATGGTCAGACCCATGCCCATCCCCTCTTTTTTCGTGGTATAGAACGAATCAAAGATATGTTCCTTCACCGCGTCAGGAATACCTGAACCGGTGTCCCGCACCTCAAAACGGATGGTACCCGGTGTGGGGTTAGCGGTGGCAAGCGTCAGGACCAGTCCACGATCTTCGATGCCGGTCATAGCATCAATGGCGTTCACCACCAGGTTCAGTAGCACCTGCTGAATCTGGATGCGGTCACAATAAACTTCCGCGTGCTCGGCGTGCAGCTTCAGCTCCAGTGAGATCCATTTACGTTCAATCTCCGCCCGTGAAAGCGCCAGGATATCGCGCGCAATTAAATGCAGGTTGGCTTTGGCATACACCGAGTCATGTTTGCGGGTTAACGCCTGCAAGCCGCGAATAATATCGCCGGCGCGTTTGCCTTCCTGCAAAATCTCATCAAGGCTGAAGCAGGCATTCTCAATATGGCTCTGCTCACGTTTCAGCCAGCGCAGGCTGGCACCGGCATGCGCGACAATCGACATCAGCGGTTGGTTGATTTCATGCGCAATTGACGCGGTTAACTGACCGACGGTGGTGGCGCGCGAAACCCGCGCCAAATCCGCCTGCGCCATCCGGGCGGCATCTTCAGCCCGGCGTTGTACCGTGATGTCCGAAATGGTGCCGAAATATTCTTTCACCTCCGGCCAATTATTCACCGGATCGCCGATCCCTTTGATGTAACGACATTCACCATCCGGGCGGATAATACGAAATTCCGCCTGCATGCTGATGCCGTTCTGTACGCTGTCGCTGACCAGGTCGTTGATACATTGATGGTCATCGGGGTGCACGAAGGTCATAAAATCCGCCATCGACAGCGTTTTCGGTTGTTCCGGCAAACCGAGAATACGTAGGTACTCATCCGATACCGACATTAAATCCTGTTCAATCTCCCAGCTCCAGGTGCCGGTATGACTGATTTTCTCCCCCAGCATCAGCGACGTCTGGCTGGTGCGTAATTGCTTCTCCACCCGGCGGCGATGGATGTTCTCCTCCAACAATTCCGCATATAAACGGGCGGTTTCGATTGAAACGGCGGCCTGGGCGCTCAGGGTTTTCACGATATGTGATTGTTCGGCGGTAAATACATCCGGCATCAGGCGGTTTTCAAGGTACAACACCCCCACCATATTGGCCTGTTTGAACATCGGTACGCACATCACCGCCGCTCCCGAGGAAACCAGATACGGGTCCTGACTGAAGGGGCTGAAATCCTCCGGTTTGCCGGTACGGATCTCCTGCCCGGTGCGGATCACCGCGGAAAGCACCGACAACGGCAAATCGCTGGCTGTCGGGCGTTGTTTAACGATCCTGACTTTGACGCCATCGGCATTCGCTTCCGCCCAGGCTTCCGTTTCCGGGATATTGCCATCCAGCACGCGAATCAGCAGGCAACGCTGTGCGCCCGCGCGCTCCAGCAGCATACGCATCAGGATATGGATCAACCGGTCGAGATTGATCTCCTCCGTCAGGGCGCGCACCGCCGTGACCACGCTCTCGAGGTCGCGAATCGATTCATCCTCAAACGGAATGGTGGTGAAGGCATTGCCCGGTTTTTGCGTCGCCAGTTGGGGATCGCGTTGCTCAAGCTGCCGCACTTTGGCGAGCGCCCCCCAGTTTTCCCAGCCGCTGATGGCCCCTTTTAAATAGGCATCGGCCGGGACATTCAGGTTCCAGGCCTTGGCGCAATCCCCCGCCAGCTCGTAAGCCAATGCATTGATATGCACGTAACCTGCTTTGCGCGACAGATTGATCGCCATTTCGTACTGACTCAGCGCCTCGCCCACTTCACCACGCAGGCGCGCCAGTTCAGCAGCCAGTAGTGCCACCTTGTCAGCAAACAATTCGGGATTCAGCACCGACCACTGCACCAGCTGCTCAAAATGCGCGTGGACGGTTTTGTGCAGCGCAGCATTCGCCTGGCCGCTTGCCAGTGGGACGGTGAGCGTCAGGGCGCTGAAGAAATGTAAATCCATCAGGTAGATATAACCCGGTACGGCTTTGACCAGGTACGCGGCTTCGGCAAAACAGGGGGTGGCCTGCGTATATTCACCGGCATAGAAATGCGCCATACCGCGATACAGCCACGACCAGAACAACACCATCGCTTTTGGCCCGGAAACGGGGCCTGGCTCGCTGCCGACCAGGTGAGTTGGAAAGGCATCGACACCGCTAAATTTTTCCCGACGGCTGCCGCGCAGATGCATCACCAGATGCTTTTGCATCAACAACACGTTTTCCACATCGGGATAAAACGATTTCTGCGTAAACGCCAGCCCCCGTTCAATGGTGGTCTGCACCGACTCCAGATGATCGCCACGCGTCAGGTAGTTCATCACCTGATGACGCAATGAAAGACAGGCAAAGGATTTGTCGCCATGCGCCAGCGCCACATTGAAACTTTTCTTCGCGCAATCGATTGCGAAGGCCAGCGGTTGCGTCCAGATCCCCACTTGATCAAGAGGCAGCAACGTGCGGGCTTTAAAACGTAAAAAATTATGTTTCTCAGCCAGTTGGCTGGCGAGCAGCCCGGACTTAAAGCCGTAATGATATTCCTGGTAGCGGTCAGTAATCAGCACGCTAAACCACGACAGACCGAACACCGAGGCCCCGGCAATGCCATGATCCAGCGTCATATCGAGGATTTTGCACACCAGCAGCAGGTGCAGCTGGGGACAATCGTACGACGACGCAAAGATGGTGCTGGCCATCAGGTTCAGCACCGACTCTTTTTCGCGATTCGCCATCAGCGGCAATACGCCCAGTGTGGCCGCCGGGTCTGGCCCCAGCCGGGCTTTCAGGGCATACCAGGCCGCATTGCACTCCTCTTCGTCGGGATAGCGATTAAAGTGCACACCAAATACCGAAAGCCATGCCAGGGCTGTCTCCAGCGCCAGAAAGTTGTCCGACTGGCGCATATGAATTTCCGCCGACAGGCAGGCCACGGCCGATTTCTCGGTCAAACTGCCGGGCATACCGAGCAGCGCGGTACAGCGCGTTTGCGCCTCGTTAAGATTACCCTGCAAAAACTGGCACTCCGCCTCTTCAAAGCCGAGCAGGAAATGCTCGCCCTCGCCGCGCTGATCATTCAACACGCGCGCGGTGCGCAAATAGCGTAACGCAGAGGCATAATCCCCTGCCCGTTTGGCGCGCTGCGCTGCCGTCAGGCTCAGTTGAAAGTAGTTACGATGTTGCACCGCATCTACCGGCATATCCGCCGCCATCGCAATATGATGCACCGCGCGGAACAGCATCTCATTGCCTTCGGCACGCGGTGCGGATGCAGCCAGCAACGCTGCCGCCTGCTGATGGATAAGCAATTTCTGTCTGGGACCGATCAATAAAAACGCCGCGTCATGAACTCGACCGTGGGTAAAGGCGTAGTCATTATCGGTAATGGTGATAAACCGTGCCGCCAGCGCCGGTCTTAACCGTTGCTGAACATGATGCGGGCGGGTGCCAAGAATCTGGCTGAGCAGTCCCAGTTGTCCCTTGGCACCGAGACAGGCCATGCTCCCCAACAGTTGGCGTGTCGGCTCTGGCATCCGTTCCAGTTGTCGTACCACCAGGCTGGCGACATTATCGGTGTAATGACGTGCCCGCAAAGCACCTTGATCGTAATGCCACTTCAGCGGGTCCTGGGTATAGAAAATCAACCCGTCAGCGATCGCCTGCTTGAAAAATTCCTGTAAAAAAAGCGGATTACCCCCAGTTTTCTCATGGATCAGCTGCGCCAGTTCAGTCGTTCCGCTGCTGCGGGTATGCAACATCCCGGCCAGCCAGCGCGCCACCATTTTGGCATTCAGCGGCTCAGGGGTGATCTCAGTCAGGCGTGCGGCCGCGCCACGGATACGTGTGAGAAAATCCGCTACCTGCGGGCAAGGCATCGATTCTGCGTCACGGTGGGCGATCACCAGCAAAAAAGGCAGATGGTCATTACGCTGAAACACATTTTCCAGCAGTTGCAGGCTGGCCTGATCGGCCCAGTGTACATCGTCAATTAACATCACCAGCGCTTTGCCAGAAGAGGCAAACGCCTTGATCAATGCGCACGCCATCTGATGAAAACGTTCGCGCGCATCGCTTAATGTATCGGTGGTCAGCACCGTCTGAGGGATATCCAGCAGTTGACGCAATTCCGGCACCAGTTCGACAGCCAGATCGCAATCATCACCCAACGCGCGCAGCAGACGCGCGCGCCAGACCATCACGTCGGCGGCAGACAAGCCAAGCAGATATAAAGTGAGCGTTCGGAACGCGGCGCTGAGCGCCGAATAAGGCACCTGCGGCGAATGTTGATCCGCTTTGCCGACCGTGAGCAGAATCGGCTTGTGTTGCAGCTTTTTCAGTGCCGACGCGATAATTGCTGATTTCCCTGCTCCCGGCGCGCCCCCAATCATTACCAGATGATGCGTGCCGCTGCGTTGTACTTCATCCAGCGCATCCAGTAACACCCGAGCCTGGGCATGGCCGGTAAACAGCGTTTCGACACGATAATTGCTGGTGAAACGCTCCTGAAGTCCGAGGGTAAAAGCAGCGATGGTGCCTTGTGGCGTCAGGGTCGCTTTGCAGCGTCGCAGGTCAGCCATTAAACCATCGATGGTTTGGTAGCCATCCAGCGGCGATTTTGCCAGCAAACGCAGGATAATGGCCGACAGCATGGCCGGTACATCGGGGCGAATCGCTTCAGGTGGGCGCGGTGCGGTGGCCAGATGGTGATGGATCCACTCCGCCTGGCCAGCCTGCGGAGAGCCAAAGGGTAACTTACCGGTCAGCATTTCATACAGCACCACGCCGAGGCTGTAGAGATCACTCAGATTGCTGACCGGAAAAGGGGTGCGCCCGGTATGTTCTGGCGACATGTATGCCAGCGTGCCACCGGAGGCGCGCAGCGAATTTTTCAGTTGCGAATCCAGCGTCACCGAGGCAAGGCCAAAGCCCCCGAGACGAAAAGATCCATCGTTGTTCAGGAACAGATGCGCCGGTTTGATATCGCCATGCACAATGCCCTGATGATGCGCCTGGCTTAATGGCAGACAGAGTTGGATGGCATTACGCAGGTAATCGGCAATCTGCTCGGGCGGCATCGCAATAATCCCCGCCAGCGTGCGATAAGGAAAGGCCGGGTACACCAGCGCATAGTGTCCCTGATAGCGGGTGTAGCCGAGGGGTTTTACCGCCCAGCGGGTTGCCAGATGCGGGGCCAGCGTCAGCTCATTTTTGAGTAGCTGCGTCCCCTGAAATGCCAGTTCGTCACTGGCGGCGGTAGCGATTATAAAAGCTTCACCGGTCGTCTCTCGTCCCATTAGCCAGGCGATGCTGCCATCCTGCGCCAGTGGGGTCAGCACCATCTCGTCCGGCAAGGTGATTTTCTGTTCTTCGTTGCCTTCCTGCGGGAGCGAGATTATGCCCATTAGCGTGTTTCCCCGTGAGACAGTTCGTTACGTATGATGGTCAGGAGCGTATCAACATCAATAGGCTTGCGCAAAAAGGTCACCGCGCCGAGCGCAATGGCATACCATTGCACCGCCTCTTCCTGCTCCGCGGAGATAAAAATCACGGGTAAGGTCACGGATTGTTGTTGCAGGATGGCGAACAGCTCAAAACCGCTCATCCCCTTCAGTCTGACGTCGATGATCAACATGGCCGCGCCGGTTAACGCTTTGTCATCGCAGAGGAGTTCTTCGCCTGATTCGTACAGGCTGGTGGTGTATCCGTCAGAATGCAGTAAATTGCTCAGGCCATTACGGACTGAGCGTTCGTCGTCAACGATAACGATATGCTGTGGCAGCGTCATGCTGTAATCCTCCGATAATCCTCACGCAAGCGTGAGGATGTTCCTTAGGGTTCCTTCTCTCCTTCGGGCGGCGGTGTGCCACTGATTTTTGGCACACATTCGTGGCGGAACCAGGCCAGAGTCACCGGCTGACGGCGAATCAGCCGTTGCGCCAGCGGCACCAGTTGCTCCCCCACCAGCATGCCAAACAATCCCAGCAAGGCAATCACCGGTGGCGCCGGGGAATTCACATCGATCAGGCCGTAGATCACACCGGCCAGAACACCTACCCCCAACGAGATAACGTAGGATTTCAACATGTTCAGCCGACCTTATCAACGTGGGTGGTGATGGTGCTGGCCTGCGGCTGTGGCTTGACATGCGCCATAATCTGCCCACCAATAATCATGCCCAACAGGCCGACTAACGCAATCGCAGGCGGTGCTGGCGATCGTACCCGCAGTAGCGCGTAAAACAGCCCCACCAGCACGCCCGCCCCCAGAGAAATGATCAACGGATTCATCATGATCCTCCTGTGACCGGCACAACAGGTGCCGGTCAACCGCAGGGAATTAGCGTGCCGGAACCGGTGCCAGGGTGCGGTGCTCGCTCTCCTGACGTGAAGGTGCTTTGTGCACCATCGTGTAGGCATAATCCACGCCAATGCCGTATGCGCCGGAATGCTCTTTGGCGATCTTCATCACTGCGTCGTAGGTATCACGGTGTGCCCAGTCACGCTGCCACTCCAGCATTACCTGTTGCCAGGTTACCGGGATCACGCCCGCCTGGATCATGCGCTGCATGGCATAGTCATGGGCTTCTTTTGAGGTGCCGCCAGACGCATCAGCCACCATATAGATTTCGTAACCCCCTTCCAGCATGGCGCACAGCGCAAAGCTGTTGTTACAGACTTCAGTCCACAGGCCAGACACCACCACTTTCTTCTTACCGTTTGCAGCCAGCGCATCACGTACTTTCTGGTCGTCCCATGAGTTCATCGAGGTACGTTCCAGAATATCCAGCCCCGGGAACACGTCCAGCAGCTCAGGGTAGGTATAGCCGGAGAAACTTTCGGTTTCGACGGTGGTGATAATCGTCGGGATGTTAAACACCCTGGCCGCTTTCGCCAGCGCGACGGTGTTATTTTTCAGCACCTGACGGTCGATTGACTGTACGCCAAACGCCATCTGCGGTTGCTGATCGATAAAGATAATCTGGCTGTTAAGCGGGGTCAGAACTTCAAGTTTTGAGTTGGACATGAATTTACCCATTGAGGTTAGTAACTGGATTTCCGCGAACAAAGATACGGAGCAAAAGTGGCAGTCACCGGCTGGTCACTGTCCGATCTGAGTTTAGGTGGCATGGGGGGGCCGGACCATTATCTCTGTGTATAGGTATACGTTCGTATAGGTATCCCTTTGTATAACTAGACGGTGTTTCTCCCCGCTAACCATAATCCTGAGCTGATGGTGCGACCGCGCACTCCCCGTCCGGCCAACCCGGACATCTCAGTTCAGGAGGATCTATGGTGACGCTCGGTAAGGCAGAGCTGATTTTAATCAACGGCAAATTCCACACCGTCGACCGCGCCAACCCGGTAGCCGACGCTGTAGCGATTCGCGAAGGAAAATTTCTGGCGGTGGGCAGTCAGGCGGAAGTGATGGAACATCACTGCGAAGGTACGAAGGTGATCGACCTTAAAGGTCATACTGCGGTGCCTGGCCTGAATGACTCGCATCTGCACCTGATCCGTGGCGGTCTCAATTACAACCTCGAACTGCGCTGGGAAGGCGTGCCTTCACTGGCCGATGCACTGCGTATGCTGAAAGAACAGGCGCTGCGCACGCCATCGCCGCAGTGGGTGCGCGTAGTGGGAGGCTGGACCGAGTTTCAGTTTGCTGAACGCCGCATGCCGACGCTGGAAGAGATCAACGAAGCTGCACCCGACACGCCGGTGTTTATCCTGCACCTGTACGATCGCGCCCTGCTCAACCGCGCCGCCCTGAACGTGGTGGGATACACCAAAGACACCCCCAACCCACCGGGTGGCGAAATCCAGCGCGACAGCAACGGCAACCCGACCGGCATGCTGATTGCGCGCCCGAATGCGATGATCCTCTACGCCACGCTGGCGAAAGGGCCGAAATTGCCGCTGGAGCTGCAAATCAACTCCACCCGTCAGTTTATGCGTGAACTGAACCGTCTTGGCCTGACCAGCGCCATCGACGCCGGGGGCGGTTTCCAGAACTACCCCGACGATTATGAAGTGATCGCCGAGCTGCACAGCAAAAAGCAGATGACGGTGCGTATCGCCTATAACCTGTTTACCCAGCGTCCCGGTCATGAACTGGAAGATTTTGAAAAATGGACCGATATGCTGACGCCAGGCCAGGGCAGCGACTATTTCCGGCATAACGGTGCCGGTGAAATGTTGGTGTTCTCCGCCGCCGACTTCGAAGATTTCCTTGAGCCGCGCCCGGATTTGGCCCCCGGTATGGAAGATGAACTGGAGCGCGTGGTGCGTCATCTGGTGGAACACCGCTGGCCGTTCCGCCTGCACGCCACCTACAACGAATCCATCAGCCGTATGCTGGATGTGTTTGAGAAGGTGGATCGCGAGATTCCGTTTAACGGCCTGCACTGGTTCTTTGACCATGCCGAAACGGTGACGCAGAAAAATATCGACCGTATCAAAGCCCTCGGCGGCGGCATTGCGGTGCAGCATCGTATGGCGTTCCAGGGGGAATACTTTGCGGAACGTTATGGCATTGAAGCTACCCGCCATACCCCGCCGGTGGCGCGCATGCTGGAAACCGGCGTACCGGTTGGTCTGGGTACCGATGCGACTCGCGTCGCCAGTTATAACCCGTGGACCGCGCTGTACTGGCTGGTTTCTGGTCGTACCGTGGGTGGCATGCAGATGTATGACGTCAACGCGCGTCTCGACCGTGACACCGCGCTGATGCTGTGGACGCAAGGCAGTGCCTGGTTCTCCAGTGAGCAAGGTAAAAAAGGCCAGATCAAAGTCGGCCAACTGGCGGATATGGCGGTGCTGAGCAAAGACTTCTTCAGCGTGCCCGAGGAGGAGATCAAAGGGATCGAATCCGTGCTGACGGTGGTGGATGGCAACGTGGTGTATGCCGCCGGGACGTTCAGCAGCGAAGCGCCACCGACCCTGCCGGTACTGCCGGAGTGGTCGCCGGTGGTGAAGGTACCGGGCCACTACCGCAGTGCGCCTCCCGGTGCCACCACCCGCGTTGGCATGATGCCGCAGGCGCACCATTGCAGCGGCCCTTGCGGTGTGCACAGCCACCAGCATGATATCGCCCGTGGCGCTAACGTTCCGGTAGCCGAAGACAACGCCTTCTGGGGCGCGCTCGGTTGCAGCTGCTTTGCGTTTTAAACTTATGAAAACGTCATCGGTTTTCTCATTCCCGCCCCGGATCGATCTGGGGCTGTTCTTCCTGCGCCTGACCGGCAGCCTGTTGCTGCTGCATGTACATGGTCTGCCCAAGGTGTTTCATTTCCAGCAGGAACTGACGCGCATTGAAGACCCGTTCGGCATGGGGCCGTATATGAGCCTGATCCCGGCGATCATCGCCGAGGTTGTCTGCCCGATCCTGATCATTCTGGGTTGGTGGTCACGACTGGCCTGCCTGCCAATCATCGGCGTGCTGCTGGTGGCGATGCTGGTGGTGCACCCGGACTGGACGATTGCTGACGGCCAGTTTGGCTGGTTGTTGCTGATCATCTTCACTACCCTGGCGCTCACCGGGCCGGGTGGCTGGCGTATCGGCGTCAAAGCAAAACAGGAGCTGCGTCATGGCTCAGGTTAATGATATGCACAGCGCGATGGTAACGGAACTCCCGGCGCAAGCCGCCTCGCCGTGGCAACCGTTGCAGCAGCCGGTTTTCCGTATGCTGTGGCTGGCGACAGTGGTTTCCAACATCGGGTCATGGATGAACGATGTCGGCGTTAACTGGAGCATGTTGACGTTAAGCGCCGATCCGCTGTCGGTGGCGCTGGTGCAGGCCGCCAGCAGCCTGCCGATGTTCCTGTTCGCGCTGCCCTCCGGGGTGATGGCCGATATCGTCGATCGCCGTAAATATCTGCTGTTTTCGCAACTGTGGGTGTTTATCGCTGCCGCCGGTCTGACGCTGCTCTCCTTTTTGGGTCTGGTGACGCCGTGGGTGTTGCTGGTGGCGGCTTTCCTGCTCAGTACCGGTGCCGCGATGAGTTCACCGCCCTTTCAGGCCATCGTGCCGGATTTGGTGGAGAAACATGAACTGGGACCGGCCATCGCGCTTAACTCGCTCGGCATTAATATCAGCCGCGCCATTGGTCCGGCGCTGGGTGGTCTGATCCTCTCTTTTGCCGGTCCGTGGATGGTGTTCCTGCTCAATGCCCTCTCGGTGCTGGGCGTGGCCTGGGTGTTGTATCGCTGGAAAGCGCCCGCCAGCATCCAACGCCTGCCGCCAGAACACTTCTTCCCGGCGGTGCGGGTGGGATTGCGCTACGTCCACGCTGCCCCGGTGTTTCGTAACGTGCTGGTACGCACCTTTGCCTTCTTCCTGTTTGGTAGCGCCGGATGGGCATTGTTGCCGCTGGTCGCCCGGCGTGAACTCGGTCTGGGGCCTGGCGGTTACGGCATTATGCTGGCCTGTATCGGCGTTGGTGCCATCTGTGGCGCGGTGCTGCTGCCCGGCTTACGCAAAAAATTCAGTGCCGACCGCCTGATGGTGCTCGCCAGCATGCTGTTTGGTCTGACAATGCTGGCGCTGGCCTTTATCCGCCATTTCTGGTGGCTCAACGCCTGTGAGTTCTTTACCGGTTTTGCCTGGATTGCGGTGCTTTCCACCCTCAACCTCGGCGCGCAGCGGAGCGCGGCAAAGTGGGTGAAAGCGCGGGCGCTGGCGGTTTACCTGACGGTGTTTTTCGGTTCAATGACCATCGGCAGTGCCGTGTGGGGACAACTGGCGGCTCATTTCTCCATTCCGCTGTCGCTGACCTTCGCCGCCGTCGGCATGTTTCTTTCCTGCGCGACCGTCTGGCGTTGGCGGCTCGATCAGGACCCGGATTTAAATCTGGAGATCCTTAATGACACCGACAACAACCCTACGCCCGAGATCCACCACAACCGTGGCCCGGTGATGGTCAGCTATGAATATGTGATCCGCAATGAAGATGCCCATGATTTCACGGTGTGTATGCAGGATATGCGCCGGGTACGCCGTCGAGGCGGGGCCATCAACTGGTCGATTTATGAAGACGTGCTGCAACCGGGCATTTTCGTGGAAACCTTTGTCGTCGGTTCGTGGATGGAGCACCTGCGTGAAAAGGAGCGCTACACCATGAACGACCGCAAAATCCAGAGCCGGGTTTACGCCTTCCATCAGGGCGAAAGTTTGCCCGAAGTTCGTTATCTGGTTGCTCCGGCATGACGCCGCAACCCTGACATATCAACCCACAACAGCAATAAGAGGTCCATGCAATGAGCACGTTTAAAACCACAGATGGTACGCAGATTTATTTTAAAGATTGGGGCAAGGGTAAGCCGGTGCTGTTCAGTCACGGCTGGCCGCTGGATGCAGATATGTGGGACAGCCAGATGAATTTTCTGGCCGAACGTGGCTATCGTGTTATCGCTTTTGACCGTCGCGGTTTTGGTCGTTCCGATCAACCGTGGCAGGGCTACGACTACGATACCTTTGCCTCCGACATTAACGATCTGATCAACCATCTGGGTCTGGATAAAGTGACACTGGTGGGTTTCTCGATGGGCGGTGGCGATGTGACCCGCTATATCGGCAACTACGGCAGCGCGCGCGTCACCAGCCTGGTGCTGCTGGGCGCGGTTACCCCTATTTTCGGTAAAGCGGCAGATTACCAGGAAGGCGTCGATTTGTCGGTGTTTGCCGGTATTCGCGACGGTTTGCGTAAAGATCGTGCTCAGTTTATCAAAGACTTTGCTGCACCTTTCTATGGCACCAATGCCGGCCAGACTGTCTCTGAAGGGGTGCTGACCCAGACGCTGAATATCGCCCTGCTGGCCTCGCTGAAAGGCACGCTGGATTGCGTAACGGCGTTTTCTGAAACCGATTTCCGCGCCGATATCGCCAAAGTGGATGTGCCGACGCTGGTGATCCACGGCAGTAACGATCAGATTGTGCCGTTTGCGACGACCGGTAAAGTGGCGGCGGAGATGATTTCCGGTGCTGAACTGAAAGTGTACGACAATGGCCCACATGGCTTCGCCGTGACTCATCAGGATCAGTTGAATGAAGACCTGCTGGCGTTTCTGCAACGTTAAGGTCTGATACGTAGCGGCGCGATAACTCGCGCCGCTACGGAACATTATCAACGGGAAGGATGGTTCACTTCCAGCGGGCGCAGATCAAACAACAACACTTCTGCGGCCTCACCCTCGCTAAACGTCAGTGTCTTCTCATTACGTACTCGCGCGCCATCTCCGGCTTTGAAGGTCACGCCATTAACGGTGACGTTACCGCGTGCCACATGAATATAGGCGTAACGATCATCATCCAGCGTGATGGTTTGCTGCTCGCCGGCATCGAATAACCCGGCATAAATCCGCACGTCCTGACGGATGCTGAGTGCGCCCTGCTCACCCTCTGGTGACACAATCAGCCGCAGATGGCCGCGTTTTTCATTCTCTGGCACCGAGATCTGCTGGTAGCCCGGCGGGGTATTTTTCTCATCCGGCACCACCCAGATTTGCAGGAAGTGCACCCCGTCTTCGCTGGAGTGGTTGAACTCGCTGTGCGTCACGCCGCTTCCGGCGCTCATCAGTTGCACATCACCGGGGACAATCACCGAGCCGGTACCCATTGAGTCTTTATGTTCCAGCGCCCCTGCCAGCACATAGGAGATGATCTCCATATTGCTGTGCGGGTGAGCGCCAAATCCACGGGCTTTTGCCACCCGGTCATCATTAATCACCAGCAGGTCAGAAAAGCCCACCTGTTTCGGGTCCCAATAGTTGGCGAATGAGAAGGTATGGTGTGAATGCAACCAGCCGTGGGCACCGACACCACGTTGTTCTGACAGGCGTTGTTCAATCATGATTTGCTCCTTAATCTTCTGTGTTTAACCGGATAAAGGGGTTGTTTCCCTTCGTTGAACACAGATTAAGGTAAACAAATTTGCCGAACAATTACGTCAATCTGCAATCAGTGTAACGATTTAGTGGACAATCATGTGATAAAAAAGCGCGAAAAATCGCGCCGCTACGCAAGTCTGTCGCGGCGCGATGCATCGCGCGTTAAAAGTCTGCCAGTTTGTAGCGGCGCGATTTATCGCGCGTCAGGCAATTACAGATTGGAGAACTTATGCAGCACCCGCACCAACTGGGTGACAAATCCGTATTCGTTGTCGTACCACGACACGGTTTTCACCAGCTGGACATCGCCCGCTTCGCTGATTTCCGTCTGGGTGGCATCAAAAATCGAGCCAAACGGCAGACCAATCACATCGGAAGAGACAATCGGGTCTTCGGTGTAATTAAAGGATTCGTTGTTTTCACATGCCAGCTTCAGCGCGGCATTGATCTCCGCCACCGTCACCTTTTTATCCAGCACCGACACCAGCTCAGTCACAGAACCGGTTTTGACCGGTACGCGCTGCGCATGGCCCTTTAGCTTGCCGGACAGCGCCGGGATCACCAGACCAATGGCTTTAGCCGCCCCGGTGGTGTGCGGAATCACGTTTTCCACCGCTGCGCGTGAAGCGCGGAAATCTTTACCCCGTGGCCCATCCACCAGCGCCTGGGTACCGGTATAGGCGTGCACGGTGGTCATGGTGCCAACCTTAATACCAAAACTGTCGTTCAACGCTTTCGCCATCGGAGCCAGGCAGTTGGTGGTGCAGGATGCCACCGAGATAATGGTGTCATCGGCGGTCAGGGTGTCGTCATTGACGTTGAAGACGATGGTTTTCATCTCCCCGGCCGGGGCTGAGATCAGCACTTTTTTGGCCCCGGCATCCAGGTGCGCCTGGGCTTTTTCCGCCGAGGTGTAGAAGCCGGTACATTCAATCACCACATCCACACCGAGATCGCCCCAGGGAATGTTCTTCGCTTCTTTTTCGGCAAACACCTTGATGTTGTTACCGCCGACCACCAGGTTTTGCCCCTCCGCGCTCACGGTCGCCGGGAATGCGCCATAGTTGGAGTCATACTTCAGCAGGTAAGCCAGCATTTCTGGTGAGGTGAGATCGTTAATGGCAACAATTTCAACGGGTTCTTTTTGCTCCAGCAGGCGACGCAGAACCAGCCGACCGATACGTCCAAAGCCGTTAATACCGATTTTTTTCATAACAGAAGTCCTTGCCAATGGTGAAGAGGAATTCAATAACAACCGGGAAAGATGACAAATAAATTAACGCAACTGCGGCCTTTGCCCCACACATTCTGTGCGCAAAAAAACACCAGCCTGGCGGCGAGTGTTGGCAGGTTGAATGAAAGTGTTATTTTTTCATCAGGTTCCTGGTGATCCTGAAAAAGGCATGCTTATCGTTGGCATGTAAAAGCCTGATTTCACCCGGCGTGGCATGCATATATTTTTTATAGACGCGGGTGAAGGTTTGCTGGCTGGTAAAGCCATTTTCCACCGCAATCTCCAGCAAGGTTTTGTCGCTGTGGATAATGGCGAAAGTAGCTCTGATAACCCGGCGCAGACGCATATATTCACCGAGGTTATAGCCGGTCACCTCGCGGAAAATACGTTGAAAATGCCAGTGACCATAACCACTTTTGCCGGTGATGGTACTGACACGAATCGTTTCGTCATACAGGTGTTCTTCGATCCAGTGAATAATGTCATCCACCACCGAATAAATCATTTTGTCTTGCGTTGGATAAAAGGTCGGCAAAAACGGTTTTACAGCAGTGATAGCATTCATATCACACCCAGCTTTGCAGAGATTGGGTGACAATATCAGTCATGCGCGCTGGAAAAGGTAGTTATACAAATGGATAGGTATACGAAGGGATAATTGATTGTTGCTCAGGATGCGCGATAAATCGCGCCGCTCCGGCTGAGCACATTTTTGTAGCGGCGCGATTTATCGCGCGTTTTTGATATGAATTATCTATCTCTGCCACCGTCAGGCCGCAGCTAACCATAACCAAAGCCGATTACCCCGCCATTACATCATCTGCTGTGCCAGCCGCAGTTCTCTGATCATTTGTTCTGCTGCCGGGGAGACGGGATAGGCGGCATGGGTGACGGCATAATGGGTCACTGTCCATGTCGGTGAGTCCGGTACGCAGACCAGCGGAAAGCGCGTCTGCATCAACTGTGCATAATGGTGCGGCAGGATACCCACCACATCGCCCGCGGCAATCAGCATCGCTACCGCCTCAATCCCCACCGCCTCCGGTCCCCGGCTCAGGTGCAGACGCGCCAACGCGTCCTCAACAAACGGCTGCTGTGCACGCCAGACTAACGGTAACTGCCGCGCGCGCAACTCATTGCCAGCCAGCGTATACAGGCCGTGCGACTCGTCAAACAGGTCGACATAGTGCAGTGACGGGGTCTTCTGGTAATCCATCACCCCTTTGATGACAATGTCCAGTCGTCTGTCCAGCAACGCCTGAATCAATTGCGATCCCGCCATGACGCTTAACGATAGCTGGACTCCCGGTGCATGGTGGCGCAACGCGCGCAACGCCTGTTGCAGATGCGAACCGCTGTGGCTGATGACATTGTCGGTGATCCCCATCACCAGCGGCCCGGAAATCACGCCGCGACTGGCATCCATCGCCGGGAATATGCGATCCAGCGCGCCTAACGCTTCGCGGGCATACAGCAGCGCTGACTCCCCCGCCACCGTCAGCTCGAAGCCTTTCGGCCCGCGCGTACACAGCGCCGTTCCGAGGGTTTCTTCGATCGATTTGATCTGACGACTGATGGTCGCCTTGGTCATATTCAGGGATTTCTCAGCAGCAGAAAATCCGCCAGATTGCGCCACTGCGCAGAATATTCGCAAGGCGCGCAGGTCTTTCTCATTCAATGTCCGGGATTTCATGGTTGCTGTTTCCGTAACCGTGATTACAAATAAGATCAGTTTTCCTGGTAAACCGGCATCCCTACACTCGCCTCAGTTCGTTTTTCGCCAATACCAGGAAATCATTATGTCTTTACCGTTAACAGTGCCACCGCAAACTAATCATAAATCACTGCTGTTTTCCGAATTAGCCCTCGATCTCGATAATTTGCAAGCACATTTTGCCGTGCTGGGGATGCCTTACGGCGCGGCTTACACCCCGCAGGACTACAACAATGACCAGGTTCGCGCCCCGACCGCCATTCGTCAGGCCTCCGATCGTGTCATTCGCAGCCCCGAACGCTACGACTTCGATATCGATGGTCCGTTATTGCAGGGCCGGGATGACGTGCGTTTTGTCGACTGTGGCGATGTCCCTGCTGACCTCAATGATCCACGCGGTCACTTCGTTCGCGCCGAACAGGCCGTGCGTAAGATTCTTGCCGCCGGTGCGATTCCCATCGTCCTGGGTGGCGATCACGGCATTACCAACCCGATCCTGCGCGCCTTTGACGATCAGGGGCCGATCACTATTGTCCATCTTGATGCGCATCTCGACTGGCGTGATGACGTCAACGGCGTGACTGACGGCTTATCCAGCCCGATGCGCCGTGCTTCTGAACTGCCGTTCATCAAAGACATTATTCAAATCGGTATGCGGGCCTCAGGGAGTGCCCGCCAGGAAGAAGCCGATTATGCCCGTGAATGGGGAGCCAAAATCATCACCGCTTATGAGCTGCATGATCAGGGTATGGACGCCGTACTGGCGCAGATCCCGGACGGCGGTCGCTATTACCTGACCATTGATGCTGATGGTTTTGATCCGGCGGTGATGCCTGCCGTGGCTGGCCCGGCACCGGGCGGCGTGACCTTTGTTCAGGCACGTAAACTGATTCACGGTTTAGTGAAAAAAGGCCGGGTGGTCGGCATGGATATCGTTGAAATCCAGCCGGCCAAAGATGTTCATCAGCTCTCCTGCATGACCGCAGGCCGTCTGGTGCTCAATTTGATTGGTGCGGCAATTCGCGCCGGTTACTGCGACAGCAATATTTAACCTTTTGGAGGACCTATGACTCTTCGCTCGCTTCTGCTCAGTGCGCTGCTGTTTTCATCTGTTTCTCAGGCTGCTGACCCTATTCGGGTGGCGATTGATCCCACCTTCCCGCCGATGGAATATATCCAGAACAACCAGCGCACCGGCTTTGATGTGGATTTAGCGGCCGCCCTGTCGAAACAGATGGGCCGTCCGTTGGTGTATACCGATATGGATTTTAAAGCGATGGTGCCATCGGTGTTGGCGGGACGTCAGGACATCGTGTTATCTGCCATCTACATCACCGACGACCGCAAAAAAGTGGTGGATTTCACCGCCCCCTATTTCTCTGCCGGACTGGTGGTGATGGTGAAAAAAGGCGACACCCGCATCAAAACACCACAGGATCTGGCCGGTAAACGCGTTGCCGTGCAGGTCGGCACCAAATCGGTCAAGGTGTTGGCGGATCAGTTCCCCGGCGCACAAACCGTGGAAGTGGAAAAGAACGAAGAGATGTTCAACTCACTGGAAGCGGGCCGTGCCGATGCGGTGGTGACCGGTAAACCGGCCGCGCTGCTTTACAGCAAAACCCGTGGCACCACGCAGATCCTGACGGAACCGCTCACCCACGAAGAGTACGGCATTGCGGTGAGCAAACGTGAGCCGGAACTGCGCCAGCAACTCAATGACGCGCTGAAAGCCATCAAAGCGAACGGCACTTACGATGCGTTGCAGAAAAAATGGTTTGGCACCGCCGCACAATAAGCCGGGGTAAGCATGGTTGAATTTGATTTTACCCCCGCGTTTGCTGCCTGGCCGGAGTTGTTGTCAGGGGCCTGGGTGACGATTGAGGTCACCCTGTGCGCCCTGCTGATCAGCTGCTGTCTCGGTACCTTAATCGGTCTGGGGAGGCTCAATCCCCAGCGCAAACTGGTGTGGTGGCTGTGCAACAGTTACGTGGTGTTCGTCCGTGGCACGCCGCTGCTGGTGCAGCTGTTTATCCTCTATTTCGGTCTGCCCTATTTTAACATCGTTATCCCGGCCTTCGTCTGCGGCATTATCGGTCTGGGATGCTACTCGGCGGCGTATGTCTCTGAGCTGGTACGCGGTGCAATTTTGTCGATCGATCGTGGGCAAACCGAAGCGGCGCGCTCAATGGGGATGTCCGGTGCCCAGGCGATGCGCCTGATTATCCTGCCGCAGGCGTTGGTACGCATGGTGCCACCGCTGGCTAATGAATTTATTGCGCTAACCAAAAATTCCGCACTGGTTTCGCTGGTGACCATTCACGACCTGATGCATGAGGGGCAGAAAGTGATCAGCGTCTCCTACCGCTCGCTGGAGGTTTACATCGTGATTGCCTTTATCTATCTGCTGATGACCAGCAGCACCATGCTGCTGCTGCGCGTGGTGGAGAAAAAACTGCGTGCCGGGGGGATGGTGCAATGAGTACCGCCATCATTGAGGCGCTTAACCTCGATAAGTATTTCGACCAGCACCATGTGCTGAAGCAGGTCAGCCTGTCGGTGGCTCGCGGTGAGGTGGTGGTGATTATCGGCCCCAGCGGCTCCGGTAAAAGCACCTTTTTACGCTGCTGCAACGGCCTCGAAGTCGCACAGCTTGGCAGTATCCGCCTGTGTGGCCAGCAGTTATTGCAGGATGGCAAACTGCTGACCGAGCCGGACCTGAACATCCTGCGGCGTCAGGCGGGGATGGTGTTCCAGTCCTTCAACCTGTTTCCCCATCTGTCAATTCTCGATAATGTCGCCATTGGTCCACACAAAATTCTGAAACAGGGACGCGCCTTCGCCCGGCAACTGGCGCTGGAACTGCTGGAAAAAGTCGGGCTGGCGCATAAGGCACAGGCGATGCCTGCCAGCCTTTCCGGCGGTCAGAAGCAACGCGTTGCGATTGCCCGCGCACTGGCATTGCAGCCCGAGGTGATGCTGTTTGATGAACCTACCTCGGCCCTCGACCCGGAACTGACCAGGGAAGTACTGGAGGTGATGAAGCAACTGGCGCAGGACGGAATGACGATGATCATCGTCACACACGAAATGAACTTCGCCCGTGAAGTTGCCGACCGGCTGGTAGTGATGGAGGATGGTGTGATTGTCGAGCAAGGTCCGACCCGCACGCTGTTCTCCTCCCCGACTCACCCGCGTACCCGTGCACTGTTGCAGCATGCGCTGATTTCCGCTGGAGAAAAACATGAGCATTAATCTGCGCGGCAGCGAACGGCTGAACCGCGCGTTTACCGGTATTCCCACCTTTCTGCGCGCGGATTATTGCGCCAGCCTGAGCGAACTGAATGCGGCGGTGGCGGTATTTGGCGTGCCCTTTGATGAAGGTTCCCCCTGGCAACCGGGCAGTCGTTTTGCCCCGCGCAGCATTCGCGAACATTCAATGCGTTTTGCCCCGACGGGTTTCTTTGATGTTGAGCGTCAGCAACATTTCCTGACCGATGTGGTGACGCAGGGGCGTCTGGTGGATGTCGGGGATGTGGATGTGTTGCCAACCAATGTGATGGGTACCCATGACAATATCAGCGCTATGACGCAGTCGATTCGCCAGCGTCAGGCGATTCCCGTCGCCATCGGTGGCGATCATTCGGTATCCTGGCCGCTGATTCGCGGCATTCAGGAGCCGGTGCATGTGGTGCAGTTCGATGCTCATCTCGATTTCGCCCCGGTCACCAACGGCGTGCATTACAGCAACGGGCAACCCTTCCGCCATATCATGGCGCTGGAACAGGTACAAAGCCTGACGCAGATTGGCATACGCAGCCGACGTGTGCGCCCCTCGGAATTCAGCGATGCCACGGCACAGGGCAGCACCATTATCACGCACCAACAGTTCCGCCAACGCTCAGCCGAGGCGCTGTTTAACCATCTGCCCGCCGGGGAAAAATGCTACATCAGTATCGATATTGATGTGCTGGATATGGCGCTGGTGCCCGGCTGTGCGTCCGCCGAACCGGGTGGGATGCAATATGACGAACTGCTGCGGTCGCTGTTGGCGCTGATGGCACGCATGGAGGTGGTGGGGATTGACCTGGTGGAGGTTAACCCGCAACTGGATGTTGCTACGGGTGTCACCTCATATCTTGCTGCTCATCTGCTGGTGGAAATGCTGGGCCACCTGCTGCAATAAGCGTTACATCATCTGCGGTTCACGAATTGCATTGCCCCGGTCAAAGCGACTTAAACGGTAAGGCGACAAATCGGTATAGGGTTGATCGTGCATCACCATCTGCGCGCACAACTTACCGGCTCCTGGCCCGATACCGAAGCCATGACCGCTAAAACCGCTGGCGACAATCAACCCCGGAATCTGGCTGATTTCGTCAATTACCGGCACCAGATCCGGGGTGGTATCAATCCAGCCGCCCCAGGCGTGATCAACCGCAATCCCCTGCAATTGCGGGAATTCGTGCACCATTTTAGCAATCGCCTCGCGCAGAATTTGCTTATCTGCCGCCGGATCAAGCACGCGGATCTTTTCAAACGGTGAGATCCCGTCCATTGACCAGGATCCGGCAGCTTCCGGGCCGGAGAAGAAGGATCCATTGAGGCGAATTTTCAGCTTTTTGGCGATTTTGCTGCGGTACATCGGATAGAAGCGCGTGGCGTAGCGCAGGTTTTGCGGCGCCAGATCGAGCTGTCCACGCCCGGAAATCGCCACGGTGTAGCTGCCATCCAGCCGACGACGAATCGCCAGGCCCGGCACACTCAGGCACCCTTCTGTCACCTGGGGCGCAACCGTGGTTTTAAATGCCGTGCCCAGAATGTTGGCGCTCGGCAAATCAATGCCGTAGCGGCTACAAAACCGTGAACTCCAGGCGCCACCGCACAGGATCACCTTGCTGGCCTTCACCAGCCCGCGTTCAGTCCAGACGCCGGTTACCCGTCCAGCGCTGATGTCGAGGCCACGTACCGCGCAACGCTGTTGAATATTGGCCCCCAGCTTTTGTGCCCCGATCGCCAGCGCCGGTACCGCCTGGGAAGGTTCCGCACGACCATCGGTGGGGGACCAGACGCCGCCGAGCCAGGATGTCTTACCACCAATACGTTCCTGCACCTCTTTGGCAGATAAGATCTGGCTATGGAACCCGATATTTTTTGCCTGTTTGCCCCAGTTCTCCCATTTCGCCAGGTCGGCGGCTTCGGTGGTGCCATACAGGATACCGCTACGGCGAAAACCCAGGTCCCTACCAATTTCTTCACCCAGTTCGGACCAGCATTGCAGGCTGTACATCGCCATAGGCAACTCGTACAGATCGCGATTCTGTTGTCGCACCCAACCCCAGTTACGGCTGGATTGCTCACCGGCCATCACCCCTTTCTCAAACAGCGCCACCGCTACGCCACGTTTCGCCAGTTCGTAGGTGACCGAGGTGCCAATAATTCCGCCGCCAATTACCACCACGTCAACTGCCTCAGGAAACGACGGGCTGTCCGGTACTGCATCAATCTTTACGCGCATACAACATCCTCAAGGTCACAGGCTCATCGCTCATTATTGATTTAACGGACAATAATTAACTATCGGAGTTATTTATGGCCGGTCTGCAACTAGGCGTTCTGGTAGAGATCCCAACGATTGCCGTAAATATCTTCGAACACCACCACCATGCCGTACTCTTCTTCGCGCGGTTCTTCGCAGAACGTGACGCCATTGGCTTTCATCTGCTGGTAATCACGCCAGAAGTCGTCGGTTTGCAGAAACAGAAATACGCGCCCGCCGCATTGGTTGCCGATAAATTGTTCCTGGCGTGGATTGGAGGCTTTCGCCAGCAACAAATTGCAGTCGCTTTCCGGGTTGGGATTCACCACCACCCAGCGTTTGCCGGGCTGCGGCGTGTCTTCGATTAAATGGAAACCCAGTTTCTGGGTGTAATATTCAATCGCGCGGTCGTAATCATCCACGACAATTGCCACATATCCCATGCAACGTTTTTGCGTGCGCATTACTTCACTCCCTTGTCAGTTTTAAAGTGGTTTCATCATAAAGACACTCAGCGGATCAGGCTGATACGGCGGGAAGGCCTCGCACTGGCGATAGCCCAGGTTTTCATACAAACGAATGGCGGCGAGCTGCTGATTGCCGGTTTCCAGTCGGGCCTGGTCGCAGCCCTGTGCGATGGCGATCTTTTCCAGCCGCTGTACAATCGCCTCGCCCAATTGTTTGCCACGCCAGGCGCTGCGTACGTAGATACGCTTGAGTTCCGCGCTGCCATCCTGCTGCATCAACACCGCGCCACAGCCAACCGGCTGATTTGCATCACCGGTGACAATCACACAATGCAGCCCATCTTCCGCGACGGTGGTCAAATCAAGGCAATGGTTACTCTCCGCCGGATAAAGCACGCTCTGGAAGGCATCCAGCTCGGCCACCAGCAATTGGAAATGGCGGTCATGAGCAGATGTGGTTTTGATAGCAAACATCCCTGCACTCCTGTTATCACGCACCCAGCAATTTGCGATATTGAATAAATTCGGTTTTGCTGGCGATCTGATCATAAAGTTTGCGCGCGGTGGCATTGGACTCCTGCGTTGTCCAGTACACCCGCGAGCAACCCAAGGCTTCGGCCTGCTGATAAACGGCCAGGATCAGCGCTTTCCCTGCCCCTTTACCCCGCGCCGCTTCACTGACAAACAGATCCTGGAGATAACAGTAATCACCGACAGTCCAGGTGGTGCGGTGCGTCAGATAATGCACCAGGCCAATCAGCTTCCCGTTCTCTTCCGCGACCAGGCAGTACATGGGTTGGCTATCGGCCATAAATCGACGAAAAGTCTGTTCGGTGGCGACATCGCTGATACTGGCTGCATAAAAACGTTGATAGCCCTTCCATAACTTTTGCCACGCAGAACGATCGTCAAAACTTAACGCGCGAATTTCCATGATGATTCATTCTCCTGTTTTGCATTGATCATTCTGTAAACGACGCACCACTATAGAACCTTTTCCAATTAAGTGAACAACTTCACAACTGCGTCACCGCAATTAGTCGCTGAGACGCAGCGGGACTTACAATGATTTTCTTATCTCGCGGTTTTTCAGGAGGAAACACGTCATGTTAGTCACCCCGAAAGTACGCATGAATCGCCTGTTTCAACAGGGCAAATGCCTCGATGTGGCGATCGATCACGGCATTGCTAATGAACCCGATTTTCTGATTGGGCTGGAGAATATTGAAGGTGTGATGCGCAACCTGATCGCCGCCCAGCCGGATGCTATTCAGGTCAACTATGGTCAGGCCGACTTGTTGCAACGCGAAGCAGGACGCAAACCGGCGCTGGTGATGCGCACCGATGTCGGTAATGCCTACAACGCGGCCCGCCATCGCGAGATGTGGGCGGTGCTGCACAACCCGGAAGAACCGATTCTGGCGGCGTTGCAGATGGATGCTGCCGCAGTGGTGGTCAATCTCTATCTGATCCCGGATGAGCCAGGCATCTTCCGTATGTGTGTCGAGAACATTGGCCGTCTGCGTCAGGCCTGCGATCGCTACGCCATGCCGTTAATGATTGAGCCACTGGTGATGGCCCCGGCCGGACAAGGTGCCGCTTACGGTTCGCTGGGCGATGTCGAAAAAATCGTGCCGCTGGTGCGACTGGCGCGTGAACTCGGTGCGGATATTGTCAAAGCCGACCCCACCGATAACGTGGAAGACTTTCACCGTGTGGTAGAAGCCGCTCGCTGCCCAACGCTGGTACGCGGCGGCGGAAAAGGTGAGCTGGGCGCAGTGCTGCAAAAAAGTGCCGCGCTGATGGCGCAAGGGGCCAGCGGCATGGTCTACGGACGCAACGTTTATCAGCACGATAATCCATCACGGGTGGTGAAAGCGCTGATGGCGATCATTCATCAGGGCGCGAGTGGCCCGGATGCGCTGGAGATTTATCAGCAGGGGTAAGGGTTTGCAGCGGGTTGAAATGCATGTATAAACAATCATCTACCTGATGAAAGGATCGGCAACATGCAGATTAACCAGTTACCTTTTGGCATTACCCAATGGGATCAGATTGAACCGGAAACCCACCCCGGCGATCGCGGCTTTGCGTTGTGGCGTACCCAACGTTTCAACGATATTCGTGTGCGCATGGTGGAATACTCGCCGGGGTATCTGGCCGATCACTGGTGTCTGAAGGGACATATTTTGCTGTGTCTGGAAGGGGAAATGGTGACAGAACTGGAAGATGGTCGCCGTTTTACCCTGACGCCTGGCGTCAGTTATCAGGTGGCGGATAATGCCGAAGCGCACCGTTCCTCAACGGAAACCGGGGCGAAGCTGTTTATCGTTGATTGATGCCATTATCCCGTAGCGGCGCGATTTATCGCGCAAATCCGTGCGCGATTTATCGTGCAAATCCGTGCGCGTTGTGAGAAAAATCCGCGCGATAAATCGCGCCGCTACGTGATGAAATACTTAAGGTTGAGTTGCCAGCGCGTAAGCCGCTGTCAAATCCAGACGTTGCCAGAATGACTGCTCCGCATTGCCGGAAAGCGGATAACCGCCGGGCAGTGCCGATTTCACCATCAACGCGCGCCGTTGCGCAGCAGACAATTGTGGCAGCGCGGTTTTCAGCAGCACTTCAGCCCCGGCAGGTACCGTCACCGCGACATGTTTGCCGGTTGTTTGCGGCAGGTTGTAGCTCAGGGTGAAACGGTAAAATCGTTTCATCTGCGGTGACCGATATGGATCATCCTTGCCGGTACTGCGCGCGCACTCCGCCAGTGAGGTGCCACACTCTTTCTCCAGCGCCGCACGCAGTTGCTCGCGAGCTTCACTGAACAATCCCTGATAGCGGGCATCGTTGAGATAATTCGCCACATTGCGTTCCGCCACCATGCGTGAACCCATCACGTCGAGGGGGTAATGCACCCCCAGCACCAGACGCGAGTAACCGTAACGCGCACCACGGGTGACCAGCGCTTCGAAACGCTCCGGCACCATCTCCGCCAGCAACAGCGCATCGGTATAACCGGTATTGGTATGCCCGCTCGGGAAAGAACCGCCCTCGGCGGTGTACGGGTGGTTATCCTTCACCACCACATCGTCCGGCACCAGGTGAATGGTGTTGCCTTGATGCAGGAACGGACGCGGATAGTTGAAGTGTTTTTTCGCCGCACTGGTGCTGACTTCGCTGGCTTTAATCAGCGCCGCCGCTTTGCCCAGTTCTCCTTTGTCATAGGCGGTCAGAAAGGCTTTTCCGAGGCGCGGGCCAAGCGCATCGGCGAGGAAATAGAGATGGTTGATACCTTCGGCATCAGCCAGCGCCTGATGGCGTGTGCCCTGCGTGGCATTCAGGTTGATTTGGGTGACGGTGGCGCGGTTCGCATCCAGTACGCTGGCTGGCAGCGAACTAAACCCCGCCAGCAGCGCGATACCCGCCTGCTGATTGGCTTTGGTCTGGAAATCGTAGCCACTGCTTTTCAGCCAGGCGTAATCCGCCTGCGTGGGGGATTGTTTGGCTTTTTCCAGCAGATTACGTGTGAGCTGCGGGTTGTTACCCTGTAACGCCGCACGCAACGCTTGTTGCATCTGCTGTTCAAGATCGTTGTAACCTGCCTGAGCAGAACCGATGGAAGTCTGACTGGCGAGCGCAGCGGCGTCCGGCAGTGAGAGCGCCTGCGCCTGCTGCGCCAGCAGCAGCAGGGCTGCGATCAGAGTGAAGCGGGTTTTCATTATTTTCCCCTGTTATCAGAATATTACCTTGCCGGGGAAACACGCTAACACCCTGTTATGACAGTTTTATTTCAGTTAACGACACTGGCTGGCACAGTTTTGTACACAAATTTGTGCCAGCGAGCCACATGCGCCGTTTTTGTCGTTGTTGCATTGTGACTGCTGGATATAACAATTCTGCTGACAGGCCGACACATCGCATTTCGCCGCCGCAGGCGTGAGCTGCGGGATCGGGGATTTGCCTTCTGGTTGCCAGCGGGTTTGAGCAGCTGCGCCAATGCTGACGAGCAGCAGCAACAGGATGGTCCACTTCATCGCCTTACCCTCGTGTGGTTAATCGGAAAGAGTATGGCTGTCGCGGCGCGATTTATCGCAGGCTTTTTGTCGTTGTGCGATATTGCGCGATAAATCGCGCCGCTACGAATGAAACCATTGATTCACACCTCAGCAAGAATTGAACCAATACGGTGCAAGCTGATGATGCATCGTTGTGCAGCCTTGTGAAATTACCCTGATATAAATTGATTAATATCAATAAATATCAGCGCATTGCTGCCTGGGAACCTGACCTTCCGTTATTGGTACAAAAGTTGCAAGCTTGTTCCGGTATAGCAAAGGAGAAGGTTATGAAAGCGATTGTGATTGGTGCCGGTATCGGCGGGATGAGCGCGGCAATTGCGCTGGAAAAAGCAGGCTTTACCACTGCCGTGTTTGAAGCGGTCAAAGAGATGAAACCGGTAGGCGCAGCCATTTCAATCTGGCCCAATGGGGTGAAGTGTCTCAATGCGCTGGGTATGAAAGCGTCCCTGCGGGCGCTGGGCGGCAATATGGCGTTTATGGCCTACAACGATGCCCATAGCGGCGCTACCCTGACCCGCTTTAGCATGGATCCGCTGGTGCAGCAGGTTGGCGAACATCCTTACCCGGTCGCACGCGCCGAGTTGCAGGCAATGCTGATTGATACTTATGGCCGTTCACGCATTGGCTTCGGCAAGCGCGTCACCCAGGTTGAGCAGACCGCCACTGGCGTGACGGCATGGTTTGATGATGGCAGCCAGCAGCAAGCTGATTTCCTGATTGCCGCCGACGGCACCCATTCGGTCATTCGCCATTACGTGCTGGGCGAAAGCGTCGAACGTCGCTATGCCGGTTACGTTAACTGGAACGGGCTGGTGACCATTGACGAAAGCATCGCTCCGGCGGATCAGTGGACCACCTTTGTCGGCGAAGGCAAACGTGTTTCGCTGATGCCGGTGAGCGGCAACCGTTTTTACTTCTTCTTTGATGTACCGTTGCCGAAAGGTTTGCCGGAAGATCGCAGCACGTTGAAAGACGATCTGCGTGGTTACTTTGCTGGCTGGGCCGATCCGGTGCAGCGACTGATCGATGCGATCAACCCGGAAACCACCAACCGCGTGGAGATTCACGATATCGAACCTTTCAGCCAGTTCGTCAAAGGGCGGGTGGCGCTGCTGGGCGATGCGGCGCACAGCACGACGCCGGATATCGGTCAGGGCGGTTGTGCGGCGATGGAAGACGCGATCGTGCTGGCGCAGACGCTGGCGGCACATTCGCTGGGGATTGAGGATGGCTTACTGCGTTACCAGGCGCGTCGGGTGGAGCGCACGAAAGATCTGGTGCTGAAGGCGCGTAAGCGTTGTGACGTTACCCACGCCAAAGATGCAGCGATTACCGCCGCATGGTATCAGGAACTGAAAAATGAAACCGGCGAGCGCGTGCTCGCCGGGATGTGCGACACCATTGAAGGCGGCCCGCTGGGTTGATCCTCTCCCCCCGCTGGCATAATGCACTCGTCCTTCTCCCGCTTGCGGGAGAAGGACGGGATGAGGGCAACCGCACGCGCTGAACCGATAAATCGCGCCGCTACGACGACAATCCGCGGTTTTTCAGCATCGGGCCGATTTCCGGCGCTTTGCCGCGCCAGGCCAGCCACAGATACTGCAAATCGGTGCTGTTGCCGCGCGACAAAATCTGCTCGCGGAATCGCTGCCCATTTTCGCGGGTTAAGCCGCCCCGCTCCTCAAACGCCTGATAGCCATCGTCAGCCAGCATTTGCGTCCAGATATAGGCGTAATAACCTGCGGCATAGCCGCCGCCCCAGATATGGCGGAAATAGCTGGAACGGTAGCGCGGTGGCACCGCACTCAGCGCGATATTCTCCGCAGCCAGCGCTTGCAGCTCGAAATGGCTGACATCTTCCGGGTTATCCGTCGTGGTCAACGAATGCCATTGCAGGTCGAGCAGTGCCGCCGCCAGCAGCTCGGTCATGTCATAACCTTTGTTGAACGTTGCCGCACGCACCATTTTTTCGCGCAGTTCGGCAGGCATGGGTTCCCCACTTTGATAGTGGCGGGCATAGTTGGCAAACACCTGCGGGTTACTGGCCCAGTGTTCGTTAATCTGCGACGGAAATTCGACAAAATCGCGCGGTGTCGCGGTACCGGAAATGCTGACATAACGCTGCGACGCGAACAAACCATGCAACGCGTGACCAAACTCGTGGAACAAGGTGATGACTTCGTCCCAGCTCAGCAACGCAGGTTGACCACTGGCGGGTTTGGTGTAGTTGCACACGTTGTAAATCACCGGTTTGGTGTCGAGCAGCGTCGACTGATCGACAAAATTGCTCATCCACGCGCCACCGCTTTTGTTATCGCGCTTGAAGAAATCGGTGTAGAACAACGCCAGTGGCGTGTCGTCTGCATCAAAAATTTCATACACACGCACATCAGGGTGGTAGACCGGCAGATCGTGGCGTTCGCTGAAGCGAATGCCAAACAGCTGACTGGCCGCCCAGAACACCCCTTTCTCCAGCACGTTTTCCAGCGCAAAATACGGGCGAATCTGGCTTTCATCCAGGTCATATTTGGCTTTACGCACCTGCTCAGCGTAGAAATTCCAGTCCCAGGCGCGCAGCGGAAAACTGTGATGGGCCTGTTCAATCGCCTGCTGGATATCCGCCGCTTCACGTTCAGCGCGTTCACGCGCCGCGGGTACGATGTTGCGCATAAAACTGAACGCGGCTTCCGGGGTCTTCGCCATCTGATCCTGCAACCCCCACTCGGCATAGGTTTTAAAGCCGAGCAGGCTGGCGCGCTGCGCACGTAACTGCGCCATCCGCAGCACCAGCGCGCGGGTGTCGTTATCGTCGCCCTGCTCACACCGTGACAGCGCACGCTGGAACAACGCTTCACGCGTGGCGCGTACGCTCAGTGACTGCAACGCGGGCTGTTGAGTGGTGTTCTGCAATGGGATCAACCACTCGCCAGATAAGCCGCGCGCCTCAGCCGCTGCCTTAGCGTGAGCCAGTTCTTCGGCACTCAACCCAGCCAGCGCTGCGGGGTCGCTGACGGTATACGCCCCCATTTTGGAGGCCGCCAGCAGGCGGTTACCAAATTTGGTGCCGAGCGTCGCCAGCTCCTGATTGCAGGCGCGCAGTTGCGCTTTATCTGCGTCATTCAGTGCGGCACCGGCCAGTTTAAAATGTTGCCAGGTGACTTCCGTCAGCCGCATCGCTTCCGCATCCGGGCAGAGTGAACCCCGATGCTGATAAACATAATCCAGTCGGCTGAACAATTGGCTGTTGAGGGTGATCTCATCGGTCAGCGCGGTCAGTTTAGGGGTGATCAACTCATCAATGTCCTGGAGTCGTTCGCTGGTATTGGCTGAGGTCATGGCACCAAACACCAGGTTGACACGACTGAGCAGTTGGCCACTGCGCTCCAGCGCCTCATAGGTATTTTCGAAGCTGGCAGGCTCTGGATTGCTGGCGATCGCCGCGACTTCCCGGCGTTTTTCGTCAATGCCGGCTTCCAGCGCCGGGCGAAAATCGTCTTCCTGAATAAGGTCAAACGGTGGGGTTTGATACGGTAAGGTGCTGGCAGTGAAGAAAGGATTGGCTCTTGAATTCATTATCGCTCCTGATCATCAGCAACGCCGGAGCAAGCCCCGGCGGAATGTTTCTATCCTGGCAGTTTCAGCGCGTCTCAACAACTCACGTCTGCCGCTGATAAACACTGATGATCTCACCCGCCACCGCTACGGCTATTTCGGCGGGTAGCTTCCCTTTGACATCCGGCAACCCCAACGGACAACGCAGGCGCGCCAGCGTATCTGCCGCAATACCTTTACCTTCGAGCCGGTAACGGAAGCGTTGTGCTTTGGTTTCTGAACCAATCACCCCGGCATAACGAAAGTCGCCGCGTCGCAGGATGGCTTCGCTCAACGCCAGGTCGAGCGGATGATGATGGGTCATCACCACAAAATAGCTGCCTGGGGCGGCTTCCGCCACGCAGTCCAGTGGGTCATCCACCTGACATACCGTGACGCCTTCCGGCACGTTGCGGAACTGTGCCGCACGGCTGTCAATCCAGGTTATGTGACAGGGTAACGTCGCCAATAGCTGCACCAGCGCCTGCCCGACATGCCCGGCACCGTACACCTGAATTTCTGGTTGTTGCTGCATCAGCGGTTCAAACAAAATGGTCGCCATGCCGCCACAACACTGACCGAGCCGCGCGCCCAGCGCGAACTCTTCCGTATGCGGTGCAGCGCGCTGCTGCTGCAACATCTCGCGAGCCTGAGCGATACATTGATACTCCAGATGGCCGCCGCCGATGGTGAGAAAACTGTCACTGGCGGTGACCACCATTTTGCTGCCGCTGTCACGCGGCACCGAACCGCGCTCGCTCAGCACGGTGACCAGCACACAACTTTCCCGTTTTTCCCGCAGGCGATGCAGCACGCTAATCCAGTCATGGTAGATCATCATCCGCTCCTGAGAGGCGCTGTACGCCCCAGAAAACCCGTTCTGGCGTGGCTGGCGCATCCAGCAGCGGATGTTGACGGTAATCCGCGACGCTGGCGACCGCATCCTGCAACGCGCACCATACGGCAATCCCCAGCATAAACGGCGGCTCGCCCACCGCTTTGGAATGGAACACCGTCTGCTGCGGGTTTTTGCGGTTCTCCACCAGAGTCACGCGCAGATCGGCAGGCACATCGCTGATGGCCGGAATTTTGTAGCTGGCCGGACCGTCAGTGAGCAGTCTGCCCTGGTCATTCCACACCAGTTCTTCGCAGGTCAGCCAACCCATGCCCTGCACAAAACCGCCTTCCACCTGACCAATATCGATGGCCGGATTAAGCGATGCCCCGACATCATGCAGAATATCGGCGCGTAGCAAGCGGTACTCGCCGGTTAAGGTATCCAGCAACACCTCGCAGCAGGCGGCACCGTAAGAGAAGTAGTAAAACGGCGTGCCGCGTCCGGCGTTGCGGTCATAATGGATACCCGGCACCCGATAAAAACCGGTAGCCGACAGCGGCACCTGGTTGAGCCACGCCTGCTGGCATACATCGGCGAAGGTGAAATGCTGCTCCCTGACGCGCACGATACCGTTGCTGAAGTTGACCTGCTCAGCCTCACATTGATGCAGCTTGCACAACATCGCGGTTAAGCGATCACGCAAGGTCTGCGCCGCATCCTGTGCCGCTTTGCCGTTAAGATCGGCTCCGCTGGAGGCCGCCGTTGGCGAGGTGTTGGGCACCTTGCCGGTATCCGTGGCGGTAACCTGAATGTGGCTGATGTCGATTTGCAGCACCTCCGCCACAATTTGCGCCACTTTGGTGTTCAGCCCCTGTCCCATCTCAGTGCCGCCGTGATTGAGCTGCACCGTGCCGTCGGTGTAGATCAGAATCAGCGCGCCCGCCTGATTCAGAAAGCTGGAGGTAAAGGAGATGCCAAATTTTACCGGCGTCAGTGCCAGCCCGCGCTTCATCACACGATTGGCGGCGTTAAATGCCTGAATTTCCGCGCGCCGCACGGTGTATTCGCTGCTGGTTTCCAGTTGGTTGGTGATCTCATCCAGCAGGTTATCCTCTACCTGCTGGTGATAATGGGTGATGTTGCGATCCTGCTTGCCGTAGTAGTTACGCTTGCGCAGTTCCAGTGGATCGAGCTGCAACTCGCGCGCGATGTGATCCATGATCTGCTCAATCGCCACCATGCCCTGCGGCCCACCGAAGCCACGGTAGGCGGTATTCGACGCGATGTTGGTACGGCAGCGATAACCGGTAATCAGCGCATCGCCGAGGTAATAAGCATTATCTGCATGGAACATAGCTCGATCGACTATCGATCCACTAAGATCGAGTGAAAAACCGCAATTTCCTGCCAGATCGAGCTTCACACCACAAAAACGTCCCGTGTCATCAAATCCGACATCGTAACGCACGTAGAACGGATGACGCTTGCCGGTGATACGCATATCGTCACGGCGTGCGAGGCGCATTTTCGCCGGTCGTCGCGTCTGACGTGCGGCGATGGCGCACAGGCAGGCAACGCCCGCTGCCTGAGTTTCTTTGCCGCCAAAACCCCCGCCCATCCGGCGCATATCGATGGTGACGTTATTCATGCTGATCCCCATCACCTCAGCCACCAGCTTTTGTACCTCGGTCGGGTTCTGGGTGGAGGAGAACACCTGAAGCGCATGGTCTTCACCGGGGATCACTAATGCCGTCTGGGTTTCCAGATAGAAATGTTCCTGACCACCAATATGGAAACTGCCCTGAATACGGTGCGGTGCACGGGCCAACGCTGCATCCGCATCGCCGCGCTGGTGGACGTGCGGCTGCTGGACAAAAAGCCCCTGCTCCAGCGCCTGACAAACATCGAGGATCGCCGGTAACGCTTCGTATTCGACAATCGCCGCCTCGACACCGGCGCGCGCGGCTTCCGGTGAATCTGCTGCTACGGCTATCACCACCTGGCCGAGATACTCCACCTTTTCTTGTGCCAGCAGCGGATCGCCCGGTTCTAACGGGCCAACATCGTTGCTGCCCGGCACATCACGCCAGGTCAGTACGCTGACCACGCCAGGCACTGCGTAACAGGGCTGCACATCCAGTTTGGTAATACGCGCGTGAGCATGAGGACTCAGCAGCGGGCAGAGATGCAGTAAACCCGGCAGATCGGGTTTGTCATCGATATAAATCGCTTCGCCGGAGACATGTTTATCCGCACTTTCATGTTTACGGCTACGCCCGACACCGCTTTGTATACCGGCGTCAAACTGGGTTTTTAACAGGGTTTCATTCAGTTGCGGGCGATTATGAGACATAGCGCGTCACCTCTGCGATGGTCAGTTCGCCGCTGGCCTGTGCGTAGTAGCGACGCAACAGATTCCGCGCCACCTGCAAACGGTAGGCAGCGCTGGCGCGGAAATCACTCAGCGGCTGGAAATCCTGGCTCAGGGCGGCGCAGGCCGATTCGATAGTTGTCAGGTCAAACGTGGCACCGTTGAGCACCGCTTCAGCATTGAGCGCACGTTTGGGGGTGGCCGCCATGCCGCCAAACGCAATGCGGACATGCTGCACCGTGCCGTCCTCAACGTGAAGGTTGATGGCGGCAAAAATTGCAGAAATATCGTCGTCGAGGCGTTTGGATACCTTCCAGGCGACAAAGTCAGGTGACGCTGTCACGCGAGGTATGATGATAGTGCGAATAAACTCGCCGGGTTGCAACACCGTCTGGCGATAACCAGTAAAGAACTGATCCAGCGGCACTTCCCGACACTGTTCCCCCTGCTGTAATTCGAGTCGGGCATTCAGCGCCAGCAGCATCGGCGCAGCATCACCAATCGGCGAAGCGTTGCCAATATTGCCGCCCAGCGTGCCCTGATGACGAATTTGCAACGAGGCAAAGCGTTCCAGCATACGGCTGAACGCCGGAATGCGTGCTGCGAGAAATTGATAGCATTGATGCAGTGACGCCCCTGCGCCCAGACGCCAGTGCGCTTCATCTTCGCTGCATACCTTCAGCTCTGCGACCTGCTCCAGCGCGATCAACAGCGGAATCTGCTGATATTGCTGGGTAATTTGTAACGTCAGGTCGGTGCCGCCCGCCAGCAAACGCGCGTGCGGATGTTGTTGGTAGAGGGCTGCCAGCTGATCCAGGGTTTTTGGCACCAGGCAGCGGTTGCCGTTGGCTTCCAGTATCTGCACCTCGTTGCTGACCAACGCCTGTAAGCGTTGCACCACGCTGGCTTCGCTCTGGCTGAAGTTGTCGCAGACCGGCTGCTCACAGGCCTGCTGTGCCGCATCCATAATGGGCCGATAACCGGTGCAGCGACACAGATTGCCCGCCAGCGCCTGTTCCGCCTGGTGCCGGTCCCAGCCGTGGCTGTTTTTCTGTAATGTGAACAACGACATAACAAAACCTGGCGTGCAGTAGCCACACTGCGAACCGTGACAATCGACCATTGCCTGCTGTACCGGGTGCAGATCGCCCCCCTGGCGTAAATCCTCGACGGTAATCAGTTGCTTGCCTTGCAGGCTGCTGACCAGCGTCAGGCAACTGTTCACCGTCTCATAATGCATGCGTCCATCCATCACCTTCCCCAGCGTCACGGTGCAGGCACCGCAGTCGCCCGAGGCGCAGCCCTCTTTGGTGCCACGACGTTGCTGATGATTACGCAAATAATTCAATACGGTGAGGTTCGGATCGAGATCGCGTTCAGTCACCAGTCGATTATTGAGCAGAAACTGAATCATGCCGCTTTTACCCCGCTTTCCCGTTGCCAGACCGGCTGACCATTGACCCAGGTCTGCGCGATATTGCGATCGTCACCCAGTGTCATCAGCACAAACAATTTTTCCCAGATATCTTTGCTGTTGGCGTAACGCAATTGCTGCAACGCTGAAACAGCGGGGTCGAGCACCACGAAATCCGCCTCTTTACCCGGATTGAAGTTACCGATGGCATGATCGAGATCCAGCGCATGCGCTCCGCCGAGCGTGGCATGATAAAAGGCTTCGCAGGCGCTGAGTTTATAGTGCTGAAGCTGGCCGACTTTGTAAGCCTCACCAAGGGTTTGCAATATGTTAAAGGTGGTGCCAGCACCGACGTCAGTGCCGATCCCCATCCGTACGCCCTGCTGCCAGCAGCGTTTGATGTTAAATAACCCGCTGCCGAGAAACAGGTTGGAGGTCGGACAGAAAGCAATTGATGAATCGGTATCGTGCAGGCACTGCCATTCATGGTCATCCAGATGCAGACAGTGGGCAAACACGCTGCGTTTGCCGGTGAGCTGATGCTGGTGATACACATCGAGATAGCCGTCATGCTCCGGGAACAGTTCTTTGACCCAGGCGATTTCCTGCGGATTTTCGCTCAGATGGGTGTGCAACCAGGTGTCGGGGAACTCTGCCCGTAGCTGCCGGACTTTTTCCAACAGCTGTGGCGACGATGTCGGGGCAAAGCGTGGCGTCAGCGCATAACTCAGACGGCCACGATTATGCCAGCGTTCAATCAAGGCGCGGGTTTGCAGGTAGCTTGCCTGCGGGGTTTCGGTCAGATAAGCCGGTGCGTTGCGATCCATCATCACCTTACCGGCAATCAGACGCATATTGAGCTGCTCTGCGGCGCTAAACAATGCTTCCACCGACTGCGGATGCACGGTACCAAATACCAGCGCGGTGGTGGTACCGTTCGCCAGCAGCTGATGCAGAAAGAACGCTGACATCTGTGCCGCATGATCGGGACAGTGGTACTGGCTCTCGACCGGGAAAGTGTATTGGTTCAGCCATTCCAGCAGTTGCTCACCAAACGCCCCTATCATCTCGGTTTGCGGATAGTGAATGTGGGTATCGATAAATCCCGGTACGATCAGTTTGCCGCGCAGGTCGATCAGCGTGGCAGGGTTGATGCGCGACTGTGCGCTTTCCCAGCTCTCCAGGCTGACAACTTTTCCGTCGTGCAGCGTCAATACACCATCTTCGAGGTAGCGCGCCTGATCAGCAATGGTATCGGGTTGTTGTGCCACGCCGGTAAAATCAAAAAAACTGGCGCGCAGCGTGGTTTCGGATGCAAAAGGCATAAAGTAGTTCCTTGCGTTATCTTTGTTATGGCAGGTGATGGCCTTTAAGGAGTTTTGCAAACACCATGCCAACACAAATAACTTATTTTTATGTTTATATTCAATATATTAGGTTGTTATAAGGGATTTCTATGGCAGCATGCCCAGGCAACCGAATGCGCAAACGGTTGCCATGCTTCGCAATCGGTTGCGATTTAACAACCGCCGGTGAGACGGGCTTTTTGTACCCTTTGCGTGGCAATGATTTGTGCCATATTGGTGCGGTTGTGCGCTGAAATCGTGCAGGTGGAATTAAGCAAAGCCTTTGGATGGCCAGAGGGCTTGTGCTGATGGTACGGAAACATTTCTGGACAAAGTCAGTTGTTAAAATTTCTTAAAGTCACGTTACAATGAGTATCTACAGAACTGATGTGCTCAATGCTTTTTTGAATGGATGGAAGTTTCAGTTTAATGGAGGAAATCATTCAATGTTCCGCATCACACCCGGTTTTTTTATGGAAAATCGCTCAGCATTATCTTCATGAAAGAAGCCTTCTAAATTCTCAACAGCACAATGTCAGTGCTCTTGTCCCCTCACTCAACCAATGGTTACCGTTTTACAAAATCGACTCAGACCTCCGACTCGCACACTTTCTGGCACAGTCTTGTGTTGAAACTGCAAACTTTTCATCGCTGACGGAAAGAGCCAGAAACGGCGGTAAGGAGTACGAATACAACACCGCTGTTGGTCGGGCGCTCGGTAACAAATATCCGGGTTGGACGTATTCTCCATGAGGATTTGGTTAATCACCCTGGACTGGTTTCATCTAATCCTGATGTAGCCGTCAGGACTGCCTGTGAATTCTGGCACAAGCGACACGTAAACATACCTGCCGACCGAGATGATTTCAAAGCAGTAACCTATGCCGTTAACGGTGGTTATAACGGACTTGTTGAGAGGAAGCGTGCACTTGATCGGATCAAGAATGAGATGGGTATTTGACAATGTTAAAATTTAAATTTGTTTTCTCTTTAGTTTTTCTGCTCTCGGCTTTCAGCTCATACGCAGCCGGACAACAATCGTCAATGACGTGTAAAGATACGGCTCTTAAAGATGCAAAAAAACTCCTGTCTTTTTATCGGGATAATGATGACCGAATCTCTATAGACAACAAAGTAACTCCGCTGGAGAAAGTGAGTAATCCTCAGAATCCATCACAAAAATTCGATGTATTAGAAGCGTGGGGTTATATCTACAAAGGCAAATACAGAATGCGTTTCAGTTACTATTCCGACCTTGATTGCACGCTCATGGGCGAAGAAATTCTTGAATACGCAGATTTGTAACAATCAGGCTTCCCGACGGCTTTATCGAATATCATCCAAAAAAAACCCGCTTGCGCGGGTTAATAACATGAAGCAGTGATTAGGGTTGGTACTGAAAAGCTCACATATAATATGAAAGCAAAGCGTGTCACATTCGCGTATCACACGCCTTTAATTTGAATCTGTTTTATGCCGATAATTTTGATAAATATCAATTGCACAACTCCATGTTAAATATAGATATTCTCATTTGACGCCCAATGTTAATTATATTCCGGCTGTTCAATTCGATAAAGATATTGGCTATCCACATTTTAACAATTTCAGAATGAGTAACGTATCGCCTTACAGCGCATACATCAGCCCTGTGACACTTATGCGTGATGGATGTACCTGTCCAACATGCAACATGCAACATGCAACGTGACCCAGATGGGCCATGAAAATGCACAGATGGTTTATGATGTTTAAGGTTCATGGATTTTGGCGTTAAGCGGCGATCAGGTCGCCATGCTTAACACCTTGCTGGCAGTTTTGTTTTGCCCTCTTTCGAATTTTAGGTGGATTTTTCCAATTTGAATCAATAGATTAATTGTGACACGCAATCGTTTAAGGAACAGTGAGATGATTATTTTTGTTACCGGTGCGACGGCCGGTTTTGGTCAAAGTATCACCCGCCGCTTCATTGCTACAGGTCATAAAGTGATCGCCAGCGGACGCCGCGTTGAGCGTTTGCAGGAATTGAAAGACGAACTGGGCGACAATCTCTACACCGTACAACTGGATGTGCGCAACCGTGCCGCTATCGAAGAAGCTATCGCCGCACTGCCGGCTGAATGGCGCAATATCGATGTGTTGGTCAACAATGCCGGTCTGGCGCTCGGTATCGAACCCGCGCATAAAGCCAATATCGAAGATTGGGAAAATATGATCGACACCAACAACAAAGGTTTGGTGTACATGACGCGCGCCCTGCTGCCCGCTATGGTGGAACGCAACGTTGGCCATATCATCAACATTGGTTCGATTGCCGGAAGCTGGCCGTATGCCGGTGGCAACGTCTATGGTGCAACCAAAGCCTTTGTGCGCCAGTTCAGCCTGAATTTACGTACCGATCTGCACGGCACCGCGTTGCGCGTCACCGATATCGAACCGGGTCTGGTGGGCGGTACGGAGTTTTCTAATGTGCGTTTCAAAGGTGACGACGGTAAAGCCGATAAGGTTTATGAAGGGACTACCGCACTGACCGCCGAGGATGTCACCGAAGCGGTATACTGGGTGGCGACGCTACCGAAGCACGTCAATATCAACACGCTGGAAATGATGCCGGTGACGCAAACCCTGGCGGGTTTGAAGGTACATAAGGACTAAAAATACCTGGCGGCGCGATCAATCGCGCCGCTACGCGAAACTCAGGCCCGTCCCCAACCCGCGACAATAATCAGCATGCCGCTCAAGGCAATCAACGCCCCGGCCCAATCCCACGGGCTGAGTTTTACCCCATCCACCACACGTAGCCAGATCAACGCGGTCAACACATAAACGCCACCGTAAGCGGCATAAACGCGACCACTGGCCGCCGGATGCAGGGTCAGCAACCAGACAAACAGCATCAGGCTGGCCGCCGCAGGCAGTAACAACCATGCTGTCGCGCCCTTCTTCAGCCATAACCACGGCAGAAAGCACCCAACAATTTCCGCAATCGCAGTTAAAAAAAACAGCAAGGTGGTTTTCACCAGCATAAAAAGTCTCTCAGAAGTCTCAACAAATGCCTCACCGCTGGTGAGTAAAGAAGCAGCGATGATATACTACCGGGCATTGTTGTTACAGCCACCATCGCGATGGTGCTGGCGTTAACTAAAGGAAAAGACGATGAAAAAATTGTTTCCCGCACTGCTTGCAGCGGTACTGACTTCCAGCGTTTTGCTGGCTGCCCCACTGGCTTCAGCGCAAACCGATCGCCTGATCATTGAAAACGGCAACAGCGCGTCCAGCAATGAGGCGGCACGTCAAAGCAAGGAGCAATGGAATGACACCCGCAACCTGCGCAATAAAGTGAATACCCGCGTCGAGAAAGAGTTTGATAAAACCGATAAAGCGTTTGATAGCCGTGATGCCTGCGAGAAAAGCTACAACGTTAACGCCTATTGGGAACCCAACACGCTGCGCTGCCTTGACCGTCGCACCGGTCGTATCGTCACACCATAAGTTGCTGACGCTGCTATAGTTATCAAGGGAGTTCAAACCAAAGGAGTGTGTGATGAAAAAGCGTCTTGCCGTGATGTTGCTGTCCCTGCTGGCGTTACCGATGCTGGCGCAGGCCTCCTGCGAAAGCGTTAAAGCAGAGATCAGCAAGAAACTGGTCAGTAACGGGCTGGCTGAATCGGATTTTACACTGGAGATCGTCCCTAACGATCAGGCCGACCAGGCGGGTGGTCAGGTGGTGGGCCATTGTGAAAATGACACCCAGAAGATTGTCTACAAGAAGCTGAGTCGCGACGCACAAAGCAACGTCCCGAATGATGCTGGCAGCTCACACGATACACCACAGTAAACGATCGTAGCGGCGCGATTTATCGCGCGTTTTTTCCTGCAATGCGAACTAAATTGCGCCGCTACGGATTAATCCTCGTTCTCCGGCCGCTGGTGCGGCATCAGCCAGGCGATCCACAGCGTCAATGCGGCAATCAACAACGCCACCACGAAAACCCAGTGCAATGAGCTGGCAATTTGCGTAATCCATTCCTGTAAAGTGCCGTGTGGTAACGCCTGGCGGCTCTCGTGCGACATGATTTTTTGCATCGGATCGCTGGCCTCCGGTAAGCGCCGCATCAGATTGTAATTCAACACCGCCCCCATCAACGCCGTACCAATCGCCGATCCCAGCATCCGGCTGAACATGATTGAGGCAGTGCAAATACCGCGAATTTCGTAATGCGCGTGATTCTGTACCGAGACCAGAAAGGTCGTGCTGGTCATCCCCATGCCGGTACCGATGACAAAGGCTGTCAGCCCCGCCTGCATCAGCCCGCTGTCGGCGCGCAGCAACAGCAATAAGGCGCTACCGGCAATCAGCAGCAATGCGCCCAACTGCGCGGTAAATCGGTAAGACGTGACCAACATCAAACGACCACTCAGGGTGCTGGCAAGCGGCCAACCAATTGACATCATTGCCAGCGCACTGCCCGCCTGCAACGGCGTACCGCCAGTAATTCCCTGAATCCAGGTTGGCAGAAAGGCACTGATCCCCATCATCGCTGCGCCAATGATCAGATTTCCGGCATTCCCCGCCACAATCAATCGACTGCGCCAGATAGCCAGCGGAAACAGCGGCGCGCTGGCGCGTTGTTCATGACGTTTGAGGAACACAGCGGCGATCAATGCCAGCAGCAGAAATAGCAGCAACCAATAGCCCAGCACTTCGGCCTGCAATAAGGCGATTAACAGCGCGCTGACGCTGATCATCAACCAGGCACAGCCGGTTATATTCAGCGAACTGTGCTGCCGCCGTTCCCGCGCCGGCAGAAAACGCGCCAGCAACAGCATCGAGATCAGGCCAATTGGTACGTTGACCCAGAAAATCACCGCCCAGCTAAAGTGCTGCACCAGCCAGGCTCCGCTTAACGGGCCGAGTATCGCCGCCACGCCCCAGACGCTGGAAAGCCAACCCTGCACGCTGGCACGCTCGCGCGGTGAATAAATATCCGCCACGATGGTGGTGGTCAACGGCATGATGGCACCCGCGCCTAAACCCTGAAACGCACGGAACAGAATCAGCCACGTCATGGTATGGGCGAAACCGCACAGCACCGACCCAATAAGAAACAGCGAGACGCCAATAAAAAACAGCGTCTTACGCCCCCACAAATCCGCCAGTCGACCATAAAGCGGCACTGTGACCGCCTGTGTCAGCAGATAGATAGAGAAGACCCAGCCGAAATGCGAAAACCCGCCCAGGTCGGCAATGATGGTTGGCATCGCGGTGGCGACGATGGTGACCTCAATTGCCGCCATAAACATCGCCAGCATGCAGGCCATGAGGATCCAGTGGCGGTTACCCGTTTGAATTTCTGCGCTCTCAGTCATTTTTCTTCCTTCCTTTGTCGTAATCCTGGCCGAATTTTTTAGCCGTCGATTTCCTCTGCGTGCTCCGTGTGTGTGACGGTGTCACAAATAATCGATGAATTTTTTTTATTGAGGATTGTGCCTTATTTCACGCGGTTTAAGCCGGTTTTTTCCTCTTTTCTATCTGTCTGATTTTCCCCTAAAAACTGGCATGTCGCGATTAACGTTGCTATAGGTCTAAAACCACTTTCCCGATTCTCACTGGAAAAGTGGCATTAGATAGTCGTTTTATCTTTAATCAGGCAATTTTGGTTGTTTTTCACGAATCAGGGAGACATTCGCTATGCAAAACGCATCGCTCGCCCGACGCACCGGGTTAGCCGTGCTGGCCATTGTGCTGGTGGTGGGCCTGTTGGTATGGGGGCTTGGGCTGGATACTCTGCGCGCCCGTAGGGTCGATCTGATCTACCTTGGGCAGCAGCACCTGTTTCTGGTGTTCTGGTCCATGTTTTTTGCGCTGCTGGTCGGCATCCCCAGCGGCATTCTGCTAAGCCGCCCGTTTGCCCGCGGGTGGGCTGAATACGTGATGCAAATCTTCAACGTTGGCAATACGCTACCGCCGTTAGCGGTGCTGGCACTGGCGATGGTGATTGTCGGCATCGGCGATCGTCCGGCGTTGATTGCGCTGTTTCTCGCCTCTCTGCTCCCCATCGTGCGTAATACCTATGCCGGACTGAGCGCGGTTCCCCCCTCGCTACTGGAAGCCGCCAACGGTATTGGCATGACGAAATTTCAGCGTTTGCGTCAGGTGGAAATCCCCAACGCGTTGCCGGTCATTCTCGCCGGGGTACGCATTTCCACCGCCATCAATGTCGGCACTGCACCACTGGCGTTTCTGATTGGCGCCAGCAGCTACGGCGAGCTGATTTTCCCCGGCATTTACCTCAACGACTTCCCGACGTTGATCCTCGGGGCAGTGGCAACCGCCCTGTTCGCCCTGATCCTGGACATGCTGTTAGCGGCGCTTGGACGTTACCTCAGCCCGCATGCAGCGGCATAACAACAGGAGTTTTGTGATGGCCACTGCCAACCGATTTGCGCGCTGGATAAAACGCAGCGCGCTGGTTCTGACCGCCACCCTGGCGCTTAGCCAGATGGCTGCTGCTGCCACACCGCTGGTGATGGCGACCAAAAGTTTTACCGAGCAACACATCCTTTCCGCCATGACGGCAATGTGGCTGGAAAAGAAAGGGTTTCAGGTGATCCCGAAAACCAATATCGCGACCACTATCGGTCGTAACGCAATGATTAACAAACAGATTGATATGACGTGGGAATACACCGGCACCTCACTGATCATCTTCAATCACATCACCAAACCGATGTCGTCACAGGAAGCCTATAACACGGTGAAACAACTCGACGGCAAGCTGGGACTGGTCTGGCTCGACCCGGCACCGATGAACAACACGTACGCCTTTGCCATGCAGCGCGCCAGGGCTGACAAGGAAGGCATTAGCACCATGTCGCAACTGGTGGCAAAGCTGGAGCAGATTCGTAAAACCGACCCGGACCATAACTGGAAACTGGGCCTGGATCTGGAGTTTGCCGGGCGTTCAGATGGCCTTGTTCCGCTGCAAAAAGCCTACAACATGCCGCTTGACCGCCCACAGATTCGGCAGATGGACCCTGGGCTGGTGTACAACGCCGTCAAAGAAGGGTTTGTCGATGCGGGGCTGATCTACACCACCGACGGGCGAGTAAAAGGCTTTGATCTCAAGGTGCTGGAAGATGATAAGCACTTCTTCCCAAGTTACAACGTCACGCCGGTAGTGCGTAAAGATGTGCTGGAGAGCCATCCCGGACTGGCGGCAGCGTTGAATCAACTGTCACCGCTGATTACCGACGCAGCGATTACCGAAATGAATAAGCGCGTCGATATCGATCACCAGTCACCTGAACAGGTGGCGCGTGATTTTCTCAAATCAAAAAACATGCTGTAAGGAGGCGTGATGGATACCCTGCATTACATCATGGATAACTGGGACAGCCTGCTGGCTCTGACATGGCAACATACCTGGCTGGTACTGGTGGCGGTCGGTTTTGCCATCTTGGTTGGCGTCCCGTTGGGGATTCTGATTGTGCGCTTTAAATGGCTGGCGACGCCGGTTTTGGGCATCGCCACCATTGTGCTGACCATTCCAACTATCGCGCTGTTTGGTTTGATGATCCCATTGTTTTCGCTGATCGGTCAGGGAATTGGTGCCCTGCCTGCCATTACCGCCGTGTTTCTCTATTCGCTGCTGCCCATCGTGCGCAACACCCACACCGCGCTGGAAAACCTGCCGCCGGGTCTGCGTGAAGCAGGTCGTGGTATTGGCATGACCTTCTGGCAGCGTTTGCGCTGGGTTGAAATCCCCATGGCGCTGCCGGTGATTTTTGGCGGTATCCGCACCGCCGTGGTGATGAATGTCGGCGTGATGGCAATTGCTGCGGTGATCGGCGCGGGTGGTTTGGGTTTACAGCTGCTGGATGGTATCAGCGGCAGCGATGTTCGTATGTTAATTGCCGGTGCGTTGATGATTTGTTTGCTGGCTATTGTGCTTGACTGGCTGCTGCATCGTTTGCAGTCAGCGCTGACTCCAAAGGGGATTCGCTAATGATTAAACTGGAAAACCTGACGAAAACCTTTACCCAGAAAAACGGTACGACCTTTAACGCCGTTGATAACGTCAGCCTTGACGTTCCCGCCGGGGAAATGTGCGTGCTGCTCGGCCCTTCCGGGTGTGGCAAAACCACTACGCTGAAGATGATCAACCGTTTGATCCCGGCGACCAGCGGCAACATCCTGATTAACGGTGAAGATACCAGCGCCCAGGATACGGTGACGCTGCGCCGTAACATCGGATATGTGATTCAGCAAATTGGTCTGTTCCCGAATATGACTATTGAAGAAAACATCACCGTGGTGCCGCGCATGTTGGGCTGGGATAAAAAGCGTTGTCGTGAGCGCGCCACTGAACTGATGAGTATGGTGGCGCTCGACCCGACGAAGTTTCTGCATCGCTACCCGCGTGAGATGTCGGGCGGTCAACAGCAGCGCATTGGCGTGATCCGTGCACTGGCAGCAGATCCACCGGTGCTGCTGATGGACGAACCTTTTGGCGCGGTCGATCCGATTAACCGTGAGGTGATCCAGAACGAGTTTCTTGATATGCAGCGACAGTTGAAAAAGACCGTGATGCTGGTCAGCCATGACATTGATGAGGCACTCAAGCTGGGCGACCGCATCGCGGTGTTTGGTCAGGGAAAAATCGTTCAGTGCGCCAGCCCGGATGAGCTGCTGGCAAAGCCCGCCAACGACTTTGTTGGATCTTTTGTCGGCCAGGACCGCACGCTGAAACGTTTGTTGCTGGTACAGGCGGGCGATGTCACCGATCAACAACCGACCATCACCGTGCAGCGCAGCACGCCACTCGCCGAGGCCTTTGCCACTATGGACGACAACGATATGCGTTCAGTGACGGTGGTCGATAACGACGGTAAACCGCTGGGATTTGTCAAACGCCGCGAAGCGCGTGGTGCCAGTGGTCGCTGTGAAGAGATGTTGCATACCTTCACCGTCACCGGCAAGGCGGAAGAAAACCTGCGCGTGGTGCTGTCGAAGTTGTATGAACACAATCTGGTCTGGATGCCGATTGTCGATGAAGAGGGCCGCTACAGTGGCGAAATTTCGCAGGATTATATTGCGGATTATTTGAGCTCCGGCCGGACGCGGCGGCGGTTAAATCCCTGAGAGGGATTGCCTTGCATTCACCTGATCTGACAATAACACCCGCTTTATCCGTTATTTGTCAGATCAGCTATCTACCTGGTTGCTGCTGCTTTATTCGCGATAATGCAATGATCTTATGCCAACCCTAAAGCTTTTAATTGCGATATGCTGGAATGATCTTTCCTCTGATTTCTTATTAGCGAACATAAAGGCCATTGCCTCATCTGCATTTATTTCACTATCATCCAGTAATACCGACAAAAACTGTTCATGACTTGCGCCCTTCTCACTACCAAGTTGAGTAATAATGCCATTGATAATGGTGATTTTTGGTTTTTCATTGCTCAGGAAAATATTCTTATAACGCAAACAGGCACTGTCATTTTTCAGGTTATTTACCTCGCTTCTTATTTCATTTTTCATCCCCTCCAGGTCAACACATTGGTCGAGACCAAAAAAATGTCCAATTTTGTTTTTAATTAAAAATGAGACGATATCTATCATACAATCCGTAATAAGTGGCCGCGATGAGATGATGCAAGTGAAAACACTGAGATTGTCTAGTGTATTGAGTTGTTTAATGACTCGTTCGATTTTATCAAGGTATGAGCCTTGAATGTCATCTGACTTGCTAAGGTTTACTGCCTCTGGATTGGTACCACCAACGATAACCGGGCCATGTCCGCGCGCCAGCGTATCGTCAAAGTCAAAAACGATGACAACTTTTCTGTGCTGCGTATTCACGTCACTGATTATCTCAACGACCTCACTCAGGGTGACATCCAATGGTGAATTGCAAACGTGATGACCTTTAGCGCGCCCAGTGTTGTCAGTGTGATCGGGTAGCTCGACACGCAGATAATTTGTCAGAAATCGACTATCGATATCGTTAATCACCCTGTCGGTAAGGCTATTCAGTTCATCAATTGAAAGTGGATATTCCACAGCAAGGCGCTGTTTGAAGCATTCAATATCAACCGGAGATGACAGAATTTTTTCCATGCTATAGAACAGGGCAATGTCTATTTCTTTTTTATCATGCAGAGTTCTATCATCATGGCTTTCTCTTTGGTAGAAATTAAAAGCAGTTAATATCTGTGAGGCTCGCATTTCAAAAGCCGTGATATGTTTACTTTCTGTCAGTCTCTCTGCGATCTTCAGGCAGCCGTCTTCGAACATCTTATATTTATTAAATAACGCAATGCATAAGTCTTGTGTCTCCATATAGGCATGTTTACGCAGGTCGGTAGGCTTGATGCGTAGTCTGGTAAAAATAGTTTTAACGGTTTTTTGGGCTGTTGAATGAATTTCGGTCACTGATGTTGTGGTGGGACGCGTGAACGTAACAGGTATCTCGGTTGTATTGATGCATCTGTTGATTAACCAGGTCGTGCTGCTGTCCGGGCTAATCAACGAAGCGGGCGTTGCTGTTGGTTCTGTTGCTCCTGTTGATGTAATCATATTCATCCTTAATTAAGATTAAGTGAGTGCGAATACGGTCAACATTAAAACTGAATGTTGACCGTATTGGCTCTTCATTATTCAATAATCAGGATAATCAAATGCTGATTTTTATCTGAGTATTCTCTTCATGTTGCGCTCTGGCACTGACACTTAATGTGACTCTTCTGCTGCTGAAGCGAGGGGCTGATGACTTTGCTCCGTGGGCAAAATCACGTTCAGCACAATCGCCAGAATCCCGCCGGTTGTCACCGCATGACCAAACAGATTGGTTACCAGCATCGGGAACTGTTTCAGCACATCCGGCACGGCTTCCACTCCCAGGCCCAGGCCGAAAGAGACGGCCACAATCAGCATTTCGCGGCGACCCAGCGGCGACTGTGTCATTACCCGGATACCGGCAGCCACCACGCTACCGAACATCACCAACGTCGCTCCGCCCAGCACGGGGGCGGGAATTTGCTGCAACAGGTTGCCAATCACTGGAAAAATACCCAACAGCACCAGCATCAAACCAATCACCATCCCCACATAACGACTGGCGACGCCGGTCATCTGAATCACGCCGTTGTTTTGGGCAAACGTGGTGTTGGGAAATGCGGAGAACATCGCGGCCAGCACACAACTGATACCATCCGCCAGGATACCGCCTTGCAGGCGGCGCTGAAAACCCTCGCCCTCAATCGGCTGACGCGATAACAGGCAGTTGGCAGTTAAATCCCCGACCGCTTCGATCACGCTGATCACCGATACCAGCGCAATCGGCACAAAGATCGCCCAGTCAAAATTAAAACCAAAGCGGAAGAAGCCCGGCATCACCAACCAACTGCTTTCGGCCATCGGTTTAAGTTGCAGATGGCCGGTCAGGGCGGCGGCGATACAACCCACTGCGATGCCCGCTACCACGGCCACTAAGCGCGCCCAGCGATTACGCGAACGGTTCAACGCCACAATCACCAGCAAGGTCAACGCCCCCAACGCCAGATTCCACGGAGCGCCGAAATCGGCAGCATTGTGACCACCCGCCCAGTCGGTGATGCTGACCTTGATCAGGCTGATACCAATCAGGGTAATCACCGTACCGGTGACTACCGGCGTCAGCACCTTACGCAACGGCGCAATGCAGCGGCTAATCAACATCGGGATTAATGCGGCTATCAGGTTACAGCCAAAAATCATCGCCATAATGTCTTCTGGTGAACCGCCCCGTGCTTTCACCATCAAGCCACCGGATAAGATCACGCCAAGAAACGCAAAACTGGTGCCTTGCAGGCAGATCATCCCGGCACCGACACCCATAAAACGGCGCGCCTGAATAAAGGTTCCCAGGCCTGAAACCAATAACGACATGCTAATCAGATAAGGAATGTAAGCCTGTAACCCCAATACCGAACCGATAATCAGTGGTGGCGTGATAATGCCCACCACGCTTGCCAGCACATGTTGCAGTGCGGCAAAAAATGCGGGGGCTGGGCCAATGCGTTGTTCCAGCCCATACAGCAAACCTTTTTCATCTGAGTGCGACATAACGGTGCTCCGGCAGTAAATTCATCAGACCAGCTGATGCATGAATCACGCCAGAGCAATAAGATTCAGTGATATTTTTAACATATCATTGAATTTAAAAGAGATTAATCAACAAAAAAATACGGCTGAATCTGCAACCTTAGATTCAGCCGATTATCATTTGCCACTTTTCGTTTCATCATGCCGCAGGTTTTGCACTGTCGTTGTGCGCAACATGCGTCGCAAGCAAGGATAGATCGAGATAGCCGCTTAGCTCTCGTTGCTCGGCACGGGGTAAGTAAGGCAACTCACCTAACAAAGGGGCATGCAGTTTTTCACTCAGTACATCAATGATTTCAGCATAATGCGCAAGGCCAGGGTTGATACGATTTGCCACCCAACCGACCAGCGGTAAACCATCCTGAGCCACTGCCTCTGCGGTCAGTAAAGCGTGGCTGATGCATCCCTCTTTGATGCCCACCACCAGCACAACCGGTAATTGCTCCTTTTTGACCCAATTTGACAGCGGTTGCAGATCATTCATCAGGCTGCGCCAGCCGCCTGTGCCCTCCACCACCACATGCGGCGAACGATCCTGCAATGCGGCCAGTCCCTTACTCAGCAACGGGTAATCAATTTGGTGCGTTGGGCTGGTGCTGATTTCATCCTCTTCCAGGGTAATGGGGTTAATAGCGGCATAAGGTAATGCCAGGCCCGAAGCCTGCTGCAACAGCAGCGCATCTTTGTTGCGTAAACCCTCAGGGGTGGGTTTAGCACTTTTGGCAATAGGTTTATAACCTACGGCGCACTGACCATTCTGTGCAAAGCACTGTAACAGCGCGCGAGAAACCACGGTTTTGCCCACCGCGGTGTCGGTACCGGTGATAAAGAGTGTTTTCACCCTTCCTCCTTCGTTTAGCGATGTGAACCAGAGGTGACGAAGGAGCAGTTTAAGGAAATGTCGTACCTGACAGATTGCGTTAGAACAAACTTAAGGCGGGCGGATTAGCCCTGAAGCAGTTTTATCAGCAGATAACCGGAATAAAGGGCATCTTTCACTAACGCCGCGGCACCTAATGTGCCGGGATCGTTAAACGCGGTGGGAGCCAGTTGGATTTCATCGCTATAGGCCGGTAACGCCTGCTGACGGATGGTGCTACTCACGGCAGGAAACAGCACGTCGGCGGCCAGATTCAGTGGCGAGCCGATAAGAATTTGTCGCGGGTTGAAGATATTCACCATCATCGCCAACATGCGACCGATATGGTGCCCGACACCGGCAATCACATCACTCGCGAGACGGTCACCCTCCTGGGCGGCCTGACACAGGGCTTCAATGGTCAGCGGCACACCGTGCAAACGGCTTTCCGGCTGAGCGGGTAAACGCTGCGCTGCCAGGCCGAGCAGGCTACCGATGCTGGCCACGGTTTCCAGACAGCCATGATTACCGCAGTAGCACTGCTGACCATAGGGATCAATCTGGGTATGGCCAATTTCCACCAGCGCCCGCCCGCTTTTGTGCAGCAGCTGCCCGCCAGTAATCACCCCGGCACCCACGGTTTCATCAATCACAATCTGGATGACGTCCTGCGCACCGCGCGACGCGCCAAACAGCGATTCGGCCAGCGTCCAGGCAGAAATATCGTGCTGGACAAACACCGGCACGCCGGTGCGTTGCGACAGGGTTTCGCCCAGCGGCATATCCTGAATGGCGTAACCGGGCATACGATGCACCACCCCCGAGGCCGCATTGATCAAGCCGGGTAAGGTGATGGCGATGGCTGTCAGACGTTCAAGTTGTTTCTGATGGCGAATAAAAAAGGCATCAACCAGCTCCTGTAGCTCCTGCAACAGCGGTTTGTCCGGGCTGGCAATCAGTGGCAGACGATCTTCCTGTAAGGCGCGACTGCTGAGATCGCGTAATGTCAGGGTGATGTAACCCGGTTGAATGCGGATTGCCAGATAGTGCCAGGCAAGGGTATCGAGAACCAGACCAATAGCCGGACGGCCACGGCTGCCAGGCTCCTGAAACTCGGTTTCCTGCACCAGATGCGCGTCCAGCATTTCACGCACGATTTTGGTGATGCTGGCGGGAGCCAGTTGAGCACGTTTGGACAGTTCAATACGCGAAATCGGGCCGAAATGATCGATCAGTCGGTAAACCACGCCTGCGTTGGTCTGCTTTATTTGGTCAATGTGGCCAGGTTGACTGTCCAGATTCACGCCCTGCTCCCGGTTATTTTCGCGCTTCTAAATAAATAGCAACTATGGTGCGGCAGATTGGCGGATAGCGCCAAATATTTGATTAGATATGTGATTTGTCGCACATAATGTCGGGCTGTTTTCGCACCGTCTGGCTTAAGTTTCAGCGTTACGTTGTAACAGCTTCATCATATTTGCCATTTGCGCACTCGGCTCGCGCGTCGCTGACCACACCAGCCACACTTCAGACAACGCATCAGCCTCATGCAGCGGTAACCACACCACATCGGCGAGCCGTGCACGACGGAATGAGGCCGGTAAAATCGACACTCCCAATCCGGTAGCGACCAGGCCGAGGATGGTCATCGCTTCCCCGACTTCCTGGGTAATAAAGGGTTTGATCTGGTAGCGGTGCAGCAACGCCAGGATCTCGCCATATAAGGCGGTGCCCCCAAGTGGATCGAAAAAGACAAAAGGTTCGTTCGCCAACGCCTGAATCGAGATAGCCTCGGCATCGGCCAGTGGATGCGCCCAGTGCACCACTGCACACAAGGGTTCGCGCAGCAACAGCTGATGCTGCAAATCACTCGGTAACGGCGTATTACGCATCACACCAAGATCGAGACGCCCTTCGTGCAGCGGTGCCAGTTGTTGTCGGGTGTTAATCTCCTGCATCTGGATATGCACGGCCGGCCAGCGCTGGCGGAAATGGTAGAGTGCATCGGATACCAGCCCGGTAAAGGGTGCTGAGGAGGTGAAACCAATGCGCAGTTCCCCTTCCTGACCGTTATGGAGCCGCGCCGCACGGCTGGCCGCCTGTTCGACCTGAAGCAAAATCCCACGCGCATCCTGCAAAAATTGCTGCCCGGCGGCGGTGATCTGCACGCTGCGATTGGTGCGGGTGAACAGTTGCGCGCCAATTTCCTGTTCCAGTTGCTGAATCTGTTGGCTGAGTGGCGGTTGCGAAATATTGAGGCGGAGGGCCGCGCGACCAAAATGCAGCTCTTCAGCCACTGCAATGAAATAGCGAAGATGACGGAGTTCGACATTCATATTTTAAACGTCTCATTCGAGATTATTAATATATTGTACAACCTATTATCACTTTCCTACGATAGCAATACCTTTTGAAATTTGAGGATTTTCCGTGAGTCGCTCTTCTCAGGCGGTGACACTCGATGAGGACGAAGTGTCCGTCGTGCCTGCTTCTGCTCCAGCGTCAGTAACATGGATTGAACGCGGTTCGCCGCAATTTATGCGTGTTACCCTTGCCCTGTTCTCGGCTGGTCTTGCCACTTTTGCCTTGTTGTATTGTGTCCAGCCGATTCTGCCGGTGCTCTCCCAGCAGTTTGGCGTTTCGCCTGCGGCCAGCAGCATCTCGCTGTCGTTATCCACCGGCCTGATGGCGCTGGGTTTGCTGGTCACCGGGCCGCTCTCCGACGCTATTGGTCGTAAGTCGGTGATGGTCACCGCATTGATGCTCGCTGCGTTATGCACCGTGATTTCCGCCATGATGACCAGCTGGCACGGCATTCTGTTGATGCGTGCGCTGATTGGTTTGTCGTTGAGTGGGGTCGCCGCGGTGGGCATGACCTACCTGAGTGAAGAGATTCATCCGCGAGTGATCGCCTTTTCCATGGGCCTGTATATCAGCGGCAACTCGATTGGTGGCATGAGCGGTCGTCTGCTGACCGGGGTATTGACCGACCTCTTCTCGTGGCGCATCGCCATTGGTGTGATCGGCTGTTTTTCGCTGGCATCGGCGCTGATGTTCTGGAAAATCCTGCCGGCTTCCCGTCATTTCCGTCCGGCTTCATTACGTCCGCATAATTTGCTGATTAACTTCCGTCTGCACTGGCGTGACAAAGGCCTGCCGCTGCTGTTCGCCGAAGGTTTCCTGCTGATGGGCGCATTTGTCACCCTGTTTAACTACATTGGTTATCGCCTGCTGAGTGCGCCGTGGTTTCTCAGCCAGGCCGTGGTCGGTTTGTTGTCGGTGGTGTATCTGACCGGGTCCTGGAGTTCACCCAAAGCCGGAGCCATGACCAGTCGCTTTGGCCGGGGGCCGGTGATGATTACCGCCACGGCGATCATGCTGTGCGGCCTGCTGCTGACGGCGTTCAATACCTTGTGGATCATCCTGCCGGGTATGATGCTGTTTACCGCCGGATTTTTTGCCGCCCACTCGGTTGCCAGCGGATGGATCGGCCCACGCGCCCGTCGGGCAAAAGGCCAGGCCTCGTCGCTCTATCTCTTCAGTTATTATGTGGGTTCCAGCGTTGCCGGTACGTTAGGTGGCGTGTTCTGGCACAGTTTTGGCTGGGGCGGTGTGACCGCTTTTATCAGCGTGTTGCTGGTGCTGGCCTTGCTGGTCGGCTGGCGTTTGCAGTGCCGCCAATTGTAATTCTCTCCATCAGTATGCGGGGCCACTGTGCCCCGTTTCCCCTCGCGTAATCACACCTGTCGGCAAACTTTCAGTGCCAGTGAAAACAAAATAGCAATCGCTAGCTATAATTTATTCTATTCCAAAAATAGTTGGATTTTTTCTTTCACAGCAACGAGGAAGCCAAATGGAACTTTACTATTACGTCGATAAATACGCCGGCTATAACGACAATCATGTGGTACATGCAACGGGTTGCCCTTTCCTTCCTCCCGACGCCGCAAGGCGCTTTCTTGGCACTTTTTATACCGCTAACGCTGCCATTCAACAGGCGCGCAAGTTTTATCCTTCTGCACTGGGCTGTGAACATTGTTGCCCAATTACGGTAAAAAAAAACCTGACCACACAGAATAGCGTGGCGCTAAAACACATGGTCTGACTCTGATATTCCCAGTCTGATACGGCCCGCGACGTTGCGCCATTTTGTTAAGTTTTCCTGTGGCATTTCGCTATGTTAGACACCAATAATATTGCTTCAGGTAGAACGCTCATGCGGGAAAAATACGCAACGTCGCAAATCGCCCTCCACTGGTTGACCTTGTTATTAATCGCTGTTGCCTATACCACCATTGAGCTACGAGGTCTGGCGGCCCGCGGTACGGTTGCGCGCAGCCTGATGATCATGACGCACTTTAGCTGTGGCGTATCGGTGTGGGTGCTGATGCTGGTGCGTGCCGCATTACGTCATCGTCATACATCGCCTGATATCAATCCCGCACCACCACGCTGGCAGCATATGCTCGCCCATCTGATGCATTTCCTGCTGTACGCGCTGTTTCTGGCGTTACCGACTCTCGGCGTTGCCTCGAAATATCTCAATGGTCGTCCCTGGCAGGTATTTGGCTTGTCGATGCCGGTGAGCAGCACACCGAATTTTGACCTCGCCGATACCTTGATTGGCTGGCATGAAACCCTGGCACCGCTCGGCTACTGGCTGATTGGCCTGCATGCCGTCGCCGCACTGCTGCATCACTATATTCTGAAGGACAACACGCTGATCCGCATGATGCCTGCGCGCAAGCGCAACCCGTAGCGGCGCGATGGTTCTGACGATAACCCCAGGCTATCAACCTGGGCGTCGGTGATAAAAAATATTCAGCAATAAAATACGGTTAGATGGTTTCCCTCAGCGTATTAATCCTCCACAATAGGCATAATTTGTGACAAAGGTCACTTTACATCGGGCCTTTCGCCCCTCATTTGCTGCCTGACTGATCTGAATTTCATGCAATCAACAACCGTCTCCCGTAAAACGGCCTGGCTACGCGTCGTGTTGCTGGCCATCGCCGCTTTTGTCTTCAATACCACCGAGTTTGTGCCGGTCGGCTTACTGTCAGATATCGCCGCCAGTTATGGGATGAGAACGGCAGATGTCGGCATCATGCTGACCATTTACGCTTGGGTGGTGGCGCTGCTGTCGCTGCCGCTGATGCTGCTGACGCGCAATATTGAGCGTCGTCTGCTGCTGTCGATTCTGTTTGTGTTGTTTATCGCCAGCCATGTGCTCTCCTCGGTCGCCTGGGATTTCACCTCGCTGGTTATCTCCCGCATTGGTATCGCGCTGGCACATGCGGTGTTCTGGTCAATTACCGCCTCGCTGGCCATTCGTGTCGCGCCGGCAGGTAAGAAAACCCAGGCGCTCAGTATGCTGGCGACCGGTACGGCGCTGGCGATGGTGCTGGGCGTGCCGATTGGTCGTGTTGTCGGCCAGTATCTCGGCTGGCGAACCACCTTCGGCATGATTGGTTTGTCTGCGCTGGTTCTGCTGGTGCTGCTGGCACGTATTCTGCCACGCCTGCCCAGCGAGCATACCGGGTCACTCAGCAGCGTGCCGATGCTGTTTCGCCGCCCGGCGCTGGTCAGCATGTATGTGTTGGTCACGGTAGTGGTGACAGCGCATTACACCGCCTACAGCTACATTGAACCCTTTATGCAGGTGGTGGCGAACGCCGGGGAAAACTTCACCACGCTGTTGCTGCTGCTGTTTGGATCGGCAGGAATTATCGGCAGCGTGCTGTTCAGCACCCTCGGCAATAAATATCCTTCGGCGCTGCTGATTGCTGCGATTGCGGTGATCACCTTATGCATGGGTCTGCTGATTTTTGCCGCCGTGCGCCCTGCCGCGATTACAACCCTGTGTATTTTCTGGGGCATGGCGATGATGATGATTGGTCTGGCAATGCAGGTGCGTGTGCTGTCGCTGGCACCGGACGCAACCGACGTTGCTATGTCACTGATGTCCGGTATTTATAACATCGGCATCGGTGCGGGTGCGCTACTCGGAAATCAGGTCAGCCTGCATTTGAAAATGGCGGATGTGGGTAATATTGGTGGGTTAATCGGCCTGGTAGCGCTGTTCTGGTGTATCTATATCTTCCGTCGTTATCCGCAGTTACGTTCCAACGGTTAAAAAAAGGGGCTTCAGATAGCCGCTATCTGAAGCCTGTCCCCTCTCGATCCCTACTATTTATAAAGCTCTGCGGTGCCATGCAGGTTGTTGTTGCCAGAGGTCGAAGTGATGCGGAAAGACTTTGCTCCCGCAGCGCTCGCCTTCTCCGCCAGTTGATTTTCCAGTGAAGTCAGATCCGTACTGCCAGATGCGCTTACCACACCGATTTGCTGTTGATTAACCGGTGCTTCGCTTACCAGGTCAGCCGCCATTGTACCGAATGCGATTGATGACAGGGCCACAGCGGCCAGGGTCAGTTTAATGCTTTTCATGATCGTCTCTCTTTGCAGATGAAGTTGGGTGGGTCGCCATTTAATTAACAACCGTTAAATAAATACTAAATCCAAAGTCGGATGCGCGTCAACTATTTTATTAACGGTCGTTATTTTAATGAGAAGTGGCGTAAGTATGGGCTTCAGCGCGTACCGGGACTTTACCATTCAGGGGATTTTGCCCAGGAAGGCACAAACGGACAAAGTGGTGTTGCATATTAATTTAATGATCGGTAATTTAATAAGCATGTTGAGCTGTGGTGAGGATCTATGAGCCAGATAACTGAACCGACCCTGCGTAAAAGTCGTGGCAGACCTAAAGTCTTCGATCGTGACGATGCGCTGGATAAAGCCCTGATGCTGTTCTGGGCACACGGCTATGAAGGCACCTCACTGGCGGATCTGGTCAGTGCCACTGGCGCCAAAGCGCCAACGCTTTACGCGGAGTTTGCTAACAAAGAAGGTTTGTTTAAAGCCGCCATGCAGCGCTATATCGAAAGGTTTAGTGCGCAGCGTAACGCGGTGCTGAATGATGCCTCGCTGGATGTGAAAACCGCGGTTGAGTCCTATTTTCGCGCCACCGCAGCCTGTTTTACCGAATGTGATAAACCCGCTGGCTGCTTTTTTATCTGCACCTCCAGCGCCCTGTCGGCCAGTTCTGAAGAAGTGGCGCACATGCTGGAACAACAGCATCATGCGCAGGAACGGGCCTTGCAGCAGTTCCTTGCCGCACGCCAGCAGCGCGGTGAGTTACCCGCGTGCAGCAATACCGCAACGCTGGCGAGCTTCCTCGCCTGTGTATTGCAGGGTATGTCTGTGCGCGCCCGTGAAGGCGCAAACCGGGAAGATTTAGAACAGATTGTGGATACGCAGATGGCGATCTGGCCCGCTTTGGCGGGATATTGCGCGCTTAACTAACCTGCCGCTTACATCCGTCCCCTCATCCCGGCCTTCTCCCGCTTGCGGGAGAAGGAGACGTGCAATATGTGGGATGGTCGTGGTTTAAGGCAGGAAAAACATCGGTTTTAGCTCAGCGCTGACCGGGCTGTGATCCGCGTTCGACGGCATCAAATCCTTCATGGACGCCCACCAGCGTTGGCAAACCTCGGTTTGCGCCACCGCCTGCCAGCGGGCTTCCGACTCGATTTCGACACTGGCAAACAGCAGATTGCGTTCCGCATCCAGCCAGATGGCGTAATTACTCGCGCCATGCGTCTTCAGCGTTGCCGCCAGTTCCGGCCAGATGGGTGAATGGCGACGCAGATACTCATCATGGCAATCCGCATGCACCTGCATCACGAAGGCTCTACGCAACATTGGCGCGCTCCACCTGTAAAGCCGCCTGCCACGGCTGCACCCCAAAACGCTCACCCAACGCAATCAACTGCTCGGTGGTGATACTCTGGCGAATCCCGCCCATCGATAGCGCCTTCACCACCACCTCTGACGACTTCTCGGCGGTGTCGATCAGCCCAAAGGTTTCATCAAGCGTCGGTCCGGCACCAAAAATACCGTGGAACGGCCACATCACCAGGCTGTGCGTCGCCATCTCATCCGCCGTGGCCTGGCCGATACCATCGGTGCCCGGCACCATCCACGGCAGAATACCCACCCCATCCGGGAACACCACCAGACATTCGGTGCTGCCTTCCCACAGCAGACGGGTGAAACGTGCCGCATCCAGTTCCACCACGTAGCTCAGCGCCATAAAGTTGGTTGCATGGCAATGCATAATCACGCGGTCGGCGCCGTTGCTCACCTGTTTGCGTACGCTATGTGACTGGAAATGCGCCGCCAGCTCTGAGGTTGGCAGCCCACCGTTGCTCAGACCCCAGTGGATTTTGTACGACAGCCCTTTATCATCCACCTGCAACAACACCAGGCTGTCAGCCGGATCCAGTTGCACATTGCGGAAAAACTTGCCGGAACCGGTCACCAGAAACCAGTCGTTCGCCAGCGCCGGGGCGGGTTTACTCAGTTCGATACAACGCGGTTCAGCATAAAAGTCGGCAGCATAGGGCTGCACCTCGTCCGGCAGCAGGCGCAGGCTGACATTCCCCCCGTTGCGCTCATCCCAGCCCTTCAGCCACATATCACTAGTCGCTTTAACCATTCCCTGTACAAACGCAGAAGAAAGAATACTTTGCATGGTGTGTCCCTTAACGTTGAGCCAGAATTTGTTGTTCATAGTGACGGACATCGCTCAGCCAACTGGCGTCGGCCGGGACATCGTGACGCAGGCACCAGGCCTCCCAGACTGCCTGCCACGGCAGCGATTTTTGTTCTTCCAGCAAGGCCAGACGAGCGGTGTAGTCCCCTGCTGCTTCCAGTTGGCGTAATTGATCCGTTGGCTCCAGTAAGGCACGCAGCAACGCTTTCTTGGCATTGCGCGTACCAATCACCCAGGCGGCGATGCGGTTGATGGAAGCATCAAAGAAGTCGAGGCCGATATGCACTTTGTCGAACAGTTTCTGGCGGGCGATTTCATGGGCGATCGCCTGGGTTTCATCATCCAGAATCACCACATGATCGCTGTCCCAGCGTACCGGACGGCTGACGTGCAGCAGCAGGCGCGGCACATACAACATGGCGGTAGAGATTTTGTCGGAGATCACCTCAGTCGGATGAAAATGGCCCGCATCCAGCGTCAGCGCCGTCTGGCGGCTACAGGCATAGCCGAGGTAGAACTCGTTGGAACCCACGGTGTAGCTCTCCGCACCGATACCAAACAGCTTGCTTTCCACTGCATCGATATGATGCTGAGGATTAAGTTTTTCGCTGATGATCTCATCCAACGCCGCCAGCAGACGCTGACGCGGGGCCAGACGATCGACCGTCAGATCTTTCATGCCGTCCGGCACCCAGATATTCATCACCGAAGGCGTCCCCAACTGCTCGCCAAAGAAGGCCGAAATGTGGCGACTGGCTTTGCAGTGATCAATCCAGAACTGGCGAATCCCCTTATCCGCGTGGGATAAGGTAAAGCCGTCGGCACTTAGCGGATGGGAAAAACAGGTGGGGTTGAAATCCAGCCCCAACTTATTATTTTTCGCCCATGCGACCCAATTGCTGAAGTGCGCCGGTTCAATCGCATCGCGCTCCACCGGTATATCGCTTTCCAGGTAAATAGCGTGCAGATTGAGGCGCTTCGCGCCGGGGATCAGCGACAGGGCTTTGTCGAGGTCAGCACGCAGTTCCTCGGCATTACGCGCCCGGCCAGGATAGTTGCCGGTGGCCTGAATCCCGCCGGTGAGCGCGCCGTGCGGATTCTCGAAGCCGCGTACGTCATCGCCCTGCCAGCAGTGCATCGAGACTGGAATGCGGTCCAGTTGTGTCATCACCTGTTCTACATCGACGTTAATCGCAGCGTAACGTTGTTTCGCCAGGTCAAAGGCCTGTTCAATCAGCTTTGTCATAAGCAAGTTCCTTAGCGGGTTGGCTCAGCGCGGCGAAGCGTGCCAGGTTGGCAGCAAAAGCGCTGTTGTTAAGCGGGGCAAATTTTTCTAACGGAAAGTTCTGGCTGATGCAGCGACGCAAATCCGCCACATCGCGCAATTCACCGAGGGCGATCAACTGGCAACCGACATTACCCAACGTTGACGCTTCTACCGGCCCGGCGAACACCGGTAACTGGCAGGCATCTGCACACAGTTGGTTCAGCAGCGGATTCTGACAACCACCGCCCACCACATGCAGTTGACGCAACGGTGACGCACGCAACTGGCCGAGTTCACCCATCACCTGGCGATACAGCAACGCGAGGCTGTCAAAAATGGTTCGCGCCAGCGCGGCAGCAGTTTGCGGCACCGGCATCTGCTGCTCCGCACAGGCATCCTGAATTTCCTGCACCATATTGGCGGGGTTAATAAAGCGATTGTCATTGGGGTTGATCAGCGCGACACAGGCGGGTTCATCGGCGGCTTGCTGAATCAAGGCGCACAAGTCGCTGATGTGCAACTCGCTGCATACGCGCTGCAACAGCCACAGGCCCATGATATTTTTCAGCACCCGATAACCTTCTGCACCACCCTCGTTAGTGATATTGGCGTCGAGCGCTGCCGGGCTGAGCCAGGGTTGAAGGCTTTCAATGCCCATCAACGACCAGGTGCCTGAACTCAGATAGGCGGCGTCGTCCAGCATCAGCGGCGTCGCCAGCACCGCACTGGCGGTGTCGTGGGTCGCCACCGCGATCACCGGGATATGATGACCGCGTGGGCTGACCCAGTGGCCGACGGTGTTACCCGGTGCGTTGGGTTTGCCGAACCAACTGGCCGGTACGCCGGCCCAGGCGAGTAACTCGTCATCCCAGTCGCCATGAGTGATGTTCAGCAACTGCGTGGTAGTGGCATTGGTGTATTCCCAGTTCAACTGACCGGTCAGGCGATAATGCAGGTAATCAGGGATCATCAACGCATGGCTGACCTGCGCCTGCCAGTCAGGTTGTTGCAAATGCAGCGCGCGTAGCTGGTACAGGGTATTGAATGGCAGAAACTGAATACCGGTGCGCTGATAAATGTTGGATTTACCCAGCTCGTTGATCGCCTGCGCCATCTGGCCGTCGGTGCGGGCATCGCGGTAGCTGACGGCCTCGCCGACCCGCTGGCCGTCGGCATCCAGCAGGACGAGGTCCACGCCCCAGGTATCGATGCCAATGCTGTCCGGCACGATGCCTTCTTCATCCAGCTGTTGCAGTCCCTGACGGATCTCCTGCTCCAGCCCCTCCAGATCCCAACTGTCATAACCGGCACGCCGTACGCGCTGATTAGCAAAACGACGCACTTCACGCAGCGTGAGTCGCTGGGTTTCTGTGGTCCATTGCGCGAGCATCACGCGCCCGCTGGATGCGCCTAAATCAATGGCAACAATGTTACGCATACTCATGGCGTGTTCTTCCTGTGATGAGATGCGTACAGAGTAAAAATCCCGCCTTTTCCTCACCTTCCCGTTACTGCCAGCGCGTCAGACCCGCTGGCACCGTGGCAAAGATGTTCGTGAGACAGCTCACAGAACCACACAAGCGCCGAGTTGTGAGCTTTGCCGCATTTTCTGCATCAAGCCCGGAGATCTTGAAAAATTAGCCATTTTCCTGCATCACCCGGTGTGAAATTCAAGGTAAGGTGCTGATCGCCTGAGTAGACTCGGTTACGGTTTTGTTAATAATGAGAGGCGAACCATGACCGTGTTACACAGCGCAGATTTTTTCCCCGCTGGGGAGTACACCATTGCCGTCGAGCCGCGCGTGCCACAGCTGGCCTTCCCCGAACATCACCATGATTTTCATGAGATCGTGTTGGTGGAACAGGGTTCCGGCATCCATGTGTTTAATGGTCAGCCGCAGGCGTTGTGTGCCGGGTGCGTGTGTTTTGTACGCGATCACGATCGTCATCTGTATGAGCAAACCGACAATTTATGCCTGACTAACGTGCTGTATCGCAGCCCGGCCTCGTTTCGTTTTCTCTCCGGTTTGCAGGCGTTGCTCCCGCGTGAGGAAGAGGGCCAATACAGCTCGCACTGGCGCATTAACCACAAGGTGATGAACCAGGCGTTGCAGATCGTGGCGCAGATGAACCAGCCGGGCGTCTGGTCACTGGAGAAACAGGCGCGCCAGGAGCAAGCTTTCCTGCAACTGCTGGTGCTGCTGCGCGAGGCCGGTCATAACGAAGAAGCGCAGGACCAGGAAGCTCGCCTGCATCGTTTGCTCGACTGGTTGAATGAACATTACAGTGAAGAAATTGCCTGGGAGGCGCTGGCTGACCAGTTTTCGCTGTCGCTGCGTACCCTGCATCGGCAGATGAAGCAGCAAACCGGCAATACGCCGCAACGTTATCTGAATCGGTTGCGTCTGTTGCAGGCGCGCCACTTGCTGCGGCACAGTGATATGCGCATTACGGATATCGCCTATCAGTGTGGATTTGGTGACAGTAACCATTTTTCCACGCTGTTTCGGCGGGAATTTGGCTGTGCGCCCCGAGCGGAGCGCCAGCAGATGTTGTAACCTGGAGTGCATCCTCATGTCGCTAATATTGACGCGCGAAGACTACTTCCCGGCCCCGAATCTGCCGATTGCGGTGGCCGAACGCCTGCCGCAACCCTCCTTCCCGCCGCATCGACATGAGTTCAGTGAGATCGTTATCGTCTGGCGCGGCAACGGTCTGCATATTCTCAATGACCGACCGTGGCTGATCACCTGTGGCGATGTCTTTTATATCCGCGATAACGACTGCCACAGCTACGACAGCGTCAACGATCTGGCACTGGATAATATTCTCTACTGCCGTGACCGTTTTCAGCTTGGGCTGGACTGGAGCCAGTTGCTGCCACCGGAAGATGCCGCCTGCCCCGGCTGCTGGCGCTTAACCACGCGCGGCATGGCGCTGGCTCGCGGCGTAATCACTCAACTGGAACGCGAAAGCCGCAAAAGCGACTCACTGTCGACCCAGCTCTCCGAAGCGTTGTTTTTGCAGCTGGCGCTGATATTGCGTCGCCACGGTTACGCCGCGGATCGGCCGTCGGCGTTACCGGAAGGCGAACAGTTGGATCTGCTGATGTCAGCGTTGCAGGGTGCGATTGACCGCCCCTTCGACCTCGCCGTTTTTTGTCAGCAGAATAAATTGAGTGAACGCGCGTTGAAGCAGTTGTTTCGTCAGCAAACCGGCATGACTGTTGGTCATTATCTGCGTCAGTTGCAGTTGTGCCAGGCAAAATACCTGCTGCGCACGCAGGATTGGTTAATCAGTGAAGTGGCCGCGCGTTGCGGTTTTGATGACAGCAATTACTTTTCGGTGGTGTTCACGCGGGAAACCGGTCTGACGCCGAGCGCCTGGCGGCAGCGATTTTTACCGCACCGCCCGGCGCTGATTGGCGCACCGCATTAAGCCCCGGTAACGGCGCGATGCTGGAAAAAACAGCGCGATAAATCGCGCCGCTGCAAATCAGGCCATCGGATATACGTTATTAATCACGCCCCATCAGGATGCCATCCCCAGCCCGACAATGTTGGCCGCGATAATAATCACCACGCAGCCCAGTGACAACACGCGCACCGGACGTTGTCCTACGGCCTTCCACTCCTTCAGCACCAATCCGACCAAACCGCCACACAGCACATACAGGCTCATATGCAGCATCCAGCTGACAAAATCATACTGCGGCGGGATTTTGGCATGACCCCAGGCGTAGAAGAAAAATTGCAGATACCACATGGTACCGCCCAGCACCGCAAAGGCGATGTTGGCCAGCAACATCGGTTTGGCTACGGAGAAGTCAGCGCGAACGGAAAGTTCAGGTTTCACCGCCAGGCGGATAAAGCAGTACGCGAGGTTAACCAGCGCCCCGCCGCCCATAATCACCACATAACTGGGCAGCGCCACGTACAACGGATTGATACCCAGGCTGGCGGCTGCTTCGTGCATCGGTTTGGCCGCATCCATCGCAAAAGACATCCCGGCGGAGAAAATGCCGCATATTACCGCCAGCACCAGCCCCTTCTTCAGGTTAAACTCTTCCGCGTTAATCCCCAGCGCCCGCTCTTTTAACAATCCGGCACGGGAGACAATCGCCACGCCGATCAACGCAACAAATACGCCCAACAGCGTCAGCCGACCACCTTCTGAGCTGAACAGTTCGACAAAACGCCCCTGTAACAACGGCGTCATCAGCGTGCCCACCACCAGCGTAATGCCAATGGCAATACCGATACCCATCGACATCCCCAGATAGCGCATGGTCAGACCGTAGTTGATGTTGCCGACACCCCACATGGCACCAAACAGAAACACCGGCAACAGCTGGGAGAAGCTAAAGCTACCGTAGTAGGCCCAGAAATTCGGCAGCAGCACCGCGCTCACGACCCAGGGCAGAATCAGCCACGACATCACGCCACCGACCGACCACATGGTTTCCCATGACCACTTTTTCACCTGTTTAAACGGAGCATAAAAACATGCAGCACTGGCGGCACCCACCAGATGCCAGAAGATACCTGCAATGATGGCACTGTTCATTGTTATTCCTTCGTAAGGTTGAGGCCAACAGGAAACCGGCGGTCTCCCGATTACCCGGCAGTCTACGGCGGGCAGCTTTTCCTCAGCCTTTGAATGGCTGCCGGAGAGTGGGCGGAATTGGCAATATCCGGTGGGTTTTCAACATAAGGATCACAAAATCGCATTTGCAGGCAGGCACGTCAGAAAAAAAGATAACCTGTTTATTATTATCGATATTTTCTGGAAATGTTGTGTTGATCAGCACAGTTTTAACCTGACTGCCATGCGCATCGTTAACATGGCAATCACACAAAGCACGGATCGTGGCTTCCCCCGACTGCAATTAATCCGTATAACGTTGAGAAAAATCATCAGGACAAGGATTGGGATGAATACCAAGAGGTTGACGCTGTTGCTCTCACGTCCGGTGAGTCGCGTAATGCTGGATGATATCCGCGCCATTGTGCCGCCCGAGTCACTCAACATCTTTATTAACGGGCTGGAAGATATACACTATGCCCGTCTTGAGTGCGTGCAGAGCGAAGATAACTGTGCCCTGCTGGCCTCAGCGATTGTGGTGTGGCGGCAACTGGGTCATATTCACAGTATCCATTATCAGAAAGGTGAACACCTGCGTGAAATTGACGATGCCACGCAGTTCCAGCTGTTCAGTATGATGAAAACGCATCGCGCACTGGTTCAGCTTACCTGAACCCGCTTTCACTTTAGGATAATCATGAAAATCGGACTGCTTTTCCCCATCGCTATTATCATTGCCGGTGTCAGCTTTCTCGCCTGGTTTATCGCCAGTGGCGCGATGATGCCGGGGTCGTGACCTTTTTCAGACTTGGCCGTTCTGCCAGCTAACCTGCTGAATACGCAGCATTTCGCCAGATATGCTGCGCTTGTCATCTGTTTCTTCCCTTCGCTGCCATCTGCCCCCTTACCCTGGCAATGACAAAAAGGTGCTACACCTTGATCTGCTTCACTCTGCATTTCACACAAATTTAACGAAACCGATCGCGGAGACCCTACAGATGACAACGCACCATCAACATTTCATCAATGGCGAGTTTGTTGCCAATCAGAACGACAAATGGATTGAAGTGATTAACCCGGCCACCGAAGCGCTGCTGTCACGCGTACCAGAAGGCACCAGACAGATCGCCAGTCAGGCGATTGCTGCCGCAGAAGCGGCACAACCCGGCTGGGAAGCGTTACCGGCAATTGATCGCGGTAACTGGCTGCGCAAAATCGCCAATGGTATTCGTCAGCACGAGGCAGAACTCACCGCGACTATCGTGGCCGAGGGCGGGAAAACTCAGGGACTGGCGCAAACCGAGGTGCTGTTCACCGCGGATTATCTCGACTATATGGCCGAGTGGGCACGCCGCTACGAGGGCGAAATCGTCAACAGCGACCGCCCGAACGAAAACATTTTCGTGTTTAAGAAAGCTATCGGCGTGACTACAGGCATTCTGCCGTGGAACTTCCCCTTCTTCCTGATTGCGCGTAAAGCGGCACCGGCGCTGGTCACCGGCAATACCATCGTGATTAAACCGAGTGAGCTGACACCGAATAACGCCGCCATTTTCGCCGGGATCCTGCATGATATCGGTCTGCCGGCTGGAGTGATCAACGTTGTTTACGGCTATGGGCCGGAGGTCGGTCAGGAGCTGGCAGCTAACCCGAAAGTGGGACTGGTCAGCCTCACCGGCAGCGTGAATGCCGGTATCGCCACCATGGAAGCGGCAGCGAAGAATGTGACCAAAGTGTCGCTGGAGTTGGGTGGCAAAGCCCCGGCGATTGTAATGGATGATGCCGACCTCGATCTGGCGGTAAAAGCCATTGTCAGTTCCCGCGTCATCAATACCGGACAAGTGTGTAACTGCGCTGAGCGCGTTTATGTGCAGGAAGGTATTTACGATCGCTTTATCAGCGCCCTGACGGATGCCTTTAAACAGGTGAAATTCGGGAATCCTGCCGAGCGTACCGATATTGATATGGGACCCCTGATCACGGCGGCGGCGCTCGGTCGTGTCGAACAAAAAGTGGCGAAAGCCGTGGAGCAAGGCGGGAAAGTGATTCTCGGTGGAAAGCGTGTCGGAGAACAAGGCTTCTATTTTGAGCCGACCATCATCACTGACGTGCGTCAGGAGATGGAGATCATGCGCGAAGAGATCTTTGGTCCGGTGCTGCCGGTGATGACCTTTAAAACGCTGGATGAGGCGATTGGCCTGGCAAACGACTGCGAATATGGCCTGACTTCATCGATTTATACCCAAAATCTGAACACCGCGATGATTGCGCTGCGTCAGCTGAAATTCGGTGAAACCTACATTAACCGCGAGAATTTTGAAGCGATGCAGGGCTTCCATGCGGGCTGGCGGAAATCCGGGGTTGGCGGCGCGGATGGTCGCCACGGTCTGGAAGAGTATCTGCAAACCCATGTGGCCTATTTGCAGTTTGCATAAAAATAACCCGTCGCGGCACGACGTATCGCGCCGCGACGTAAGCTATTAACTCAGGCGTTGTTTACTACGGACCAGCGCAATGCCGCTCAGCAATGCGACTGCCATCAGATAATAACTCGGTGCCAGACTGGTGCCGGTCGCGCTAATCAACAGGGTACAAATCAACGGTGCAAAACCGCCAAACACCGTGACCGCAATGTTATAGCTGATCGCCATGCCACTGGCACGGGTGCCAATCGGGAACAGATCGGCCATCACCGAAGGCACCGTCGAGAAGTAAACTGATTTCAGCAGTGCCATCCAGCCCACCAGCAACATCAGCGTCAGCGGTGTGGTGTGATTGACCACCAGGGTAAACGCCGGATAGATGGTCACCAGCAGCAGAATCAACGATCCCCACATCAGCGGTACCCGACCGACCTTCTCGGCCCACAGCCCCATCAGCGGCGTCACCACCGTCAGGATCACCCCAGCCAGCAAAGTGGCGCTGAACGCCGCCGAACCCGGCAGATGCAGCGTTTTGGTGGCATAGGTCGGCACATAGTTGAGCATGTAGTTAACGGCGGTGGAGATCACCATCAAACCAATCGCCAGCAGCATCAGCTCCTTCTGACGACCAAACAGACGCTTCAGCGGTGCTGCTTCCGGCTGCTGCTGTGCAAAGCTGGCCGGTTCATGTACATGACGACGGATGTAAATACCCAGCGGGCCAATCAGCAGGCCAAAGGCAAACGGAATACGCCAGCCCCAGTCCTGAATCTGGCTTTCGCTCAGAATCTGCGTCAGACCCAGGCCAAACGCCGATGCCATCAGGGTACTGGCCCCTTGCGTAGCAAACTGCCAACTGGCGATAAAGGCTTTACGCTCCGGGAAGTGTTCCACCAGAAACGCGGTGGAGCTGCCGAATTCACCACCGGCGGAGAAGCCCTGAATCAGACGCGCCAGCAGAATCAACACCGGAGCGGCCAGGCCAATTGAGGTATAACCCGGCATAAAGGTGATAATCGCCCCGCCGAGCATCATCAGGTTGATCGACAGCAGCAGCGCCTTTTTACGGCCATGACGATCGGCGTAGTTACCGAGCACAATCGCCCCCAGCGGGCGGATCAGGAATGAGACGCCAAAGCTGCCAAAGGTCAGCAGCAGCGATACCGAGGGATCGCTGGTCGGGAAAAAGGCATGGGCGATATAGCTGGCGAAAAAGCCATACACCGCAATGTCAAACCACTCCAGCGCATTGCCGATGCAGGTGGCGAACAGGGTTTTATGCAGATTGGGTTTAACCGCGCTGGTGGGTGCGCTGTGACTGATGCTACTCATTTGGCACCTCCGGCATGCGCCTGGTGACGGGCAATCAGGTCTGCGCCTTGCTCACCCAGATCCCAAAACAGACGCGTCATGATTTGCAGCCCCTCACGGGCGATGGATTTCAACATATGTTCGTTAACGCCGTGCTGACCGCAGGCCGGATAGGAATGCGGCACCCACAGCGTCGGCAAGCCGAGGATGTCGGAGAACACTTCATTGGGCAGTGAACCGCCGAGATTCGGTAACAACGCCGGTTTTTTTCCGCTGGTTTGCGCCATGCTCTCCAGCACCCAGCTCACCAACGGATCGGTGGGGTCGAGACGGGTAGCTGGCGATCCGCGCATAAACTCGACCTTCACCTGGTCAAAGCCGTGGTTTTGCAGATGCGCTTCAATGTGCTGTGCCAGATTTTCCCAATCTGTTCCCACCACAAAACGTAACTGACACACGGCGGTCGCGCTGCCGGGAATGGCGTTCATAGGACGTGCCGGGTTGCCGGTGAGAAACGCCAGCACTTCCAGCGTGTTCCAGCCATACAGGCGTTCGGTCGGTGTCAGGCCCGGCTCACCCCAGTTCACCTCGATCGCCGGATCGCCGGGCATGCCACCCACCTCGATATCGCTGAGGATGGCGCGCACGTCGTCGGTCAGAGAGGTCGGTTTCAGTGCTTCAACCTGCAACACGCCCTGGGCATTGACCAGCGTGGCGATGGCATTTGCCAGTTGTGTTCCCGGATTGGTCAGTAAGCCACCCCAGTTACCGGAGTGGTACGCATTGTCGCGTGCGTTGATGGTCAGGCGGAAATTGACGCAGCCGCGCGATCCGAGGAACAACGTCGGACGCACCGCATTCAGGCGCGGGCCATCGGAGGCGATAAACAAATCGGCCTTCAGCAGATCGCCGTATTGCTCGCACAGCTCCGCCAGACCCGGTGAGCTAATCTCTTCCCCCATTTCAAACAGCATTTTGCAGTTAAAACCGAGGCGTCCACCGCGTGCCTGAAACACCTGCTCCAGCGCGGCCAGATTGACGCAGTGCTGGCCTTTATTATCTGCGCTACCGCGACCATACCAGCGATCGCCCTCTTCTTTCAGTTGCCACGGCGATAACCCGTCACGCCAGTTTTCATCATCGCCAAACACCACATCGCCGTGACCGTAGCTCAACAGCGTTGGCAGCGCCGGATCTTCGATGCGCGCCGCCACCAGGAACGGGCGATTTGTGGTGACGGGATTGTCGATAAAGTGCAGCGTGAAACCGAGCGCCACCAGTTGTGGGCCAATCTCCTTGTGCAAATAATCATGCAGCTGCTGGTCACGATCCGCACGCTGGCTTTCGGTGACCTGCGCCACCCGGCGCGTCAGCAGTTGCTGGAATTCCCCGCTGTCAAAATAGTCGCTGGCCTGTTGTACGGCCTGTTGTGCTGTCATGTTTGCCTGTCTGTTGTTGGTTTTATCATCATCCTTATCTTTGCGGAAAGGCTGATTTGCCACAATTATCAATTTATCGAGTAAGATTTGCTTTTAAAGCAAAGCTTAGCTGCCCGATTTTGAGGCATGCACCACCAGGAAGCAGAAATATGCAAAGCAGTGAAATCCGATATTTTCTCGCCGTCGTGAATGCCGGATCGCTAAGTGCTGCCAGTGAACAACTGTTTGTGGCGGTATCCGCCATCAGCCGTCAGATTCAACGCCTTGAGGCACAGGTTGGCGTGCCGTTGTTTGAGCGCCACGCGCGCGGCATGGTACTGACCGAAGCGGGGGAAATTTTTGCGCATCAGGTACGTAAAAATATGCTGGAGATGGAGTATGCGCTGGCGGAGATTAAGGGCTTAACGGCGGTACGCCGCACACAGATCCGCGTTGCCTGTACCGATGGCATGGCCTTCACCCTGTTGCCGCGCTTGTTTGCCGATTTTCGCCTCAGCAATCCCGGGGTGCTGTTCAGCCTGAAAGTTGGCAGCACTCAGGGGGTAGCCGAGTGGGTGCGCAACGGCGAATGTGATCTGGCGTTGCAGTTTAGTCTGCATGCCGAACGCGGTGTCGAGGTGATTGGTTCCTGGCCCGCGCCGGTATTACTGGTCATGCATCACAGTCATCCACTGGCCCACGGCAATCAGGTCTCGCTGGCGGATCTCAGCCAGTACCCGCTGGCACTGCCAGAGCAAAACACCACGGTGCGCCAACTGTTTGACCTCTCCTGCCATATGAGCGGGAACGTGGTAGAACCGGTGCTGACCTGCGATAACTTCTCCACCCTCTATCACTTCCTGCTGCGCACTCCGCTGGCCGTGACCATCAGCAGCCCGTTTACCGTGTTGTATGAAGCGGAAACGCACGGGTTGATCCTGCGTTCGGTCGGGATCGACCAGTTAAATCAACGCACCCTGCAACTCCAGACGCAATCAGGGCGGCCCCGTAGTGCCGCCCTGAATCTGTTGCTGGACTTTCTCCATCAGCAGCTCAACGCGCTGGAGGAACCCCTGCGCCAGCGCTGGAAGCCCTGAGATTTACTGCTGGATATCCACCGGATAGAGGATGTGTTTGCCAAACGGGTCCACCTGATAACCGGTAACCGATTTGCGTACCGGTTCGAAGATGGTCGAGTGGGCAATCATCACCGCAGGCATCTGGTCATGCATGATTTGCTGTGCCTCCAGGTACAGCGCAATGCGTTTGTTGTGATCCTGTTCGGCACGCGCCTCAGTGATGATTTTATCAAACGGTGCATAGCACCACTTCGCCGAATTCGAACCGTCCTTCGCCGAGGTGCAGCTATACAGCGGGCCGAAGAAGTTATCCGGATCGCCGGTAGCGGTGGTCCAGCCCATCAGCGCCGCCTGGTGCTCGCCATTGCGGATACGTTTGAGATATTCGCCCCACTCATAGCTGACGATATTGGCTTTGATACCCACTTTCGCCCAATCAGCCTGAATCATCTCAGCCATTCGTCGCGCATTGGGGTTGTAAGGTCGCTGGACCGGCATCGCCCACAGCGAGATCTCGGTGCCCGGTTTGATGCCCGCTTCCTGTAGTAAGGCTTTCGCCTTCTCAGGATCGTAGTCGTAATCTTTCAGATTGTTATCCGCACTCCAGACGCCGGGCGGCAGAATGTTTTTTGCCACCGTACCGGTGCCCTGGAACACCGCATCGATAATCGCCTGTTTGTTGATCGCCATCGCCAGCGCCTGGCGCACTTTCACGTTATCCAGCGGTGCTTTGGTGGTGTTGAAGGAGAGGAAGCCGGTATTTAGACCGGACTTTTGCATCAGGGTCAGGTCAGGATTTTTGCGCATTTTGTCGAGATCAGCCGGATTGGGGAATGGTATGATCTGACACTCGTTTTTCTCCAGTTTGGCGTAACGCACTGACGCATCCGGCGTGATCGAGAATACGATGCGATCCAGCTTCGCCTTGCCCTGCCAATATTCCGGGAAGGCTTTGTAGAGAATGCGGGAGTCTTTCTGATACTGCACCAGCTCAAACGGGCCAGTGCCAATCGGTTCCATATCCACCTTTTCCGGTGTCCCGGCTTTCAGCATCTGGTCGGCATATTCCGCCGAATGGATGGAGGCAAAATACCACGCCAGATCGGCGAGGAAAGGCGCTTCAGCATGCGTCAGCGTGAAACGGACCGTGTGGTCATCAACCCGATCGATTTTCTTAATCAGCGTGGCGAACTCCAGGCTGTTGAAGTTGGAATATACCCCGCCGGAAACGTTATGGTACGGATTGTTCGGGTCCATCTGCCGCATAAACGAGAAGATGACGTCATCAGCGTTAAAATCTCGCGTTGGCTTGAAGAATTTGTTGCTGTGGAACTTCACGCCCTGGCGCAGGTGGAAGGTATAGACCGTGCCGTCCGGGCTGATATCCCAGCTTTGCGCCAGGCTCGGCACCAACTCGGTGGTGCCTGGCGTGAAATCGACTAACCGGTTAAACACCGGCACCGCACTGGCATCGACGCTGGTACCTGCCGTGTAAAGCTGTGGGTTGAAGTTTTCTGGTGAGCCTTCGGAACAGTACACCAGGGTTTTGGCTGAAACGCTGCTGGCGATCGCCAGACCCAGCGCGGTGAGCGCCAATTTTGCCATCACATTTTTCATCTTGTTTCTCGCTTTTTATTGACTTCCATGAGCCAGCATCGGTATATCAGTCGTTCATCTGATTAATAATTAACATGATTTAGTCGCGCTGCGAACCCTCAACCACGCAATGAGACTGATAAGGAATTGTGATGACAGACCAACTCGCCCGCCAACTGACTCAGCGCTTCTATCGTTACCTGGCGGTCTCCAGCCAGAGCGATGCCAAATCCACCACGCTGCCGAGCACGCCATCACAACACGCCATGGCCGAGCTGTTGGCCGCAGAACTGCGCGAGTTGGGGCTTGAAGACATCATCATAGATGAGCATGCCACGGTGACGGCGCTGAAGCGCGGCAATCGTCCCGATGCACCGCGTATCGGTTTTATTACCCATATCGATACCGTCGATGTTGGGTTATCACCAGACATCCATCCACAAACCTTAACTTTTCAGGGGGAAGATCTGTGTCTGAACGTTCAGCAGGATATCTGGCTGCGCGTGGCGGAACATCCTGAGATTGCCCCTTACCTCGGTCAGGAGATTATCTTTAGCGACGGCACCAGCGTACTCGGCGCCGATAACAAAGCGGCGGTCACGGTGGTGATGACGTTGCTCGAGAACCTGCACGGTGACCACGGTGATATCCGGGTCGCGTTTGTGCCGGATGAGGAGATTGGCTTGCGGGGAGCCAAAGCGCTCGATCTGGAGCAACGTTTTAACGTCGATTTCGCCTGGACTATCGATTGCTGCGAATTGGGTGAGGTGGTTTTCGAAAACTTTAACGCTGCCGCTGCCGAGATTGTGTTTACCGGCGTGGCGGCACATCCGATGTCTGGCAAAGGCGTACTGGTCAATCCGCTGCTGATGGCGCATGACTTTATTGACCATTTTGATCGTCTGGCGACACCGGAGCATACCGAAGGCCGCGAGGGATATATCTGGTTTAACGATATGCAGGCCAACGCCAGCCGCGCGGTGCTGAAAGCCTCCATCCGCGATTTCGACCTTAAGGGTTTTGATGCGAAGAAACAGCAGTTGGTGGAGGTAACCGATGAGATTGCCGCCCGCTATCCCACCGGTACGGTATCCCTGAGTATCAATGATACCTACAGCAATATCAGCAATGCGATTGGTGAAGACCGCCGCGCGATTGATTTGATTTTTAGCGCGCTGGCGCAATTGGGCATTGAACCGAAGGTGATCCCGATGCGTGGGGGTACGGATGGTGCCGCATTGTCAGCCCGTGGATTGCTGACGCCGAATTTCTTTACCGGCGCGCACAACTTCCATTCTCGCTTTGAGTTTTTGCCGGTGCCGTCGTTTGTGAAGTCATATCAGGTGGCGGAAGCGTTGTGTTATTTAGCGGCTAAATAACGCAAAACATTGCGCGATGAATCGCGCCGCTACGGAACAAAACATTGCGCGATAAATCGCGCCGCTACGGAACATTGCGCGATGAATCGCGCCGCTACGACCCTGTACCATTTCGTAGCGGTGCGATTCATCGCGCGGTTTTAAACTTTATTTCGCGGCGCTAACGTCGATGCCAGGGAAGAACTTGGCGGCCAGCTTGGTAACCGTGCCGTCAGCCTGCACCTTGGTGATGGCTGCATCCAGCTCCTGCTTCAGTTTGGCATCACCCTTACGCAGGCCAAAACCGATGCCTGAACCCAGGATGGTGTCGTCTTCCACCGGTTTACCGGCAAACGCAAAACCTTTGCCCTGCGGCTTATCGAGGAAGCCTGACTGGCCTGCGGCTGACATCACCAGCGTGCCATCCAGACGACCGGCGACCATGTCGTTATAAACCTGGTTCTGATCCTGGTAAGAGGTGACGGTAACGCCCTGTGATTCCCAGTGCTTCTTGGCATAGGTTTCCTGAATGGAACCCTGCAACACGCCGATGTTTTTCCCTTTCAGTGACTCCGCGGTCGGCAGCAGGCCCTGGCCCGCTTTTGCCACCAGCATGGTCGGGATACGGTAGATCGGTTTGGTGAAATCGATGCTTTTCGCGCGTGCTTCGGTGATGTTCATCGCCGAGTTGATGGCGTCAAACTTCTTCGCCTGCAACGCCGGAATCAGCGCGTCAAAGCTGCTTTCTACCCAGCTACATTTGAAGTTGCCGGTCTGGCAAATGGCTTTACCCAGCTCGATATCGAAACCTTCCAGCTCGCCCTGTGCATTACGGCTTTCAAACGGCGGATATTGTGATTCGAGGCCGTAGCGTAATGTTTCCTGCGCCAACGCATGAGCAGAGGTCAGCATACCCAGCGCGATAAAAAGTGCGTTTAATTTTTTCATTGTTATACCCTTGAGTTACCCTTTGACCCGGCAGAGCGCTTCTGCACCGGCCTGTAATGTCGCATCGTCTTTGGCAAACGACAAACGGATTAATTTATTGTCTGTGCCGTCCATATAAAACGCCGACAACGGAATGGTTGCCACACCGTGTTCGACGATGAGACGTTTTACCATTTCACTGTCGCTCTCGTCACTGAAATGTCCATAACTGGCTAAAACAAAGAAGGAACCGGCGCACGGCAGCAGCTTAAACGGCGAATCCTTCATCAGCGACATCAGACGATCGCGTTTCTGCTGATAGAACGGTGACAGCTGCAAATAGTTTTCCGGCCGTTGCAGGTAATGGGCGAAACCAACCTGCATCGGCGTATCAGCGGCATACATCATAAACTGATGCACTTTGACGATTTCGGTCATCAGCGCGGCCGGTGCCAACGCATAGCCAACGCGCCAGCCGGTAACGTGGAAGGTTTTGCCGAATGACGAGACGATAACGCTGCGCTGCGCCAGCTCTGGGTGTGTCGCCATGCCGCAATGGGGACGTCCATCAAACACGATGTGTTCATAGACTTCATCCGACAGCACCACGATATCGGTATTACGCGTCAGTTGAGCCAGTTGATCCAGATCCGCTGGAGTTAACACCTGCGCACTCGGGTTGTGCGGCGTGTTGATGATGATCATCCGGGTACGCGGCGTGATGGTGGCACGCAGTTCGTCCCAGTTGATGGCAAAATCCGGCACCTGCAATTTCAGGCCGATCGGCTTACCACCCTGTAAACGCACCACGGGCGCATAGCTGTCGAATGCCGGCTCGAAGAAAATTACTTCATCGCCCGGATGCACCAGCGCGGAGATCGCCATGTAGATACCCTGGCTGGCGCTGCCGGTGATCAACACTTCGCTGCCCACATCATATTGCTGGCCATACAGGGTGTGTACTTTCTGCGCCAGCGCTTCTTTCAACGCCGGCAAACCGGTAAGCGGCGCATACTGGTTATGTCCTTCGCGCATCGCGTTGCTGACCAGTTCAACCAGTTGCGGATCGCACGGGAAGTTAGGCGCGCCCTGGGACAGGTTGATGGCTTTGTGTTGTGCCGAAAGCTGCCCAATCACGCTGAAAATGGTGGTGCCAACATCGGGTAATTTTGAAGAAGTCTGAACACTGGATTGGATGGACATGGTAACTCCGCCTAAAGGATTGCATAACCACGTAAGGAAATCAGATTTCTATTCAACGGTCTGTCACTTGAGTCGACAAGCGAATTGTTGTCATAATAGCCATGACTTTTAATCATAGCTGAGGCTGTTATGTCCCGCTCCGCTCTGCCACTCAACGCCATTCACGCCTTTCTGGTCACGGCACGTCACCTCAATCTGACGCGTGCCGCCGACGAGTTATGCATCACCCAGGGCGCGGTGAGCCGCAAAATTGCATCCCTGGAGAGCTGGCTGGGCTTTGCGTTATTCGAGCGCCATGCGCGAGGCTTGCACCTGACATCGCAAGGCGCAGCCCTGCTGCCGGAGTTACAGCAAGGTTTTGCGATGCTGGTGAATGCGACAGAGAAAGCCAGCCGCAGCAATGTGTCGATTCGGCTGAAAGCCCCAACCTGCGCGATGCGCTGGCTGGTGCCGCGCCTCGTGGCGCTGGAGCAGGAACGGCCGGAGATCCATGTGGCGCTCACCACCACCCTCGACCATGCCTCGCAACTGGATAATTTTGATGCGGCAATCGTCTATGGCAGTGCGCCGGCGGAGGCCATCCTCTTGTTTGATGAGCGCCTGACACCGGTGCTGGCCAGCAGCGTGACGCCACCCGCTAACGTGGCCGGGTTAGCGCGTTTTACCTTTCTGCACCCCACTAATGACACGCGTGACTGGCAGTTGTGGTTGAATGCGCAGCAGGTCAGCGTCCCCGTGGCACGTAATCAACACTTTGCCACTATGGATTTGGCGATCAGCGCGGCGATTCAGGGATTTGGCGTAACGGTGGCGGATATGTCATTGGTCCAGAACGATCTGGCGAATGGCCGACTGATCGCCCCGTTTGACCACTGCGTCACTACCGGGGCGAGTTACAGCTTGCTCCATCGTGCAGAGCGGGATGCGCCACCGTTCCTTGAGGAACTGGTGGCGTGGCTTTGTCAGCCTCAGAAAGAAACCCACTCGTCTGCGCTGGCCGATTTAGGCTGATTGGCAGGCGGTGCGCTTAACGTCGGGCGACGTAACGGTGCCGCAGGTGGCGTGGCAGAGGCGATAGCCGCCGTCGCGGGTGCGAGACGGAATTTGGCGACCGATGCCTGAAGTTCTTCCGTCTGACGCTCCAGAGCGCTGGCCGCCGCCGACACCTCTTCCACCAACGAAGCATTCTGCTGGGTGACGCTGTCCATCTCCGTCACCGCCGTGCCCACCTGAGAAATGCCTTTGCTTTGTTCTTCTGACGCCGAGGCGATGTGCTTCATGATCTCATTCACATCCTGCACCGACTTCAGAATGTCGTTCATGGTATGACCGGCGCTGTTCACCAGATCCGAGCCTTTTTCGACACGCTGCACCGAATCTTCAATCAGGGTCGCAATCTCCTTCGCCGCGTTGGCGCTGCGTTGTGCGAGGTTACGCACTTCACTTGCCACCACCGCGAAGCCGCGGCCCTGTTCACCGGCACGCGCCGCTTCTACCGCGGCGTTGAGCGCCAGGATATTGGTCTGGAAAGCGATGCTGTTGATGACGTTAGTGATTTCGGCGATTTTCTTCGAACTGCCGGAGATGCCAGCCATCGTGGTGACCACTTCACCCACCAGACGGCCACCCTGTTGTGCGGTGCCGGTGGCGGTTTCCGCCAGTGAACTGGCCTGACGCGCGTTATCGGCGTTGAATTTCACCGTGGCGGTTAACTGTTCCATGCTGGCCGCCGTCTGCTCCAGGGCGGAAGCCTGTTCCTCGGTACGCGAGGAGAGATCGTTGTTACCTGCCGAGATTTCTGCCGCGCCGCGATAGATATTTTCTGTCCCGCTGCGAATCGCGCTAACCGCTTCACGCAGGCTGTCCTGCATCGCCCGCAATAACGGCACCAGTTTACCGACACAGTTACGACCAAACTCCTGCACCGGCTGGCTGAGATCGCCCTGCGCGATAATCGCAAAGTGATCGCGGATGCGATCCAACGGTTTCACCAGCATGGCAACCAGGTAGCGGTCAGTAAACAGCAGAATCAGCAGTCCCACCACCACCGCTGACAGAATGATCACCTTGGTGACATTGGTCAGTTTGTCCACGGTGACGCGTGTGTCATCCAGCTTGATGCCTGCCGCCTGGTTGAAACTCTCGGCGCTGGCACCAAAAGCACGGCTCAGGGCCGGGGTCACTTTATTGGCCTGGGCGCGGTAAGCGTCCAGCGTCCCTTGCTGGGCCAGTGAAACCTGCGGGGCAATCCCCTCATCCAACAACTTTTGCCAGTTGGCAATCACGCTATTGGCGGTGTCGGCATCCATCGGACCGGGTGCCATCGCTTTGAATTGTTCGAGCTGCTGCTTCATGCTGTCCAGCGCCTGCTGGACCGTAGCAAACGCATCAGCAGGCAACTCGGTGCCCGCCGCACGCATTTCCATCACGCGAGAAAGACGCGTCACCACCCGGAAATATTGATCATTACCTTTACTGAGCACCGTCATCTGATTCACCAGTTGACGATCCACTTCGTTACCCTCACCCAGAGCATTGAGAGAATGGACGCTAAATAAGCCGACGGCACACCATAACAGGCAAAACAGCCCGAGAATGGTCAGCATAACGGCGCGAATAGTAAAATTTTTTAAGATACCCATACGAAATCCCTTGATGTGAACCGCAATGGAGGCCCGATAAAATCGGGCATATTGCGTTTATCGGCAGTAGATTCAGAAAATGTACCGCTTTCGTAAGCTAATAAATTGCTGGTTCGCTCGGGCAAAGGAAAAGATTGTATGAATGAAATCAGAGGGATGCAGGAAAATTTGTTTTAAAAAAAGGTTTGCGAAATTTAACCATTAGCCAGTGAACTAAAGTTTCACCATGCTGCGCATCATCAGGCGGAACAGACGCAGCCGCCCGCGCATAAACCGGCGCTGCAAACTGAACGGTTTTTCCGCATCACGGCCAACCATCAGGGTGACATCGTTATCTGAACGCCACACCGGCCAGTCAATCTCACTGCGCAACTGGTAACTGAATTCGCTGGCATCGCGGGCAAAGGTGATCCACAGGGCGCTGAGGCGCGTCGCAACAGCATAATCAGCGGCGGTGTAACTGCGGCCCTCGGCTGGCGTCTGCGTATCTAAGGTATTAAACACATAGGGGACTTCATTACCGTGCCAGGCACCGTGGGGATAGAGGTCGTGCGACTGTTCAGAAACGTAATCAAACCAATAACGCCAACCAGACATACCAATATTGTGTTGGGCCTGCACGACCAATAATGGCAGCACGGAAAAGGCCATATCACGAGCCACGGCGCGCCCGAGCAGGGCATCATCGTGGATATCATATAACCATTTAATTAACTGATAACTCAGGCGATTTTTTTGGCGTAGCTGTTGCAGAACCTGGGTGGCATCCACACCAAAAAAATCGAGAACGCTGGCTTCATCGCTGTTGCTGCCGATCATCAAGGGAACCCGATGCTGCCTGCCAGCCATAAAGGTCGCCAACATCGGTTGTGGCAGGACGATATCGCCGCTGATCGGCACCGGACCAAGCGCCAGCGGGCGTTGCAGCGGCCAGAATCCATCCGCCGGTAACGCACGGAGATCGCTGGCGCTGGCATTCGCAGCCAGTCCAAAATGGGCCGCCACCTGTTGACCTACCTGCTGCGCTTGCACGCGCGGCGTATCTGGCAGGCTGTAGGCGCTCTGTACTATGCCCTTATGAAATAACCCCTCCGCCAATGGCGAGCAGCACAAGGACAGCACGCTACGCGCGCCTGACGATTCGCCAAACAGCGTGATATTGCGGCGATCGCCGCCAAACGCCGGGATATTACGTTGCACCCATTGCAGCGCCGCGATCTGATCAAGCAGGGCGAAATTATTCACCACGCTGTCGGCGGGATACTCTGCATCCAGCGCCGGATGGGCAAAAAAGCCGAAATGGCCGAGGCGATAGTTGAGCGTCACCACCACCGCGCCCTGCGCTGCCAGCGCCTTGCCGCGATAAGGATCCAGGCTGCCTGCGCCGATGCTGAATCCACCGCCGTGCAGCCACACCATCACCGGGAGCGGGCGCGCGGGTTCAATATCTGGCGTCCAGACATTAAGGTAGAGACAATCTTCGCTGAAATGACCCGGGTCGCCACCACCGGCAAGCAGACAATAGTCCCGATTTTGCCAGCTGGCCGGCCCCCATGCCGTGGCGTCACGTTCACCCTGCCAGGGTTGCAGCGCCTGCGGTGGCCGCCAGCGCAACGCGCCAACCGGGGGCGCGGCATAGGGTATACCTTTGAAGACAAACAGCTCATCATCCATTGAGCCTCTGAGTTCTCCTTCCGCAGTCAAGATCCTCAGACGTCGTTGGTTTTTCATTTCGGCTTCCCTGATCATCATTTCTCCATTATTTGCAGGACCGGGGCGAATGTCCATGTCGCTCAGGAATTTGCAGATTAAGCTGAATCATCACGCGAAATGCTGAACATCTCGTTCAAATTTTTTGGCTGGCAAACGTTTGGCAGTCTACATTAAGGTTACACGTTAACCTGGCGAGACGGAGAAGCGCGATGTTTGGTGGAATTAACCAACTGTTTACCCGGATGTGTGATCACCCGGATTTCGCTAAGCTGCTGCTCCGCCTGACATTTGGCGGTTTGCTGCTGTTCCACGGTGAATTTAAAGTGGTCCACGGAGTGGCATGGATCGAACATCTGCTCACCGTCAGAGGCATGCCAGGTTTCATCGCTTACGGTGCTTACATCGGGGAAATTTTGGCACCCATTATGATGATCGTTGGCTTAATGACGCGCCCTGCGGCCTTCATTATTGTGATCAACATGATTGTCGCCACGCTATTGGTAAAAATGGGGGTTGTCTGGCATCTGACGGATGTCGGTGCATGGTCCCTGGAGACGGAAGCCCTTTACACGCTAGGCGCACTTGCCATTATGTTTTTGGGTGCCGGGAAGTATACGCTGGTGCGCAATCCGCGCCTGCAATAATGAAAAAAACCGCCGGTCTGCCTGACGCAGACCGGCTTTTTTTATCTTATGCCAGACCACAACGCGCCAGGCTGCGCTGTTGCAGCTGTTGATATAACACCATTTCATCCTGCACAGCCGCACCGAGCGCCGTTTCAAACGCCGCCTTGCTGGCATGACCGGCACTGCGGACGTGCGCCTCATCACCCAGGTTGGACTGAAAAATCCCCGCAGCGCTGACCGGCAAAAAATCTTCATAGGTGATCGGTTCCGCCAGCAAGCGTCCTTCTGCCATCAACTGTTCCATACTCTCTTCGGCTCCGGGCGGTGACTGAATCCCTTTTTCCGTCAGCCGATAGCTGAACCACGCCAGTTGTTCGCGGCGCAGGCTGACTTCATCATCGGGAAAGGCGCGAAACACCTCCGCCAGATGCTGCTGATGCTGCTGGTTGTCCTTACCGGTACCTGCTTCCGCCAGCAGTTTGTCGTACAGGGCGCGACCTTTCGGCGTTAACGCCACGCCACGTTGTTCGATTTCACCAAAGCGGGCGGTGTGCGTACCCTGAAAACCATCGCGAAAATGCACCGGTTCCTCCAGCGCTTTAAAGCTGGTCTGACGCAGCAGGATCGGCACCTGACGTTGTGGTGGACCTTCAATCAGGGTTTTGGGATCGATACCGCGTGTCGGCATCAGCGTCTGCACCCGGTCAATGTCCAGGGTGCGGGGCGTCAGGTGGTTGATATGACAGCCGCGGAAGCAGACAACGTCGGCTATCAAACGGTGTTGATGGCTGAGCGCCAGATAGGTGGCGCTGTCGACCGTGGTATCGGCGTGCCAGCGGAAGGTTTCCAGCGCCTCTTTGACAAACTGCGCCGCATCCGCCGCGTTAAGACCACCCTGTTGCTGATGTTGGGCGATTAACGCCCGGCAACGTGGCGTGAAGATGTCGCGCGCCGCCAGAATGTCGGCGGCTTTCGCACGCAACGCCTCATCATTGATCAACTCCAGCCGCAGCAACGAGGTAAATACCCGGAACGGATTACGTCGCAGCGCGCTGTCACTGACCGGACGAAACGCGGTGGAATGCACCGGAACACCGGCCTGCGACAGGTCGTAATAACCCACCGGATACATCCCCATCACCGCAAACATCTGGCGCAACATGCTTAACTCTGCTGCGGTGCCCACACGAATCGCGCCGTGGCGCTCCACACTCAGGCGGCTCAGTTCATCCGCCGCCGCCAGACGGTTTTTCAGATCAGGATTGGCTTCCAGCACGCGTTCATTCACGGCGCTGACCAGTTGGGTCAGCACACCGTACTGCGGCACTTCCTGCTGGTACATCGCCGACATGGCCTGGGAAAACAGCGTGCGGATGGCATCGCTGGTGAGGAAATTGTCCATGGTCATCACCTTGTGCTACGGGGGTGATGCTAATGTAGATCAACCCTTTAGCGCCGGGTAACAATTTCCTCGAAGTGTGATCGCGCTGTCACTCGTCGGCGGCTCGCGGGTCACCAAAACGACATTTCAGCAACAGCATCACGGTGGTCAGCAGCGCCGGCAGCGCCAGCATCAGGAAGATATGGCTGAATGACCAGCCGAGGGAAAGCAGTTCCGCGCCGATAAAGGCACTGAGGATCGCCCCGACCCGCCCCACGCCATGCATCCAACTGGAGCCCGTGGCGCGTGCATGCGTGGGATAATAGCTGGCGGATAACGCATTCATCCCGGTGTTGGCACCGTTAAAACAAAAACCGCTACAAAAAGCGATGGCGCTCATCAGGTCGACCCGCGCCGGAGAGAAACCCATCGCGACAATGGCGATGCCGCCACAGAAGTAGATCACCGCCAGCGCCAGATTCGCGTTAACACGGTCCATCAGCCAACCGGTAAACAGCGAGCCGAGGGTGCCGCCCGCCTGATACATCGCGGTGATGATCGCGGCTGCGGTCACTGACATGCCAAGGGTATGGACCAGCGACGGTAACCAGCTACCGACCAGGTAGACCAGAAACAGCGCCATGAAGTAGCCGCCCCATAGCATCAGGCTGCCAAACAAATAACGGCGTGAGAGGACGGTGGCAATTGCGCCAGCACGCACGGTGGTGGGTTCAACGCTGTGGAAATGGCTGTTGGCCTGCACCGCGCCCGGCAACATGCGGTCGAGAATGGCGTGGATACGTGCCGCCGGTGCCTGACGGCTGATGAGAAAACGTACCGACTCCGGCAGGCCGCGCAGCAGAAAAGGCAACACCACCAGCGGTAGCATTCCGCCCAACAACATCACCGAGTGCCAGTCATAACGAGGCAGGAGCCAGGAAGCGGCAAAACCACCGGAGGCCGCGCCAAAGGTAAACCCGCAGAACACCACGGTAATAATGAAGGAGCGGCGGCGTTCCGGCGCGTATTCCGCCACCAGGGTGCCAACATTCGGCATCGCCGCGCCTAATCCCAGCCCGGTGAGAAAACGAAACAGCATCATCTGTTCGATGTTCTGCGCCATCGCTGTGGCCAACGTCCACAAGCCAAAGAACAGGACGCTAAGCAGAATCATCATGCGGCGACCATAGCGATCCGCCAGCGGCCCGGCGAACACCGCGCCCAGCGCCAGTCCAATCAAGGCCGCACTGATCACCATACCCAGTTGATGATTGCTGACACCCCAGGCCGCGCGCAGCGTCGGCGCGATAAATCCCATCAGCGCGATGTCCATGCCATCCAGCGCCACGACGAGGAAGCAGAGCGCAATTAAGCGCTTTTGCCAGCGACTCAGCGTGCTCTGATTAATCAGCTGGCGTACATCTACTGCTTCAACGCTGGTCACGGCCGAACTCCTGCTTTTAAACATCAGTTTTGGTAAAAAAAACGGCGCTTATGATAGCGCATTGTTAATAATAACGGGCAGGATTTTTGAATGTAACTGAGAATTATTCAGGCTTAGCCATCTTAAGCATCTGAAACTTAAGAAGCTGATAACGACTCAACCAGATGAATATTCGGGATTTATTGTGATAACAGCAGCTTATGCGTTTGCCGTATTGCAAGCTAATATTGTTAATATAATTTTGCAGGTAAGTTAACAGAATTTCGTTTTGCCAGTTGCCTGCAACCCGGAAATCTCATTAAGTGTGAGGTTATGGACAAAAATATCCTTTTCAATCAGCGCATTCGCTTGCGCCATTTACATACCTTTGTTGCTGTCGCGCAACAAGGCACGCTGGGTCGGGCAGCAGAAACGCTGAACCTGAGCCAGCCTGCACTCTCGAAAACCCTTAATGAGCTGGAGGAACTGGCTGGAGCACGTTTATTTGAACGCGGTCGTCTCGGCGCCCAACTGACCACCCTGGGCGAACAATTCCTGACCCACGCGATTAAGGTGCTGGATGCCCTGAATCATGCAGGACAAAGCTTTAACTCACCGTTACCCGGACGCCCGATGGTCATCCGCCTCGGCGCGCTGACCACCGCCGCAATGGGTATGCTGCCGCAAATTTTAGATCGCTTTCACCAGCAGCAACCCAACACCACGGTACAGGTGGCGACGCTGCATAATAATGTGTTGTTAGCGGGCCTGCGGGCTGGCGAATTTGATATCGGTATTGGCCGTATGGCCGACAGTGAAATGATGGCGGGCCTGACTTACGAGTTGCTGTTTCTTGAATCGTTAAAGCTGGTGGTACGCCCGGAGCATCCGCTGTTGAGTGACAACGTCACGCTATCGCGCGCGATGCAGTGGCCCGTGGTGATCTCCCCGGAGGGCACGGCCCCACGTCGTATCGCGCAACAAATGCTGGATGAACAAGATTGTTCACTCCCCGCCAACTGCGTGGAAACGTCCTCAACGTCCCTGGCACGCCAGCTGGCGTTACGCTACGACTATGTCTGGTTTGTGCCTTCCGGGGCGGTTAAAGAGGATTTAAATCATAATGCGTTGTGCGCCCTGCCCATCTCGTCAGCCGGGCCAGGTGAGCCGGTCGGTATTATCACCCGTACCGGCAATACCCTGAGCCTGAGCGCAGAGGTGTTGATGGCCACCATCCGTAAGTTCCACAGCTAACGGCTGCGCTTGGCGTGCCGTTCGCGGTTATCCAGGCGGGCCTGATCGGTTTTACGCAAGCCAACATACAGCGCCCCGGCCCCGCCGTGGTGGGGTTGCGCGACGCAGAAGGTTTGCACCTCGTCGAATTGTGTCAGCCAGCGCGCCACATAGCTGCGCACGATATTGGCATGTGACTCGTCATCACGTCCCTTGCCGTGGATGATCAACAAATTACGTAACCCCTGCTTGCGCCCCTGCATCATAAAGCTGAACAGCGACTGACGGCAGGTTTCAACCGGCTGACGCAATAGATTGAGGCTGGCATCCAGCGGATATTTGCCCAGCCGCAATTTGTCCAACACGCCCTGCTGGATACCGTCCGCTTTATACTCCAGCGGCGTCGCCAGCGGAATAATTTCCAGAAAACCACGCGTCAGAAAGTTCTCTTCTTCCTCAATACGTTGCGGCACCCTGGTCGAGGGCGCACGCAGCCACTGGGTATTCGCGCAATCTTTCAACGGTGTCACATCACCCACGGCATCGCGGAACAGATCATCATCATCGAGGTTCATGGTTTTTTCTCCCAGGACAATTTAGCGTTGCAAGCTTAGCATGCACGCTGAGTGTCAACAAAACGTGCCAGATCAATATTCCCGTTGTAGAAATTATCCGCAAATAGCGGAGTTAGCGCTGATCAACTATTTTTGCGCCAGCCACACTTTTTTTGAGGATTATTACAGCTCGGACGAGTGCCCTTTGCATGAAAAAATGTTAAAATTGACGGCAGTCAATAATCATCGAGCGTACATATTATGATCCCGGAAAAACGCAGCATTCGACGTATTCAGTCTGGCGGTTGTGCCATCCATTGCCAGGATTGCAGTATCAGCCAGTTGTGTATTCCCTTCACGCTGAACGAACACGAACTGGATCAGCTGGATAATATTATTGAACGCAAAAAGCCCATTCAAAAAGGCCAGACGTTGTTCAAAGCCGGTGATGAATTGAAATCGTTGTATGCCATTCGCTCGGGCACCATCAAAAGCTACACCATCACCGAACAGGGTGACGAGCAAATTACGGGTTTCCATCTGGCAGGTGATTTGGTCGGTTTTGACGCCATTGTTAGCGCCCATCATCCCAGCTTTGCGCAAGCGCTGGAAACCGCGATGGTGTGCGAAATCCCGTTCGAAACCCTGGATGACCTCTCCGGTAAAATGCCCGCACTGCGTCAGCAGATGATGCGTCTGATGAGTGGTGAGATCAAAGGCGATCAGGACATGATTCTGTTGCTGTCCAAGAAGAATGCTGAGGAGCGTCTCGCCGCCTTTATCTGGAACCTGTCGCGCCGTTTTGGTCAACGTGGTTTCTCCCAACGTGAGTTCCGCTTAACCATGACGCGTGGCGATATTGGTAACTATCTGGGACTAACCGTAGAAACCATCAGCCGTTTACTCGGTCGTTTCCAGAAAAGTGGCATGCTGGCGGTAAAAGGCAAATATATCACTATCGAAAACCACTCAATGCTGGCAGAACTTGCTGGTCAGACTGAGCAAGCCGCCTGATACTCAGCCGGATCAATAATTGTTATTTTATTGATCCGGCAACAACTTTTTCCTTTCAGCACTGTCATAACTTAGGCTATCTTTAACCCAACTTGCTTTGGTTTTGAGGAGATTGCCCTATGTCCCGGTACCAAAATATTCTGGTCGCGATTGACGCACAACAGGATGATCAACCCGCGCTGCGGCGTGCGGTTTATCTCAATCAACGTATCGGCGGAAAAATCAAAGCTTTCCTGCCTATCTATGATTTCTCCTACGAAATGACCACCCTGCTGTCGCCGGATGAGCGCGCCAACATGCGTAAAGGTGTGATCAGCCAGCGTACCGAATGGATCCGCGAGCAGGCCCACGCTTATCTGGAGGCGGGCGTTGATATTGAAATTAAGGTTATCTGGCACAACCGTCCGTACGAAGCGATTATTCATGAGGTGATGACCCATCATCACGATTTGGTGCTGAAGATGGCGCATCAGCACGATCGTCTGGAAGCGGTAATTTTTACCCCCACCGACTGGCACCTGCTGCGTAAATGCCCTTGCCCGGTATGGATGGTAAAAGATCAGCCGTGGCCGGAAGGCGGTAAAGCGCTGGTGGCGGTGAACCTCGCCAGCGAAGAACCCCATCATGACGCTCTCAATCAAAAATTGATTCGCGAAACCACCCAGTTGGCCGAAATGGTCAACCATACCGAAGTGCATCTGGTCGGTGCTTACCCGATTACCCCAATCAATATCGCTATCGAACTGCCGGATTTTGACCCCAGCGTGTATAACGACGCCATTCGCGGTCAGCATCTGGTGGCGATGAAAGCGCTGCGGCAGAAGTTCTCGATTAGCGAAGAGTTTACCCACGTCGCGAAAGGTTTACCGGAAGAAGTCATCCCGGATATCGCCAGCCATCTTAGTGCCGGTATTGTGGTACTTGGCACCATCGGTCGCACCGGGTTGTCGGCGGCGTTCCTGGGAAATACAGCGGAACAGGTGATTGATCATCTGCGCTGCGATCTGTTGGCCATCAAACCTGATGACTTTAAATCGCCGATCGAGCTTGATGATGATGACGAAGAGGATGATGACGACTAACCTGCTGTGCTCGCTGGCAGAAAAAGCCGCGCGATAAATCGCGCAGCTACAGATAATGAAGGGCGACGGTATGTCGCCCTTTTTGTTTTATAACGCGCGCAGAATGCCTTCTACGCTGGCCTTCGCATCACCAAACAACATCTGGGTGTTGTCTTTGAAGAACAGCGGGTTCTGCACCCCGGCATAGCCGGTATTCATGGAACGCTTAAACACGATAACGTTCTGCGCTTTCCATACTTCCAGGACCGGCATACCCGCAATCGGGCTGCGCGGATCTTCCTGCGCGGCCGGGTTGACGGTGTCGTTCGCGCCGATAACCAGTACGGTGTCGGTATCGCTGAAATCATCGTTGATTTCATCCATCTCCAGCACCACGTCGTACGGTACTTTCGCTTCCGCCAGCAGCACGTTCATATGACCAGGCAGACGCCCTGCCACCGGGTGGATACCGAAACGTACCTTGATGCCGCGCGCGCGCAGTTTCTCGGTGATTTCCGCCACCGGATACTGCGCCTGCGCCACTGCCATGCCGTAGCCTGGGGTGATGATCACCGAAGATGACGCTTTCAGCAGTTCAGCGGTTTCTTCTGCGTTGATTTCGCGGTGTTCACCGGCTTCTTCGCTTTCACCACCGACGCTGGTGTCAGTACCAAAACCACCGGCAATCACGCTAATAAAGGAACGGTTCATCGCCTTACACATGATGTACGACAGGATGGCACCGCTCGACCCCACTAACGCACCGGTGACGATCAGCAGATCGTTGCTCAGCATAAAACCGGCGGCTGCGGCTGCCCAGCCTGAGTAGGAGTTCAGCATCGACACCACGACCGGCATATCGGCACCACCGATAGAAGCCACCAGATGCCAGCCAAACGCCAGCGCAATCACGGTCATCAGCAACAGCGCGAACACCTGTGCGCCGGTACTTTCGGTACGAACAAACCACACCAGCAGCAGGAACGATACCACCAACGCCAGCAGGTTAAGCTTATGACGATGCGGCAGCATCAGCGGGCGAGATGAAATCTTACCGCGCAGCTTACCAAAGGCGACAATCGAACCGGTGAAGGTCACCGCACCGATAAAGATACCGAGGAACACTTCGGTCAGATGGATATTTTCCATCACCGCCGACAGACCCGGTGCGTGGTCGAGGTAGCTGTTGAAGCCCACCAGTACCGCCGCCAGACCCACGAAGCTGTGCAGAATCGCCACCAGCTCCGGCATCTCGGTCATCTCGACTTTCTTCGCCAGACGTACGCCAATCGCACCACCGATCACCATCGCCAGCAGGATCCACGCAACGTTGCCGCTGTTGGGGCCAAAGATCGTAGCGAGCAGCGCAATCGCCATCCCGCTCATACCAAAAATGTTACCCTGCTTTGACGTCTCGTGTTTCGAGAGACCTGCAAGGCTGAAAATAAACAGAATCGCGGCAACAATGTATGCTGCAGTGACTAATCCGCCAGACATGTTGTTACCCCTTAATTCTTACGAAACATTTTCAGCATGCGCTGGGTGACGGTAAAGCCACCAAAGATGTTGATACTGGCGATCAGCACCGCGATAAACGCCAGCAGCGTAACCCAACCACCGTGGCCCATCTGCAACACCGCACCAACCACGATAATGCCGGAAATCGCATTGGTGACCGACATCAACGGCGTGTGCAGCGCATGGCTGACATTCCACACCACGTAGTAACCCACCACGCAGGAGAGCGCAAACACGGTAAAGTGCGACAGGAACTCCGGTGGCGCTACATTCGCCAGGCAGGCGAACAACACCACGGCCAGCGCCAGCAGCACCAACTTACGCCACGGTGACGCCGGTTTCTGCTCGACTTTCTCTTTCGGCGCGACGGCAGCCGGTGCCGCTTTTGGCGCAGCAGATACCTGAATCGGCGGAGCCGGCCAGGTGACTTCGCCTTCACGGATGACGGTGACACCACGAATCACCACGTCTTCGAAATCAACGGTGATTTGACCGTCTTTCTCTTTACACAGCAGCTTCAGCAGGTTCACCAGGTTGGTGCCGTACAACTGGGATGACTGGGTCGGCAGACGGCTTGGCAGATCGGTATAACCGATGATCTTCACGCCGTTTTCGGTCAGTGTGACTTTATCCGCCACGGTCAACTCGCAGTTACCGCCGGTTTGTGCCGCGAGATCGACGATCACGCTACCCGGTTTCATGCTGGCGACCATCTCTTTGGTGATCAGTTTCGGTGCCGGACGGCCAGGGATCAGGGCGGTGGTGACAATGATGTCGACCTCTTTCGCCTGATTAGCAAACAGCTCCATCTCTGCCTTAATAAAGGCTTCTGACATCACTTTAGCGTAACCGTCGCCGCTGCCCGCTTCTTCCTCGAAGTCCAGCTCAAGGAACTCGGCGCCCATACTCTGCACCTGTTCCTTCACTTCCGGACGGGTATCAAAGGCACGCACGATAGCGCCAAGACTGCCCGCCGCACCGATCGCAGCCAGACCCGCCACGCCTGCACCAATCACCATCACTTTGGCGGGCGGCACTTTACCTGCGGCGGTGATCTGTCCGGTAAAGAAGCGGCCAAATTCGTGGGCGGCTTCAACGATAGCGCGATAGCCCGCAATATTCGCCATGGAGCTGAGTGCGTCCAGTGCCTGAGCACGCGAAATACGCGGTACTGAATCCATTGCCATTACGGTCACGTTACGTGCCGCGAGTTTCTCCAGCAGCGCCGGGTTCTGCGCAGGCCAGATAAAGCTCACCAGCGTGCTACCTGCACGCGTCAGGGCAATCTCGTCATCATCAGGTGCATTCACTTTCAGCACGATATCAGACTGCCACACCGCGTCGGTGTTGCTGATGGTCGCGCCTGCGGCAACAAAACTGTCATCATCGAAGCTGGCCCGAATACCTGCGCCCTGCTCGATGGTTACGCTGAATCCCAGCTTGATCAGTTGCTCAACGGTTTTCGGCGTGGCAGCCACGCGCGATTCGTTGGCTAACCGCTCTTTGGGTATCCCAATTAACATACTGTTTCCTTTCATCGGTTAAAGGATGAGGGTCTGTAAGCGGCACAAGCTCATGCAACTGAAACAATGTTTCAGCTACTTATGAGCGAAATGCGCAATGTAACAAAGTCTTTATAACCTACTGAAAATATGAATAGCGATCCACAGCGATAATGCATACTTATGACATTCACACAAATATTCAGAAGCAAAGATTGATTGCCGCGTTTTGCCACTAGATTTCGGCCATAATAAAAAATTATATGCTGAGCAAAATCGTGTCACGGCGAATTAAGTGTTATTAAAAACCTTTATTTAACAATGCTTTAACTATTACGGTACTAAGTATTACCAGATTTAGTGGTAACGCGCACAAAAAAACGCCATAGCAGATAGTGATGACAACCAAATGAATAATTCGGGATGATTGTCAATTCAGGCCGCATAAATTGGCTGAGACAGGCTGATTATTACATGCAATAATCAGCGGCTAATCTGTTATACATCAAGAGTCCAGCACGTTTTCGTACTCATTTTTGCGTAAGGCGAAGGATCATTTTTATGAAGCTGAAGAACACCATTCTGGCGTCCACCTTGTTATCTCTGCTGGCAGCCAATGCGTTTGCTGCGCAGGAACTGACGCCGGAAAAAGCGGCCGCGTTGAAGCCATTCGAACGTATTAATATCACCGGCCGTTTCAACGCCATTGGCGACGCTGCTGACGCTGTCTCAAAACGTGCAGACGAATTGGGCGCAGCCTCTTTTTATATCCAGGGCATCAACGATGCCACCGGTAACAGTGGTAACTGGCGTGTGACGGCTGACCTGTATCATGCCGATGCCCCAGAAGCGTCCAAAACGACGGAATACCTGACCTACAACGGCGTTAAAGCGCTGCCGAAAGCGGAAGCCTACCGTCTGGAACCGTTCGATACCGTTTCCGTCAGCGGCTTCTTTTCCAGCCAGCCGGACGTCAACGACGCCATTTCGAAAGCGGCCAAAGAGAAAGGTGCGGCTTCCTTCTTTATTATTCGTCAAATTGACGCCAACAACGGTGGCAACCAGTACGTGACGGCCTATGTCTACAAGGCCGATGCCAAAGAACGTAAGGTACAAAGCCCGAACCTGATTCCGGCCGATTCTGAAGCCGGTAAAGCTGCGCTGGCAGCCGGTGGCGCAGAAGCGAAGAAAGTGGAGATCCCGGGTGTTGCTTCATCAGAAACGCCAAGCAACAGTGTAGGTCGTTTCTTTGAAACCCAATCCTCCACCGGCCAGCGCTATACCGTCACCCTGCCAAACGGCACCAAAATTCAGGAAGTGAATGCCATCACGGCGGCACAAATGCAGCCGTTTGATACCGTGACCTTTACCGGCCACTTCGGTTCACCGACTGAGATCTCTGAAGAAGTGGCAAAACGCGCCGCGGATAAAGGGGCGAAGTTCTACCATGTCACCCGTCAGTGGCAGAACCAGAGCGGCGGTAACCTGACCGTCACGGCTGATCTGTTCAAGTAATCTCCCTACAGGGCGGCACCCGTCGCCCTGCTATTTGCATAAATGCTGAGCATCTCTGCATCATCATGCATTGCCTTCCCGTGTTGCACTCCGTAGAATCTGCCGCCTGATTTTCAGGGTATTCCGTGTTAACGACGGCAATTCGTCGCATTAATCTCCAGCGGAATCGTTTTTACCCAGCAGACTCTGCTGTTCAGGAATGGCGTTTTGGATAAAAAATTAGGTCTTAGCGCGCTCACCGCGCTGGTGCTCAGTTCAATGCTCGGCGCAGGGGTATTTAGCCTGCCACAAAATATGGCCGCAGTTGCCGGTCCTGCGGCATTGCTGATTGGCTGGTTAATCACCGGCGTCGGAATTCTGTTGCTCTCACTGGCGATGCTGTTTCTGACGCGTCTGCAACCGGAGCTGGATGGCGGCATCTTCGCCTATGCGCGTGCCGGATTTGGTGAGTTGATGGGCTTCTGCTCTGCGTGGGGCTACTGGCTGTGCGCAGTGATAGCCAACGTCTCCTATCTGGTGATTGTTTTTTCCGCCCTGAGTTTTTTCACTGACAGTCCGGGTCATGTGGTCTTTGGTGACGGCAACACCTGGCAGGCGATGCTCGGTGCATCGGTGCTGTTGTGGCTGGTCCACGCCCTGGTGCTGCGCGGGGTGCAGACGGCAGCCAGCATCAATCTGTTGGCAACTCTGGGTAAACTGGTGCCGTTGCTGCTGTTTGTGGTGCTGGCCGTGCTGGCGTTTAACCTCGACCGTTTCCGTCTCGATTTCACTGGCGTTGCCCTGGGCAAACCGCTGTGGGAACAAGTAAAGCAGACCATGCTGATTACCTTGTGGGTATTTATCGGCGTGGAAGGTGCAGTGGTGGTGTCAGCTCGCGCCCGCCATAAGAAAGATGTCGGACGCGCCACCCTGCTGGCAGTGCTGGCGGCGCTGCTGGTGTATCTGCTGGTGACGTTGCTGTCGCTTGGCGTGGTGCCGCGTGCCGAACTGGCGCAGATGCGCAATCCCTCGATGGCGGGCTTAATGCAGCATCTGATCGGCCACTGGGGTGACGCGGTGATTGCCATCGGGTTGATTATCTCGGTGTGCGGCGCTTATCTGAGCTGGACCATTATGGCAGCCGAAGTGCCGTTCCTCGCGGCGCAGCAAGGGGCCTTCCCGCGCAGCATCGCCCGCCAGAATCGCCACAACGCGCCTGCGGCATCGCTATGGCTCACCAACGCTAGCGTTCAGGTCTGTCTGATTCTGATTGCCGTCACCGGCGCCGATTACAATACCTTGCTGACCATCGCGTCCGAGATGATCCTCGTGCCCTATCTGCTGGTTGGCCTTTACCTGATCAAGGTGGTACGCGGCCAGCAGAAACCGTTATTGATGCTGACCGGCATCGGTGCCAGCCTGTATGGCATCTGGCTGCTGTACGCCTCTGGTCCACTGCATCTGCTGCTTTCGGTGGTGCTGTACGCGCCGGGTGTGTTGCTGTTTCTCTATGCGCGCCGTGGCGGCCGTGCCAGCAACGCGCTGTCACAGCTGGAACGTATCGCGATTATGATGTTGATGGCCGCGTCCCTGCCCGCCGTGTGGCAGCTGGCGAATTAATGCGGCTTGCCGGGAATGGTGACACACAGCAGGTCGCCCTGCTGTGTCAGGTTGAGCGGCTTACGGTATTCATGATGGATAGCGTCAAGCTGCTCCGTCGACAGCGGATAAGGTAACTGGATATCAAAGCGGCTGATGTGCTGCTGTTCAGCAAGGGTAATCAGGCGAGCAATGTTAATCTCGTCACTGACCTGGGTTGAAATGATTTGTAATGCTAATTCTTTCAGATGGTCATCGCTGGCCTGTAAACTGTGCGCTGATTTACGGGTGACCATGCCGAAAATTGGCAACACTCCATAGATAGCATCGACGAAGCTCCAGCGTTTTTTACACGAGGCGGAAAGGAAATCACTGTAATTGAAGCAGATGCGGTCACTGTATCCGGCTGAAGCCAGCTCTTTATCAGACACCCTCGCACTCCTCCTGTTTTTCATTACGGTTCCGAACCTTGCGCTACAACGCGTCGGTAATAATGGCACATTTCACCGTGCGGATACCAGAGAGCAAAGGATATTTCGTGCTGTAGCATAGAGCTGAAAGGCCGAAAAAGCTATGCTGCTGTCCATACTCACCAGTCGCAGTGGATTATGAACAAGATTGTATATGTGGAAGATGAACCGGAAGTCGGCGAACTGATTGCCGCCTACCTTGGGCGTCATGATATTGACGTGATCGTGGAAACGCGCGGCGATCGCGCTGAAGCCACCATTGCCGCTGCGGATCCTGACCTGGTGATGCTGGATATCATGTTACCAGGGAAAGACGGTATGACCCTGTGTCGCGACTTACGCGCCAGCTGGCAAGGACCGATTGTGTTGCTGACCTCGCTGGATAGCGATATGAACCACATTCTGGCGCTGGAAATGGGTGCCAACGACTATATTCTCAAAACCACCCCACCCGCTGTGCTGCTGGCACGTCTGCGTCTTCATTTACGCCAGGCGCACATCGGCCAGCCGGAAATCGCACCGGCGGTCCAAAGCTCGCAAAAAGTGTTGCGTTTTGGCTCGCTGACCATCGATGCGCTGAATCGTCAGGTCACGCTGTTTGATGAAAACATCACCCTGTCGACCGCTGATTTCGATCTGCTGTGGGAGCTGGCGAACCACGCCGGACAGATCCTCAATCGCGATGCGCTGTTACAAACCCTGCGTGGCGTCAGCTATGACGGGATGGATCGCAGCATTGATGTGGCAATTTCGCGCCTGCGCAAAAAATTGTACGACAGCGCAACCGAGCCGTTTCGCATCAAAACCATCCGTAACAAAGGTTATCTGTTCGCGCCGCAGGCCTGGGATACCCGAACCGCATGAGAAAGCTCTTTATCCAGTTCTATCTGCTGCTGTTTGTCTGTTTTCTGGTGATGACCCTGCTGGTTGGGCTGGTGTACAAATTCACGGCCGAACGCGCCGGACGCCAGTCGATGAACGATTTAATGGCCAGCTCACTGTTTCTGATGCGCAGCGAGTTGCGCGAGATCCCGCCACATGACTGGAACAAAACCATTCGTAGCCTCGATCTCAACCTCTCGTTTGACCTGCACATCGAGCCAATGAGTAAATATGAACTTGATGAGCTGAATATGAAGCGGTTGCGCGCGGGGGAAATCGTCGCGCTCGACGATCAATACACCTTCCTGCAACACATCCCGCGCAGCCACTATGTATTGTCGGTCGGCCCGATCCCTTATCTGTTTTATCTGCACCAGATGCGCCTGCTGGATATCGCGTTGCTGGCGTTTATCGGCATGTCGCTGGCATTGCCGGTGTTTATCTGGATGCGCCCGCACTGGAAAGAGATGCTGCGGCTGGAAAAAGCTGCGCAGCGCTTCGGCCGCGGCGAGCTGGACGTACGTACCCATTTCGACAGCACCTCCAGCCTGTTCCGCCTCGGCGTGGCTTTCAACCAGATGGCTGATAACATCAACACGCTGGTCGCCAGCAAAAAGCAGCTGATTGACGGCATCGCCCACGAATTACGCACCCCGCTGGTACGCCTGCGTTACCGCCTGGAGATGAGCGAAAACCTCAGCGAAAGCGAATCTGCCGCGCTTAATCGTGACATCGGGCAGCTGGAGAGTCTAATTGAAGAGTTGCTCACCTATGCACGTCTCGACCGCCCTCGGGTCGACCTGAGCCTGAAATCGTTCGATCTTGCTGAATGGCTGCGGCTGCATATTGAAGATGTACAGGCGATCAATCCACAGGCGCAAATCGATCTCGACATTCCGCAACGTGAAAACTACGGCGTTGCCGACACCCGTTTGATGGAACGCGTACTGGATAACCTGGTCAACAATGCGCTGCGCTACGCCCAGTCACGGTTGCGTGTCAGCCTGTGGTTTGACGGCAGCGTTGGTTGTTTGCAGGTGGAGGATGATGGCCCCGGCATCCCGCAGGAAGAACGCGAACGCGTGTTTGAACCCTTTGTACGACTCGATCCCAGCCGCGATCGCGCCACCGGGGGTTGTGGTCTGGGGCTGGCGATTGTCCACTCCATCGCGCTGGCGTTGCAGGGCAACGTCACCATTGAAAGCAGCCCGCTGGGCGGAGCCAGCGTTCGCTTTTGCTGGCCGGTTGACTTACCGTTGCGGGAAATCCCCTCGCGCTTAACTTAACAAGGAGTTTGCCTGTGTCCTCAGCTTATCAGGAACTTAGCCGCACTTTTCTGCGCCTGTCTCGTTTTGGTCATTTAGGTGCCATTGCTGGCGTAGATATGCAAACCGCCATGCCAGCCGGAGGCAGCCGTGCCCGGGGCGAAGCGATGGCGGAACTGAGCGTGTTTATGCACGAACTGCTGACCGATAAACGCCTTGGTGGCCTGTTCGCGGCGGCGCAGCAGGAGTCGCTCAACGATGTTGAGCAGGCAAACCTGACGGAAATGCAGCGTGCCTGGCAGCAGGCTACCCTGCTGCCCGCCTCGTTGGTGGAAGCCAAGTCTCTCGCGGGATCACGCTGCGAACATGCCTGGCGTACCCAGCGTCCGGCCAACGACTGGCAAGGTTTCTCCGCCAATCTGAAGGAAGTGGTGAAATTAAGCCGCGAAGAAGCCCAACTGCGCGCCGAAGCGTCCGGTAACTCGCGCTACGATGCCCTGCTGGATGTGTTCGAACCGGGGATGACCAGCGCCCAACTCGACCAGACGTTTGGTGATTTAAAAAGCTGGCTGCCGGATCTGCTGCAAAAGGTGGTGGCAAAGCAACAGCATCAGACCACCCTCGCCCCGGTTGGTCCCTTTGCCATTGAGGCACAAAAGCAGCTCGGCCTGAGCCTGATGGCGACGCTGGGCTTCGATTTTAATCATGGCCGCCTCGACGTCAGCGCTCACCCGTTTTGTGGCGGGGTACCCGAAGATGTCCGTATCACTACGCGCTACAACGAGAATGACTTCCTCAGCGCCATGATGGGGGTGATCCACGAAACCGGTCATGCCCGTTATGAGCAAAACCTGCCGCAGCAGTGGCGCGGCCAGCCGGTCGCGCTTGCACGCTCCACGGCGATGCATGAATCGCAGAGCCTGTTTATGGAGATGCAACTTGGACGCAGCCGCGAGTTTCTCCAGCATATCCAGCCGCAGGTTATTGCCCTGATGGGTGATCAACCTGCCCTGAGCAGTGAAAACTTTATTCGGCTGACCCAACGCGTGAAACCTGGTTTCATTCGCGTCGATGCCGATGAACTGAGCTATCCGGCGCATGTCATCCTGCGTTACGAAATCGAACGCGCATTGATTGAAGGCGAAATTGAAGTTGATGACATTCCTGCGCTGTGGGACGAAAAGATGCAGCAATCTCTGGGTATCGACACCCGTGGTAATTACCGCGACGGTTGCATGCAGGATATTCACTGGACAGACGGTGCCTTTGGCTACTTCCCGACTTACACCCTGGGCGCAATGTATGCCGCTCAACTGTTCCAGGCGGTTAAACGCGCGCTTCCACAGATTAGCGAGCTGATTCAGCACGGCGAGCTGCAACCGGTGTTTGACTGGCTGCAACAAAACATCTGGCAACACGGCAGTCGTTTCCCCACCCAACAGTTACTGGTGAACGCCACCGGAGAAACCTTAAATCCGGCCTATTTCCGTCAGCATCTTGAACAACGTTACCTGACTGATTAAACTGCGCGGCGTTTTCGTAGCGGCGCGATTCATCGCGCCTTTTTCGCCGTATAAAAACCCACGCGATAAATCGCGCCGCCACCTTTGTACATTCCGTTACACGCCGATACCAATCCCTCACGGAAAGAACTGTTGCGATTACATATAGTCATTTCACCGGCCCCGCAGTGGGCTACACATGAAAAAATAGTTCGAGGAATTTGCAATGAAAAAATTATTTGCGCTGGTGATCGCCGCTGCTATGGGTCTGTCTTCTGTAGCTTTCGCAGCTGAAACCACTGCTACTCCGGCTCCGGCTGCTGCTGCAACCACTACTGCTGCACCGGTTAAGCACAAAGCAACTACGCACAAACACAAGAAAGCCGCTGCTCAGAAAGCTCAGGCTGCCAAGAAGCACAAAAAAGTAGCTAAGAAAGCCCCGGCTGCACAGAAAGCTCAGGCTGCTAAAAAGCACCACAAAAAAGCAACCAAACCAGCTGCACAGAAAGCCCAGGCTGCTAAAAAGCACCACAAAAAAGCAACCAAACCGGCTGCACAGAAAGCCCAGGCTGCTAAAAAGCACCACAAAAAAGTAACTAAACCTGCTGCACAGAAAGCTCAGGCTGCTAAAAAGCACCACAAAAAAGCGACCAAAAAAGCCGCTAAATAAGGTTGCCTTCGCGCGCCCGACCTTGCATTAATGATTGAAAACACCCGGTTCTGCCGGGTGTTTGTTTACTGGAGTAGCGGAATATGGTGCGTCGCTATCGCTTCGAAATCATTTTGATTGTGGTGATCCTGTGCGGCATTGTCGCAGCCAGTTTTTTTATTTAGTCGTTGTAGCGTGCTGATTATTCCAATATTTCTCCCTTTTTTACCGCTCTCCGACTATAGTTATCGCTCAAGCGTGATGACAAAAACCTCTACTTATTCTCGCCATTGAGAGAACTATGCGCCTGGCTATCCTGTTATTTGTTGGTATTTTCAGCTTTAACCTCGCAGCACATGCCGATGATGAAGACGGGCCAAGCCCTGATGACATCAAAACCCTGTTCTTTGGCAAGGATCACCGCAAAGCGATCAGCGATGTCAGCGCTGCCCCCTGGGACGCCATTGGTCAACTGGAGACCGAAAGTGGCAACCTGTGCACCGCGACGCTGATCTCTGCCCATCTGGCGCTCACCGCCGGTCATTGCCTGCTCACCCCGCCCGGTAAGTTCGACAAACCGGTGGCGTTGCGTTTTATGGCAGGCAGCAAGGGCTGGCGTTATGAAATCCATGATATCGACGCCCGCGTCGAACCGTCGCTGGCGCGTAAGTTAAAAGCCGATGGCGAAGGCTGGATCGTCCCGCCTGACGCCGCCCCTTATGATTACGGTCTGGTGATTCTGCACAATCCACCCTCGGCGATTACCCCGATTCCCTTGTTTGATGGATCACGCGGCGATTTAACCGATGCGTTGAAAGCCACCGGTCGTAAAGTGACACAGGCGGGTTACCCGGAAGATCATCTGGATACGCTGTATTCACACAGCGATTGCCTGGTGACTGGCTGGGCGCAACGCGCGGTGCTATCGCATCAATGCGATACCCTGCCCGGCGACAGCGGTTCACCGTTGTTGCTGAAGAAAGATGATGGCTGGCAGCTGATTGCGGTACAAAGCTCGGCACCTGCCCCGGCCGACCGTTATCGTGCGGATAACCGTGCGATTGCCGTCACCTCGTTCCGGGACAAGCTGGAAGCATTAGCGCAATAGCATTGCGCTAATGCCCCGTATCGGCGCGATAAATCGCGCCGATACGAAGGTCATCCCATCTGCTCCATAGTCTGCACAATACGCTTATCCGAAATCGGATAAGGGGTGCCCAGTTGCTGAGCAAAGTAGCTGATACGTAATTCTTCCAGCATCCAGCGAATCGCCAGCACCTCTGCATCGTCCTGACGTTGCGGCGGCAGCTTGTTACGCCAGCTCTGCCACGCCTGCTCCACCGCCTGCACTTTCAACATCCGCGCCCGATCGCTGTGCGGGTCCACCGGCAGCTTCTCCAGACGGCGTTCGATGCCCTGCAAATAGCGTAAGGTATCCGCCAGCCGCTGCCAGCCATTGCTGGTGACGAAACCACGGTATACCAGGCCATTCATCTGATTTTTGATATCAGCCAACGCCAGCGCCAGCGACATATCCACCCGGCCCTTCAGGCGTTTGTTGATATTGAATACGCAGGTCAGAATCTGCTCCACCTGCTTCGCGATGGTGACCACCGTTTCATTCAGTTCGGCACGCACTTTGTCACGTAGCTGCTCGAAATTCTCCTGCTGCCACGCCGGACCACCGGCTTCACCCATCAGCTTATCCACGCCACAGGCGATGCAGTCATCAATCAAATCCAGCACTTTGCCGTACGGGTTAAAGTACAGACCGAGCTTGGCTTTGTTCGGCAGCTTCTCATGCAGATATTTGATCGGTGACGGGATATTGAGCAGCAGCAAACGCCGCTGACCGCGCCACATCATCTTTTGTTGTTCCTGTTCGCTGTCGAACAGGCGGATGGCAACGCTGTCTTTTTCATCCACCAGCGCAGGCCAGGCTTTGACCTGATAACTGCCCCGCTTCTGTTCATAGCTTTGTGGCAAATCACCAAAGCTCCAGATATGCAGGCCGCTCTGCTCCAGCCCATCATCCGCCACTTTCGACAGGGTTTCCTGTACTTTGCCTTTCAGCGCCTGCTTCAACTGATGCAGGTCCTTGCCTTCCTGCAACTTACGGTTGTGTTCGTCAACCACGCGGAACGTCATTTTCAGGTGATCGGGCACCTGATCCCACTGCCAGGCTTCGCGGTCAATGGTGACACCGGTCATGCGGCGGAACTCACGCTCCAGCGCATCCAGCAACGGCAGCTCCAGCGCCGTAACGCGTCCAAGGAAGGCCTCAGCATAGTTCGGGGCGGGCACCAGATTACGTCGAACCGGTTTCGGTAATGACTTAATCAACGCAATCACCAGCTCGCGGCGTACGCCCGGGATCTGCCACTCAAAGCCACCTTCCTCCACCTGATTGAGTAGCGGCAGCGGAATATGCACCGTCACCCCGTCAGCATCTGCGCCCGGTTCAAACTGGTAACTGAGTTTCAGCTTCAGGTTGCCCTGATGCCAGAAATTCGGGTAATCGAGTTGGCTGACCTTTTCCGCGCCATCTTTGATCAGCATCTGCTTATCAAAACTGAGCAAATCCGCGTTTTCTTTGCTGGCCTTTTTCCACCAACTGTCAAAATGGCGCGCGGAAACCACCTCGCTGCCGATACGTCGGTCGTAGAAAGCAAACAAGGTTTCATCATCAACCAGGATGTCACGGCGGCGTGATTTATGTTCCAGGTCTTCCACTTCGCTACGCAGTTTTTGGTTGCTGCGGAAGAAGGCGTGACGGTTCTGCCAGTCCCCCTCCACCAGCGCGTGACGGATAAACAATTCACGGCTTAGCTGCGGATCAATCTGGCCGTAGTTGACCTTGCGCGCCTGTACAATCGGCAAACCGTACAGCGTCACTTTTTCACTGGCCATTACCGCACCCTGGGCTTTTTCCCAGTGCGGTTCGCTGTAGCTGCGCTTCAGCAAATGCTGCGCCAGTGGTTCGATCCATTCAGGATCGATGCGTGCCGCAATGCGTCCCCACAGACGGCTGGTTTCCACCAGCTCCGCCACCACGGTCCACTTGGGCGGCTTCTTAAACAGCCCGGAACCGGGGAAGATGGAGAAGCGGGCGTTGCGTGCGCCGGTAAACTCTTGTTTTTCTGCGTCTTTCTGCCCGATATGTGATAGCAAGCCCGTAAGCAACGCGCAGTGTACTTCTCGATAAGGCGCAGGTTCGCTGTTGACCGGCATACCTTGTTCACGCACCACCTGACGCAACTGGGTATAGATATCCTGCCATTCACGCACACGCAGATAGTTGAGATAGTCGCTTTTACACTGGCGACGGAACTGATTGCCCGACAGCGCCTTTTGTTGTTCCTGGAGATAGTTCCACAAATTAACGAAAGCGAGAAAATCTGACTCTTTGTCAGCAAATCGCCGATGTTTTTCGTCTGATGCCTGCTGTTTCTCCACCGGACGCTCTCGCGGATCCTGAATCGACAACGCAGCGGTGATGATCATCGCTTCACGTACGCAGCCAAATTTCTGCGCTTCCAGCACCATGCGCGCCAGACGCGGATCGACCGGCAGCAACGCCAGTTGCCGTCCTGATGCCGTCAGTTTGTAGTGACCATCCTCATTGACGGTGATCGCCCCCAGCTCCTCCAGCAGACGCACCCCGTCCTGGATATTGCGCTTATCCGGTGCTTCGACAAACGGGAAGGCAGCGATATCGCCCAGCCCGAGCGCAGTCATCTGCAAAATAACCGACGCGAGGTTGGTACGCAGAATCTCCGGGTCGGTAAACTCAGGACGGCTGAGGAAATCGTCTTCTGAGTAGAGACGAATACAGATACCTTCCGAGACGCGACCACAGCGGCCTTTACGCTGATTAGCCGATGCCTGGGAAACCGGCTCAATCGGCAGGCGCTGCACTTTGGTGCGGTAGCTGTAGCGGCTGATACGTGCCGTGCCGGGGTCGATAACGTACTTAATACCCGGCACGGTCAGTGAGGTTTCCGCCACGTTGGTCGCCAGCACGATGCGGCGTCCACTGTGCGACTGGAACACCCGGTTCTGTTCGGCATTCGACAATCGCGCGTACAGCGGCAGAATCTCGGTATGCGGCAAATCGCGTTTCATCAGCGCATCGGCGGTATCGCGAATTTCGCGTTCACCACTCATAAAGATCAGGATATCACCCCGACTTTCCTGTCCCAGTTCATCCACCGCATCGAAAATCGCCTGAAGCTGGTCACGATCGGTATCCTCGGCTTCTTCAACCACAGGACGATAACGCACCTCCACCGGGAAAGTGCGCCCGGAGACTTCAATCACCGGCGCATTGTGAAAATGGCGTGAAAAGCGCTGAGGATCGATGGTCGCCGAGGTGATGATCACCTTCAAATCGGGACGGCGTGGCAGCAATTCGCGCAGATAACCGAGCAGAAAATCGATGTTCAGGCTACGTTCATGCGCTTCATCGATGATGATGGTGTCATATTGCAACAACAGGCGGTCCTGCTGGATTTCTGCCAGCAAAATACCGTCAGTCATCAGCTTCACCTGGGTGGTGTCGCTGACCTGATCATTAAAACGCACCTTGTAGCCGATGCAGCCACCGAGTGACGTCTCCAGTTCATCCGCGATGCGGTTCGCTACGGTGCGCGCCGCCAGACGGCGGGGTTGCGTATGACCAATCAACCCTTTAACCCCACGGCCCAGCGCCAGACAAATCTTCGGTAACTGCGTGGTTTTCCCCGAACCCGTTTCACCGGCAACGATCACCACCTGATGGTCGCGAATCGCTTCAGCGATCGCCTGCTGCTTCTGGCTGACCGGTAGATTTTCCGGAAAGGTAATGCGCGGCGTAGCCGCCATACGTTGCGCCACGCGCTGCTCCGCGAGGGTGAACTCGGCGGCCAGATCGGTCGCAATCCCCTGTTGTGCTTCAGGATTTTTTACTTTTGTCGCGCCCTGGAGTCGCCGTTGTAACCGTTGGCGATCGCGTAACATCAGGTTATCAAGTCGCGTCCAGAGCGGCGCTAAAGGAGAAGTAACGGATGATGACATAGTAATGAGTTACCTGTTGTGGCAGGGCAACCGGTGCGCTGCCGGCCGAAAATCACGGCGGATTCAATCAATTAATGGACGGCATCATAGCATAATTTGCCCCTGCCGCCCTGACCGCGCGTGCGGCCTTATTCAATAAATTCGAACATAGCTCTCGAAATATTGCGCTTTTCACCGCAGGGGGATCTCCGTAGAGTGTAACGCATTGAGCGGTAAGCCTTCCGCGTAACAAACAGGAAAACACCATGAGCAAAGTATTAGTTCTGAAATCCAGCATCCTCGCCGGTTACTCTCAGTCCAACCAACTGGCTGATTTCTATGTTGAACAGGCACAGAGCAAAGGTGATACCGTCACCGTTCGTGACCTGGCCGCGAATCCGATCCCGGTTCTGGACGGTGAGCTGGTGGGTGCGCTGCGTCCGTCTGACGCACCGCTGTCTCCGCGTCAACAAGAAGCGCTGGCTCTGTCAGACGAACTGATTGCTGAACTGCAAGCTCATGACGTCGTAGTTATCGCTGCGCCGATGTACAACTTCAACATCCCGACTCAGCTGAAAAACTACTTCGACCTGATTGCCCGTGCTGGCGTAACTTTCCGTTACACCGAAGCAGGCCCGGAAGGTCTGGTGAAAGGTAAACGTGCAGTGATTCTGTCCAGCCGTGGCGGCATCCACAAAGATACCCCGACTGACCTGCTGACGCCGTACGTTAAGCTGTTCCTCGGCTTCATCGGCATCACTGATGTGAACTTCGTGTTCGCAGAAGGTATCGCTTACGGTCCGGAAGTGGCGACCAAAGCGGCCAGCGATGCGAAAGACGCGATCAAAGAGATTGTTGCTGCGTAATCTTTAAAAAGAATGCTATCTTTTTGCCGGGCCTGAGTGCCCGGTTTTTTTTGCTATTTGCGCAACCATTGTCCATTGATGCCCTGCACATATTCGCCAGCACCGGCACGATCCACCAGTTTTTCCCCGGCAATGCGTGCCACCTCACTGCTGGTGAGATTGTTCTGCTGCGCCACGCGTTGATATTGCTGGCTGCGTCCCTCATTGATACGTTTCACCAGCGCCAGGGTTTCACTGTCCTGCTGACGCGCCGCAATATAACCGCTCAGGGTTTCGCCGACGCGCCCCTGCTGACGTGCCTGATCAAGCGTCAGTGCCCAGGCGGAAGGTACCAACAGCATCGCCAGCAACCACGCGATTCCTTTTTGTTTCATCGCTGCCCTCCTCAAAATAAACCGCTCTGATTTTTCAGCAGCGCTTCCACATCTTTATCGACCTTGATGTGGATTTCATGCTCGATTTTCACATTCATATTGATGGTGATTGGCTCTTTCGGCGCAGCAACTTCAATGCGCGGCACACAGCCGATCAGCGGCAGCCCGGCTGCCAGCACCAGTAATGCCCTCAGGCTCATGGTTGGGGATCCTTCTTGGATGGCAGGGTGGCGTTTTGCTCCACCCAGGATTGCAAATTATCGCCAAAGCGCAGGCTGCGCCACAGCTGGAACAGGTTTTCCTGATGACGGTAGTTAAGATTGACCGACTGCCGCCGGTTGCTGAACTGGCTGGTGCCCTTTACCTCAGATTGCAGGGTCAGATTGCCAAAGTTATCCAGATCCAGCGTGGCCCATGAGCGGGAGATCTCCATATAGCGCAGCCAGTCCATCGCCGCGCCTGCGGCAATGTTGTTTGTGGTGATGGCATCGGCCATATCTTTATCCATGCGAAACGTCAGTGGTCCCCCATTGGCAATCCAGCCTTTTTCAATCAGCCAGCGCGGATTGTTGACCCACAGCGGCAGCTCGCCATTCACCTTGCCGGACATGGCAAATTGCTTTGGTTTGATGGCGGTGATCAGGCGGCTGAGATCAATGTCACGCAGAGAAATCAGCGCCGCTTCGTGCTGTGGCAGGCGCAGATCTGGCAGGCTGACATGCCCGCCCAGCAGGTCAAGATTGACGTTAGATAGCCGCAACGGCTGACGTTCCTGCCACGGATAATGCCCCTGTAAATCGGCAGTGATGTTCTGCAAGGCAAACTGGTTTTTTATTTCAGCAATGCGCAAAGAAACCGGCCCACGTCGTCCCAACTGCCACTGGTCGGCCTTCAGTCGAAACGGCAGCGAGAAATCGATGCCGTTGATTTCGCTATCCGGCATCCAGACGCTGCCATTTTTCACTGTCCAGTGACCACCCGCCTCGAAACCTTGATCGGTAGCGGCGGAGAAAGCCACCTGTGCCTGGAGTTGACCAGACTGAATGCGCATCTTCAAATCGCTACTGAGCAACGGCTGAAATACCGCCAGTGATTGTGCTGGCCACCAGGCCTGGCCGCGCAGACGCGCACCATCCCAACGACCATTCACCCGCAACGGACCGATCTCACCCGCCTTAAGCTGGCCGTGCCAGATAAACTGACTGGGGTCGCTGCCTTTGGCCGCAAACTCAAGCTCTGACGGCGGCAGCCAGCCGCCATAGCTGAAATGCGTCTGGCCGGATTTCAACACAAAGCCACCAGCAAAGCTGGGTTGCTGCGCATCGCGCTGCCAGCGTACCGGTGCGGTCAGGGTCAAACGCGGTTTGCTCACCTGCGCCATACCATATGCCAGTTGGTCAAATCCGGTGTCCAGCGTATCCAGGCTAATCAGGGTATCCTGCCAACTGCCGGTCCCTTTGACATCCCATTTAGCGTTGAGCGGCTGCATCATGCCATCGCCCCAGTAGCGCCAGTTCCAGCGTCCACTGTCCGGCCAGAATTGCGTGGCGCGCCCGTCGAGGTGCAGCCGCAAACGGCCAAAACTGGGGTCGTGCGCTTGCAGAATCGCCTGCAAACGTCCGTTGATCCCCTCGCTGCTCAGGGTCACGCCCGCCAGCGGCCAGCGCGCCTCATCCACCTCCAGCGTTGACAACAACCGACCACGCAGGCGCAACAAGGCACCCGGTTTCAACACCAGCTGCGGATCGGTCAGCATCCCCTGCAACTCGCCGGGGATGGCGCCATATAATTGCAACCGGGCGAATTTGCTTTCGCCAGTAAGCTGGAATGGCAAGGCGCTGTTATTCAGGCTGAGCGTCCCTGGCCCGACACTCAACACCAGGTTGCCCTTGCCCCCTTTGCCTTGTGTCAGCAGGTTAAATCGTCCCTGAACCTGGGTGTGATCCAGTCCCTGCTGCCAGTCGGTTAAGGTCAATGCCAGACCGCCCGACAGCGGCTGATCGGGCTGTGGCCAGCGCCAGTGTCCCTGGGTAATACGAATGTGTTGTTGATCGACCTGCCACGGTAGTTGCAGCAACGGCTGATCGTCGCCCTGCTGACTCACGGTTAGCGTCCCTTGCTGCTGCTGCCAGTTCAGCGCCAGCCGCAGTGGCTGCGGCCATTGGCTCAGACTTGCATCCCCCGTTAACTCACCCGCGACCGGAAGGCCGTCGGCAAAGGTGGGCAGCGTCAGCGTACCCTGGAGATCCAGTGGTTTGGGGAGCAACGGTTGCGTTAGCGTCAACCGCGAGAGTTGCAGTTGTTGTCCTTGCAGACGGGCGTCAACGGTAAGATTCTCGCCCTGATAACGCAGTTGCTGCGCGGTTTTATCCAGGGTGAGATCAAACTGCCCGGCATATTGCTGCCACGGCAGCAACACCAGTTGGTCAAGGTGGATATCCGCGCCGGGCAGCAATGCCTGCCACTGCGCCAGCGTACGTGGCGCATCGTTCGGGGTGGTGTTTTGCGGCAGCGATTGCAGGCAGTTGCTGTCGAGTTGTACCTGGCGGGCGTGCAGTTGCCAGCGATGCTGGTGCCAACCGAGGATGGCATCGCTGACTTTCGCCAGCTCACAATCACCCGCCAGGTAACGCACTGCCGGGAAATAGAGGCCACCCTGCTGCCAGCCTGGCGCGCCGTTCAGCTCCACGCGGGTATCTTCCGGCAGCCAGATGCCTGCCAGCCGGGGTAACCATTGCGTCACCGTCAGCAGCAGTCCCAGTAGCAGCAGTATCAGCGCCAGTAGCGCAGCAAGTGTTCGGCGAAGGCCCCGCGTCATGGCAGCTAACGTTCCTGTTCCTTACAAAATCCTGACGAAGATGATGGCATGTTATACCGGGTAAATGAAGGTTTTACCCGGTGGCATGCGATCATTGCGCGCTGTTTCGACCAGAAAACGTTATCCTGTCCTCTGCCAACATGCCATTTTTCAGGAGCGAAACAATGAAAGTTGCGGTTTACAGTACCAAACAGTATGACCAGAAGTATCTTGAACATGTTAACGCCAGCTATGGATTCGAGTTGGTGTTCTTCGACTTTCTGCTGACGGAAACCACAGCCAAGAACGCCGTAGGCTGTGATGCGGTGTGCATCTTCGTGAATGATGATGGCGGCAAAGTGGTGCTGGAGGAGTTGGCTGCGCTGGGCGTGAAATATATCGCGCTACGCTGTGCCGGTTTTAATAACGTCGATCTGGACGCTGCTGCCGCTCTCGGTTTGCAGGTGGTGCGTGTTCCCGCCTATTCGCCAGAAGCCGTTGCGGAACATGCAGTTGGCCTGATGATGACGCTCAACCGGCGTATCCATCGCGCTTATCAACGTACGCGTGATGCGAACTTCTCGCTGGATGGCTTAACCGGCTTCAATATGCACGGTAAAACTGCCGGGATCGTCGGCACCGGCAAGATTGGCGTGGCGGCGATGCGTATTCTGAAAGGGTTTGGTATGCGCCTGCTGGCGTTTGATCCCTATCCCAGCGCCCAGGCACTGGAATTGGGAGCCGAATATGTTGATCTAAAAACCCTGCTGTCACAATCGGATGTCATCACCCTGCACTGCCCGCTGACGCCAGAAAACCACCATCTGCTGAATGCCGCGGCCTTCAGCCAGATGAAAGATGGCGTGATGATTATCAACACCAGCCGTGGCGGCTTGATTGATTCACAGGCAGCAATCGATGCGCTGAAGCAGCAGAAAATCGGTTCTCTGGGGATGGACGTGTATGAAAACGAACGCGATCTGTTCTTTGAAGATAAATCGAATGATGTCATTCAGGATGACGTGTTCCGTCGTCTCTCTGCCTGCCATAACGTGCTGTTTACCGGCCATCAGGCGTTTCTGACGGCGGAAGCATTGACCGCCATCTCCGAAACCACGTTAAACAATCTGGGTCAGCTGGAACGCGGTGAAACTTGCCCTAACCAGGTGAAAGCCTGACACCCGGCGCCTGCGTTAGCGGGCGCAGCTTCCACCGATCAGCGCCTGCTCATCGCAGCGACGGCCATTCGCCATCTGGCACATGCCGATGCGCGAACCATCTAACTGGCGTGAAAACGCCAGTGTTCCCCCGGCATTGGCACAGTTAGTTTCAGCCAATGACGACATCACCACCTGCGGTTGAATATGCGCAGCGGTCGCCTGTTGTGGCGGTTCATTATCACTATTGCTGCTGCAAGCGGAAAGTAACAGCGCAACACCGGCCAGCAGGAAGGAAGCGGCTTTCATCGATCAGGCTCCGGGCGGTTCGGGGGAAAAATTCGAACCAGCATATGTCAGGTGCAGCAAGGGGTCGAGAGGCGACACAGCTTTTTACAAAATTTTCTTTCACACTTTGCAACCAGAATTATCCTGATTACCCTTTTTTCACCTCTTATCCGCACCCGTCATGATGTAAAAAGCAGCAACCTTAGTCAGTGGTGCGACAAGCCACTGACATCACACGGATGAGAAAGTGATGCCTGCCCGCTTTGCTAGACTGAGATAATTAACCCCGGAAACTTTATGGCAATCCGTATCGCGCGATAAAGCATGACGTAATGTTTACGGGCATTCTCAGCGAAGCAAAGGACGATTTATGATTACCGTCGACGGCAATGGCGCAGTGGCTTCTGTCGCCTTCCGCACCAGCGAAGTTATCGCCATTTATCCCATAACCCCCAGTTCAACCATGGCTGAACTGGCCGATGGCTGGTCCGGGGAAGGCCGCCGCAATATCTGGGGCGATGTGCCACGCGTGGTTGAGATGCAATCCGAAGGGGGGGCGATAGCCACCGTGCATGGCGCGTTGCAAACCGGGTCGTTATCCACCTCCTTCACCTCATCGCAGGGGTTGCTGCTGATGATCCCTAACCTGTACAAACTGGCTGGGCAATTGATGCCGTTTGTACTGCATGTCGCCGCACGCACCGTCGCCACCCATGCGTTATCCATCTTTGGCGACCACTCCGACGTGATGGCGGTGCGCCAGACCGGCTGTGCGCTGCTCTGCGCCTCCAGCGTGCAGGAAGCGCAGGATTTTGCCCTGATCGCCCAGATGGCGTCACTCAACAGTCGCATCCCGTTTATCCATTTCTTCGATGGCTTCCGTACCTCACACGAAATCAACAAAATCGTGCCGCTCAGTGACGAAACATTGTTGGCGCTGATGCCGCAGCAGGCGATTGCGCAGCATCGCGCCCGCGCCCTGACGCCGGATCACCCCACCGTTCGCGGCACCTCGGCCAACCCGGACACGTACTTCCAGTCGCGTGAAGCAACCAACCGTTGGTATGACGCCTGCACCGGACATGTCGAAAACGCCATGATGGCGTTTGCGGAACAAACTGGCCGCCGCTACCAACCCTTTGAGTTTTATGGCCATCCGCAGGCGGAACAGGTGATTGTCATGATGGGGTCCGGCTGCGGTACCGCTGAAGAGGCCATTGATGAGTTGCTACAACGCGGTGAGAAAGTCGGGCTGGTCAAGGTACGTCTGTATCGACCGTTCTCGGCTCAACATCTGTTAAGCGTGTTGCCGACAACGACGCAACGTGTGGCGGTGCTGGATCGCACCAAAGAACCTGGCGCGCTGGGTGAACCGCTGTTTCTTGATGTGATGACCGCGCTGGCAGAAGCCTTTAGTCGTGGAGAACGCAGCACTCTGCCGCAGGTGTGTGGCGGGCGTTATGGCTTGTCGTCGAAAGAATTTGCTCCCGATGCGGTGCTGGCGGTGTTCCGTGCATTGCAACGCCCACAGCCGCCTGCACGCTTCACCGTGGGGATTTATGACGATGTCACCCATCTCTCGTTGCCGCCTGAAGCCAACATTGTGCCGAATCGCGCCCATCTTGAAGCGTTGTTCTACGGGCTGGGCAGCGATGGCAGCGTCAGTGCCACCAAAAACAACCTGAAAATTATCGGCAACGCCACACCGTGGCAGGTGCAGGGCTATTTCGTTTACGACTCGAAAAAGGCGGGCGGCCTGACGGTTTCACATTTACGCGTCAGCCAGCAACCGATTCAGTCGGCCTATCTGATTCAGCAGGCCGATTTTATTGGCTGCCACCAATTACAATTTATCGACAAATATTCGATGCTCGATCAACTGAAACCAGGCGGCATTTTTCTGCTGAATACCCCTTATGCCGTCGATGAAGTGTGGCATCGCCTGCCGCAGGAGGTACAGACGCAGCTCAACGATAAACAGGCGCGTTTTTATGTGATTAATGCAGCGCGAATTGCGCGGGAATGCCAGCTCGGCGCGCGTATCAATACCGTAATGCAGATGGCGTTCTTCCAACTGACACAAATTCTGCCAGGCGACAGCGCCCTGACCGAACTGCAAAACGCCATCGCCCGCAGTTATCGCAGCAAAGGCGAGGAGCTGGTGCAGCGTAACTGGCAGGCGCTGGCAATGGCACAACAGGCGCTGGAAGCAGTGCCGTTGCAGGCGGTGGATGCGAGCAGCCCACATCGCCCACCGGTGGTTGCCGACAATGCCCCCGACTTTGTTAAAACCGTCACCGCCGCCATGCTGGCCGGGCTGGGCGATAAGTTACCGGTTTCCGCCCTGCCGCCGGATGGCAGTTGGCCTACCGGCACCACGCAGTGGGAAAAGCGAAATATTGCGGAAGCGATCCCCATCTGGCAGCCCGACCTGTGTACCCAGTGCAACCATTGCGTCGCCGCCTGCCCACATGCTGCCATTCGCGCCAAAGTCGTGACACCGGAAGCGCTGGAGGGTGCCCCCGCCAGTCTGGCGTCGCTGGATGTCAAATCGCGTGATATGCGCGGACAAAAATACGTGTTGCAGGTCGCTCCCGAGGACTGCACCGGATGTAATCTGTGCGTCGAAGTCTGTCCCGCCAGCGACCGCCAGCACCCGGAAATCAAAGCCATCAATATGCAATCGCGGCTGGAACACGTTGAAACGGAGAAAATCAATTATGACGCGTTCCTCGCCCTGCCGGAGATCACCGCAGAACAACTGGAGCGTATTGATATCCGTACCTCACAGCTGATCACCCCGCTGTTTGAATATTCGGGAGCCTGTTCCGGCTGCGGTGAAACGCCGTATATCAAGATCCTCACGCAGCTGTATGGCGATCGACTGTTGATTGCCAACGCAACAGGTTGCTCCTCCATCTACGGCGGCAATTTGCCTTCCACGCCTTACACCACCAACGCCGAAGGGCGCGGCCCGGCGTGGGCCAATTCGCTGTTCGAAGATAACGCCGAATTCGGCCTTGGCTTCCGCCTGAGTGTTGATCAGCAGCGCCAGCGTGCCCTGCGCTTGCTGGATCAGTGCGCCTCTGCGTTGCCAGCAGCGCTAGTGGCGGCACTAAAAAGTGACAACGTCACCACTTCACAACGTCGCGAACAGATTAGTCAGCTACGTGCTGAGCTGAAGAATGCGCCGCACGCCGCTACTCAGGCGTTAATCTCTGCGGCTGATGCGCTGGTTGATAAATCGGTGTGGTTAATCGGCGGAGACGGCTGGGCCTACGACATTGGTTACGGCGGGCTGGATCATGTGATGAGCCTGAGCGAGAACGTCAATGTGCTGGTGCTGGATACGCAATGTTATTCCAACACCGGCGGTCAGGCGTCAAAAGCCACCCCGCTCGGCGCAGTCACCAAATTTGGTGAGCAGGGAAAACGCAAGGCACGTAAAGATCTCGGCATGGCGACATTGTTGTACGGGCATGTTTATGTGGCGCAGATTTCCCTCGGCGCGCAGTTGAATCAAACCATGAAAGCGATACAGGAAGCCGAAGCCTGGCCCGGTCCCTCGCTGATCATCGCCTACAGCCCGTGCGAAGAACACGGCTATGACCTGGCGTATAGCCATGAACAGATGCGCCTGCTGACCACCAGTGGATTCTGGCCGTTGTATCGTTTTGATCCGCAACGCGCGGAACAGGGAAAAGCTGCGTTGTCACTGGATTCGCGCCCACCGACTTCCGAGCTGGAGCAGGCATTGATGAATGAGCAGCGCTTCCGCCAGTTGCAAACCGAACAACCGGAAGCCGCTGCGCAGTTGTGGCGGGATGCCAGCGAGGCCGCTAACCAACGTTATCAGCGGTTAGCGGAGCTGGCTGGCAAAGCGGAGAAAAGCGAGTGATAAACAAAGCCCGGCACAGATGGCCGGGCTTGATGATGATTAACAGGGCTTGAGTTGCGTGATTGCCATCTCCACCGCCCGGTTGGGGGAACCGGTTAATTCGCGGTAACGGAGTTGCAGATTTTGTAACTCCGTTGCCAACACATCTTTTTCTGTTGCCACGCCACGCTGTGCCAGTTCCAGGTAACATTGACCGACTAACCGGCACGCTTCTTCAAAAACCATATCGTAAGTTTGCATCCGCCTCTCCTCACCCTTTAGAAACTAAAGTAACTCATGCCTTCATCCTGTCAGCGTGGCGCATGCAAAATCTTCGCGCAGATCAATAAATGCACAAATAATTCGGGCAAAGAATGCTGATCTTTATTCTGAGCGGCAATTAACCGGAAAAACGCGGCTTCTCCATCCGGAATCCCAGCCCGATCAGGCGACCAAACACAAAACGCAGGAACGGGAAACGACGGATAAGGGTCGGCATCGGGCTTTTCTTACCGGGCTTGCGTTTATTGCTGCTCATTTTAATTTGCAGGAACTGGGTGGCCACCGTCGGGAACTGACGCCGCTTCTGGACTTTCGCCAGGTCACGCAGGGTGACATCTCCCCTGCGCAACGGCTGCGTCAGATAATTGGCGGCGGCGACCGCATCCTGTATCGCCAGATTCACGCCAACACCGCCAATCGGCGACATGGCGTGCGCCGCATCACCGATGCAGAGTACACCGGGTTTCATCCAACTATCGAGGCGGTCAATACGGATCGACAGCAACTTAAATTGCTGCCAGTCGTCAATCTGAGACAGTCGTGCCACATCAAAGGGCGCGACTTGCGCAATCGCCGCCTTGAATGGCTCCAGACCCGCCGTTTGCAGCGCAGCAAACTCTCCTTTGGGGATGGTGTAGCCACATTGCCAATACTCACCCCGGTCGATAACGATAAAGTTTTGCCGTGGCCCTTTATGCCCCATACCCCAGGTGGGATCGCCCTGCTGCTTATCCAGCCGGAACCAAACCACATCGCGCGACGCACCAAACGCCTGGCTGGTTAACCCGGCAGCGGCACGGACGGCGGAGTTTCGTCCATCAGCGCCGACCACCAGCTGCGACCGGATTTCCACCGGCCCCTGTTCGGTGATGGCGTGAATGCCACCCACGCGCCCCTGATTGTCGATGAAGCGATCAAATGTGGTGGATTGCAGCAAGGTAAATCCGGCAAAGCGCGCGCTTTGCTGTGCGAGAAAGTTGAGGAAATCCCATTGCGGCATAAAGGCGATAAAACGGTACTGGACGGGAAGGCGGGAGAAATCGGCCATCGTCACTTCCTGACCGGCGATTTCCGCCTGTAACTTTTCGGCACGCTGATGCGGCAGTTGCAGCAGTTCCTCCACCAGACCAAGCTGATGCATGATCTCCAGGGTCGAAGGATGAATGGTATCTCCACGAAAATCACGCAGAAAATCGGCATGTTTTTCAATCACCACCACCCGCAGACCAGCACGCACCAGCAGATACCCCAGCATCAACCCGGCCGGACCGCTGCCAACAATGCAGCAATCGGTGTTCAGGATCGCATTCGCTTCAGGCTTCATTATCGCTCCTTGGTCAGCACCACCAGAGTTTATGATAATAATTATCATTTGTGTATAGCGATTGGTGCTGCGGGCTTAATGTCCACCCATGACGTCATGGTCGTAATAATAAACGGCTCCCTATCCAACAGAGCCGTTTGGTATTCCTGAACTATTTTGGAATAACTGTGAAGAACCTCAGCCTCAGAACTCGACGCTTGCGCTGAGCACCAGATTGCGCGTTTCACCTTCAGCAACGCGCAAATTGCCGCCACTTGAGGTGTAATAGTGCTTGTTAAACAAGTTGTTGAGGTTCAATTGTAAATGCGTTTTTTTACCCAGCAGTTGATTGTCCCAGCCAATAAAACTGTCCGCGACGGTGTAAGCAGGCAGGGTGAAACTGTTGCTCGGATCACCCGCACGCGTGCCCATATAACGAACCCCGCCGCCAATACGGAAACTGCCCGGCAACAGATTGAAGCGCAGATCGTGGCTTAAATAGACCGCGCCAGAATTTCGTGGTGCGTTTTGCAGACGGTTGCCATTATTAGTCGGGTCGGTTTTATCGTTAACGATTTTCGCCTCGTTGTAACTGTAATTGGCGCTAATATCCCAGTCAGGATAAATCTCACCGTTAACCTCTAATTCAATGCCACTGGAACGAGCTTTATCTACGGCATAGGTTCCATCGTTTAATGCTAAGGCAACATTGCGCTCATCTATACGGTAGAGCGCAACCGTGGCAAGCAGTGCCGGTGTCATCTGCCATTTGCTGCCGACTTCATAGGTCGTACCCTGTTCCGGTGCTTCAACGTCGCCGTTGTCATCCGGATTAGTCGATGGCGTAAACGATTTACTCAAACTGCCATAGAAAGATACTGTCGGTGTCAGCTTATAAATCAGCCCTGTTTGAGGCAAAAACTTATTACCTTCATCGCTATAAGTCAGAGTGGAATCACTGCCTCTTGATTCACGTTGTTCGAAGTGCTGATAACGAGCGCCAGCTACCACGGTCCATTGCGACGTCAGGTCAATATTGTCTTTAAAATAGACCGAGCGATTGTGAATGCGATTGAGCAAATTACTGTCGGCAGTTTTTTCCGTACTGCTGTCGGTGATGGTTGCTAATCCATAAACCGGGTTGCTCAGAGTGAAGTCAGTATTTTTTGTACCGTTATAAGCGTGTGCCCGGTAGGTTTGGTTCATTTCATAATCAGTACCGACCACCAGGTTATGCGTCATGCCAAATATTTCGGGCGTCCCGATGGCATCCCACGAAACATATTTTGTTTTGTGGTTAAAGCCGCGGAAGGCATCCGGACGTCGCGTAACGACACCGGTGGTTGTATTAATGGCGGTGGTTGTCACGGTATTGCTGTTGTACTTGCGCTGGTTCATCCCTACGGTAACGCGGGTCGACCAAATGTCATTGAACTGATAATCCCAGTAGCTGTTGAAGGTCTGATTACGCCCCCACGCATGGTTGGAATAATCATCCAGACGGGTTTTATAACCGATATTGATCGGTTTCCCATTAATGAATGCCGTGCCGCGATCGTACGGAATATCATACTGATAACTTTCATAGCTGATATTAAAACTGGCTTTTTCGCCATACCACTGTAATGAAGGTGCCAGCAGATTATGTTTTTCGTTACCGTATCCGCGCCAGTAGTTCTGCGCTTGTTTTTCGGCAATCAGACGGAAAGCAAAACCATTGCCCAGTGGGCCGGTAATATCAATATTTCCTGCACCGCCTCCAGTACTGTTGTAGTGTCCACCAACAATTGTGTGCCACTCATATTGCGGTTTTTTACTCACGACATTAATCATCCCACCGGGATTTAAAATACCGTATAACAGCGAAGACGACCCTTTCAACACTTCAACGTGATCCGTGGTGGCATCGAGATTGAGTCCCTGGCTACTACGGATACCGTCACGGAACACAGAACCATCGGAGTTTGAACCAAAGCCGCGGCGAACAATACCATCTTCCGTCTGGCCCAGCGTATTCGCCTGCGCAGCGCCACTAACAAAACGCATAGCATCGGACAGGGTGGTGGATTGATAATCACTCAGTTGTTTATTTGTCACCACGCTCACCGACTGCGCTTCATTCAGTTTAGAGGTGGGCGTTTTACTGGCGACCGACGTAGTTGGGCTGGAATATCCGGTGTCGGGTTGTTCTGTCTGTTGGGCGGCAGTCACCGTCAAGGTATTATTGTCGGTAGCGGCATAGCTGCCACCTGAAGAAATTAACGCACCACTGTAAACCGCAAGCCATATTTTCCCCAAAGGGCGCTTGTGGTGTTGAATATTTTTATATTCATTCATTTCTGATTTTTTTCCCTGGCAATTATCACAAACTGTTTTTTCATACTCTGACGCAATCCTGTCATGCTGCCGGCTGTTGTTGCGCGGAAGTGCGTGATCGGCAGGTCCGGTATTGTTATCAAGACAAGGCGCAGTTGATAATGTAATTGATAATCATTCAAACATGAGGAATTGTAGTAGTAAATATAAATTTTAGCTTTTCCGCTACAGATGCCCCCGCCACTTCCCTGGCAAAAAAATGGATGTCAACAATACAAATAAATACTTATATTTCATTGATTTAAATTAAGATCACCTTGCCGGGCAATCATCGACAAATTGAAATTGACCTTGCTTTTTTTGCCTGTATTTTTCGCTTTACTACTACATTCTATGCGCGCAGATCGCGAAAGATAATGATACTTATTACTTTTTGCAAGGGTGTATTCCACGTTACCAAACGGCTTATCGTCAACGTCACCCTTCAGCACCGAGCATGATCGGAGGCAGCCTGGAATGCTGCTATAAAACGTGCTGGCATTCGCCGCCGTAATCCGTACCATACGCGACATACTTTTTGCCTGCTGGCTGATGCCAGCAGGTGCGGTCCCGTCGTTTATTGCGAATCAGATGGGGATCGAGAATGCGCAGAGGGTGTACCAGATTAATGCTACGGGGATTGAAGAGATGAATAGCAAGCAGGTTAAAATACTGAACGCTACAGTCGCCTGGTAGTGGATAGTGCCCCCGTCATGCCCCTTTTGCTGAAAATCGCTGGCTGAGACAGTAAATAATGCAACATAATCAAGATAATACAAAAAAAGAGCAGTACAACCTGAACAAATTGCAAAAGCGTCTGCGTCGTAACGTGGGCGAAGCGATTGCCGATTTCAATATGATTGAAGAAGGCGATCGCATCATGGTGTGCCTGTCTGGAGGTAAAGACAGCTATACCCTGCTGGAAATTCTGCGCAATCTGCAACAAAGCGCGCCGGTTAACTTCTCGCTGGTGGCGGTCAATCTCGACCAGAAGCAACCCGGTTTCCCGGAACATGTGCTGCCAGCGTATCTGGATGCACTGGGCGTTGAGTATAAAATCGTTAACGAAGACACTTACTCCATCGTTAAAGAGAAAATCCCGGAAGGAAAAACCACCTGTTCGCTGTGTTCACGCCTGCGTCGTGGCATTCTTTACCGCACCGCGACGGAACTGGGTTGTACTAAAATCGCGCTCGGACATCATCGCGATGACATCCTGCAAACCCTGTTCCTGAACATGTTCTACGGCGGCAAAATGAAAGGTATGCCACCGAAGTTGATGAGTGACGATGGTAAGCATATCGTGATCCGCCCGCTGGCCTACTGCCGCGAGAAAGACATCATCCGCTTTGCCGAAGCCCGTCAGTTCCCGATTATTCCGTGTAACCTGTGCGGCTCTCAGCCTAACCTGCAACGCCAGGTGGTGGCGGATATGCTGCGTGACTGGGATAAACGCTATCCGGGACGGATCGAAACCATGTTCAGCGCGATGCAAAACATCGTCCCTTCGCATATGGCTGATATCAATCTGTTTGATTTCAAAGGTATTCAGCACGGTGATGCGGTGGTTGACGGTGGCGATCTGGCGTTTGACCGCGAATCGCTGCCGGTACAACCTGCGGGCTGGCAGCCGGAAGAGGAAGACGCACCCGATTTAAGCGCCCGTCTCGACGTATTGCAGATTAAGTAATTTCTCCCGGCACAAAAAAGGCGCGTCGCTTCGGCTACGCGCCTTTTTTATTAACGATGTGGCGGTGGATCGATGATCGGTGGATATTCGGGATCGTATGGCGGATCAGGTTCCGGCAACGGTTGTGGACGCGGAATCGGCTCCGGGATGGGAGGTGGATCGGTTGGAATGGGATCGGTGGCGTGGAATGTTTGCATGCCCTTCTCCTGGTTGCGAATGTCCTTTAAGCATAGGAAAAGGTCAGCGGCACTGGCAAACGGGCAAAAAAAAGCCGGCGGATAAGCCGGCGTTGTACGAATCAAATGTGCTATGCAGTAATTCAAAAAAGGAAGTAAGACAATATGGAGCGCAACGCCCATCGCTTGACGTTGCATTCACCTGCGAGAGAGAGTTTGCCCCTGTTGTCGGTTGCGGATATTGACGTCGATCAGTTTTTTTCCGCTTTTTTGACCTTCTGGCCTTAATTTACAGCGAGTTACCTTTCGATAACCCATTGTTAACATTCGCAATGCGCTTATAACCATTTACGCCGTCTTAACCACCAGGCGAGTCCCACCACCAACACCAGCAGTAAAAAACAGAAAACGCTGAAGCCCATATGCCACGCGCCACCCGGTATCCCACCAAGGTTGACACCAAACAGGCCGGTTAAAAAAGTAGTCGGCAGGAAAATCATCGCCAGCAGAGACATGGTGTAAGTACGACGGTTCATCGCTTCCGCCATCACCGACGCAATTTCATCGGTCAGCACGGCGGTGCGCGCCACACCGGCATCCAGATCGTCCAGTCCACGACCCAGGCGATCGGCGATATCCTGCATACGCCGCCGTTCATCATCATCCATCCAGCCGAGTTTCTCGCTCGCCAGTCGCGCATAGACATCGCGCTGCGGGGCCATATAACGTCGCATCACAATCAATTGCTTGCGCAGCAGCGCCAGCTCACCGCGTGGTGGGATCTGCTGATCCATCAGCGCATCTTCCAGCTCGATAATCTTATCGTGCATCTCTTCAATAAATTCGCTGGCGTGATCGGTAAGTGCATCACAAACGTCAACCAGCCAGCTACCACCGTCCACCGGACCGTTACCGTTTTGCAGATCGGTAAGCACTTCATCAATCGCGTACACCTTGCGACGTCGCGTCGAGACAATCAGTTTGTCATTAATAAACACCCGCATCGCCACCAGTTGGTCCGGGCGCGAGTCGCTGTTGTGATTGACACTGCGCAGCACAATCATAAAGCCATCACCCAGACGAGTAACACGCGGGCGCATGCTGTCGCCCGCCAGCGCATCACGCACCGAGTCGGGAATTAACGGGGTGTTTTGCAACCATTCAGCGCTTTGCTGCTGGGTGTAATTGAGGTGCAACCAGCAGGGGCGCTCACAATTGACGACGTCAGTGTCCTCAATGGCGATCAATCCCCCCTGACCGTCAAGCTGACAAGCCACAATGGCATCCGAAACCTGCAATGCTTTACCTTCAATGACGTTCACGTACTCGCCTCTCTATCAAAATCAATACGATACAGTCTAGCGTGGCGGCGACGAGTTGCAATCTTCAGGCTGTGAGCAAACATGACAGGCGGCCAGAAAGGCCGCCAGAAAGGTAACTTAGTGTTTAGCAATCCACAGTTCGCGACTGTAGGCCACATCTTCCGGGTTGGTGATCGGGTAGCCCTTCACCCACGGCTTAATCAGACGCCCATTGGTGTACTGATAAATCGGCGCAATCGGGGCCTGCATCGCCAGAATTTGCTCGGCGCGGTTGTAGTCCTGATTACGCGCCTGCGCGCTCGTCTCGTTACTGGCTTTTGCCATCACCGCATCATAATCCGCGTTACGGAAACGCGCGATATTACCGGTATGACTGGAGGTCAGCAGGCTGAGGAAGGTGGACGGTTCGTTATAATCTCCCACCCAGGAGGCACGGATCACATCGAAGTTACCGCTGTTACGGCTGTCGATGTAGGTTTTCCACTCCTGGTTTTGCAGCGTGACATCAACCCCCAGATTCTTTTTCCACATCGACGCCACCGCGATAGCGATCTTCTGGTGACTTTCTGAGGTGTTATACAACAACGTCAGGTGCAGCGGTTTAGCCGGACCATACCCGGCGGCACTCAGCAGCGCTTTGGCCTGAGCGTTTAACTCCTGCTGACTGTGCTGTTGCAGATAGCTCTGCTGCGGGGTAAAACCTGCGGTGACATCCGGCGTGAAATGCCAGGCCGGTTTTTCACCGGTACCTAACACTTTTTCCGCGATGATGCGGCGATCGATAGTCCATGTCAGCGCTTTGCGCACCCGTACATCCGCCGTTGGGCCTTTTTCGGTGTTAAAGGCGTAATAGTAAGTGCCTAGCTGGTCCGGGGTATAGACCTGACCCGGCAGCTCCTTCTTCAACAACGCGTACATGTTTTTCGGGAAGGATTCGGTGATATCGATATCACCGGCACGGTAGCGTTTGGTGGCGCTTGATTCTTCATTGATGGGGATAAAGGTGACTTTAGTCAGCACCGAATGGGCGTCATCCCAATAATGCGGGTTGCGCACCAGCACAATTTTCTCGTTCACCACCCGCGACTGAAGCTGATAGGCACCATTGCCGACCAGCTTGCCCGGCGCCGTCCAGCCATCACCGGATTCGGCGATAACTTTTTCAGGCACCGGAAACAAAGCGGCATTGGCAACCATACTTGGGAACCAGGGGACCGGGCGTGACAATGTCACCTTCAGTCGATTGCCATCCAGTGCCGTCACCCCAAGTTTATCGGCACTCATCTGGCCTTTGGTGATGGCCTCGGCATTTTCGATACCACTCAGGGCCGCGAACCAGGCGGAGGGTGAGCTGTTTTTCGGATCAACCAGGCGCTGCCAGCTGTAAACAAAATCCTGGGCGGTGACCGGATCACCATTGGACCAGCGCGCATCTTTACGCAGGTTGAAAATCCAGGTTTTGTTGTCGTTACTGCTCCAGCTTTGCGCCACACCCGGCACGATATGACCTTGCGCATCCTGATTGGTCAGTCCTTCGAACAGGTCACGCATCACCTGGATTTCCGGCAGACCGACGGCTTTCATCGGGTCGAGCGAGGCGGGTTCATCTTTGATGTGGCGCACGATTTCCTGCACCGGGGCCAACTGCGCCCCGGATGGCACGGAAGCGGCCAACGCCGGTGTGATAGCACCGATAACCATTAAGGCAGCCAGGGTCTTGCGAAACGCTATTTTCATCACCACTCCTTTTACCCGAAAAAAGGCGGCTGCGAAAAAGGGAGGCGCCGCCAGCGACTTTTGGCACTTTATCGCAGATTGATGATTGATAAATAGCTATTTTCTGATGTGCTGTTTACCGTTATGTTGAGGCTGGAGCCACGGTCACACTTCGCGTCATGTCGGGAATTGTTGGCACATTAAAACACGCGCGATAAACCGCGCTGCTACGAGGAAGTTTGCTTATGTCGTCACTACACCCGCGCCCGTTGCGCGGCACGCTGGATGCTGTCTGGCAACAATATGGGCAATCGGTATTGGGTGCCCCGCTACTGTGGTTTCCTGCGCCAGCGGCAGACGCCGATAGCGGTTTGATCATTGCCGGTACCCACGGCGATGAGAACGCGGCGGTCGCCACCTTGTCCGGCGCCATGCGTACCCTGCCGGAATCCCTGCGCCGTCATCACGTTATTCTGGCAGTGAATCCTGACGGATGTCAGCTTGGGCTGCGCGCCAATGCACGCGGTGTCGATCTCAACCGTAATTTCCCGGCCGCCAACTGGCAAAGCGGTGACACCGTGTATCGCTGGAATAGCGTGGCGGATGAGCGCGATGTGGTGTTGTCGACTGGAGAGCATCCCTCTTCCGAACCGGAAACCCAGGCGTTGTGCCAGCTAATCCATCAACTTAAACCACGCTGGGTGGTGACCTGGCATGAACCGCTCGCCTGCATTGATGATCCCCATCACAGCGAGCTGGCGCAGTGGCTGTCGCAGCAAACCCAATTGCCGGTGGTGAGCAGCGTCGGTTATGCCACGCCAGGCTCCTTCGGTAGCTGGTGCGACGATATCGGCCTGTTGTGCATCACCGCCGAAATGCCACCGATTTCGGTGGACGAAGCCACCGAAGTCTATCTGGAAACCATGATCAATCTGCTACGCTGGCAGCCGCAGGCATAAGCACACCGTTGGCAAAGTGTAACGACGGTTCCACATCTGCGGCCAGCCAGGTGGGGCCGTCGAGATCGGCGAATTGCGCCAGCGGCGTCAGCGGTAAGGCCGCCCGAATTGCACGCGAGGTGCACAGCATACAGCCGAGCATAATAGCGAAGCCCTGCTGCCGCGCACTGACCGCCAACGCCAGCGCTTCCGTCAGGCCACCGGTTTTATCCAGTTTGATATTCACCATGTCATAACGCCCGCGCAGGGCTGCCAGGCTGTCACGCGTGTGGCAGCTTTCATCGGCGCAAATCGGCAGCGGGTGGATAAAATTCGCTAACGTGGCGTCATGCGCCGCGGGCAATGGTTGCTCCAGCATTGCTACCCCGAGGTCGGCCAGCAACTGGCAGCGCGCCGCCAGACCTTCTGCCTGCCACGATTCGTTAGCATCGACAATCAGCGTGGCCTCCGGCACCGCGCTGCGAATGGCGACCAGACGTTCGCTGATAAAGTTATTATCCAGCTTTATTTTCAAAAGCTGCGCACCATGTTGCCACAGCGCCAGCGCGCTACTGGCCATAGCGTCAGGGGTATCGATGCTGACGGTATGGGCGGTGACGATGCGCGATGCCAGAGTGACGCCACATAACTCAGCCAGGCTTTGCTGCTGTTGCTGGCGCTCCAGATCCCACAGGGCGCAATCAATCGCGTTACGTGCTGCGCCAGCCGGCAGCGCCTGCTGTAACGCCGCGCGCGTCATACCGTTCTGCAACGGCGTCAGCACTGAGGCAATCTGCGCCAGCACCGAGGCTTCACTTTCGCCATAGCGCGCGTAAGGCGTGGCCTCACCGATGCCACGAACGCCATTTTCTTCCATTTCCACCACCACCACCTGCGCCTCGGTGCGGCTACCACGCGAAATCACAAAAGGGGAATGCAGCGGCCAGGCTTCCGGATAACTTTTCACCTTTCTCATTATTTCTCCTTAAATCCATCACTTAAATGCGAGCTGGCGCAGTTTCCGCTACGATTTGCCCTCGAAAACCCTTAAAAAATATGTCATAAACAACGGCTATACCTGTTCTGACCAAGTAAAAGTCAGATTTTTTCATCGTTAAAAGGAAATCGTATGTCTCAGAATGTTCACTTCCAGGGCAACCCGGTGCCAGTAGCAGGCCAGTTCCCACAGGCAGGCGCACAGGCTAAACCGTTCTCTCTGGTAGCTAAAGATCTCGCTGATGTGACCCTTTCTCAGTATGCAGGCAAACGTAAAGTCCTGAACATTTTCCCGAGCATTGATACCGGCGTTTGTGCCGCTTCTGTGCGCAAGTTCAACGAACTGGCTGGCAAAGCTGACAACACCGTGGTGCTGTGCATCTCCGCTGACCTGCCGTTTGCGCAGTCACGTTTCTGTGGTGCTGAAAGCCTGAATAACGTGGTGACATTGTCAACGCTGCGCGGTGCAGAATTTAAAGAAGATTACGGTGTGGCGATTGCCGATGGCGCGCTGAAAGGCCTGACCGCCCGTGCGGTGGTGGTACTGGATGAGAACGATAAAGTGATTTACAGCGAACTGGTGAACGAAATCACCAGCGAGCCGAACTACGATGCGGCGCTGGCTGCACTGAACTAAGTCACGGCACTGACCCGTAGCGGCGCGATTTATCGCGCGTCTGATAAAGAATCGCGCGATAAATCGCACCGTTACGGGATCATTCCCGGTTATTCGCTGTCGTTACGCTTCTGGCTCAAGCCGTATTCACGTAACTTGTTGGCAATCGCGGTATGCGATACACCGAGTCGTTTCGCCAACTTGCGCGTACTGGGATAAGAAAGATACAGCCGCGTCAGGATTGAACGCTCAAAACGGCTGGTGATCTCATCCAGCGTACCTTCCATCGCCTCTTCCCCCATGGACACATCCAACGCCTGTTCCGGCAGGACGATATCCTGTGGGCGCAACTCGTATCCTTCCAACTGCGTCATCGCGCGATACAGCGCGTTTTTCAACTGTCGCACGTTGCCGGGCCAACTGTAGCGTGTCAGGAAAGCAGTCAGTTGCGGTGACAACCGAGGTCTTGGCAACCCCTGTTCATCGGCAAAGCGCGCGACAAACATCTCGGTCAACGGCAGGATATCCTGCGGGCGCTCACGCAGCGGCGGCAGATTGAGCGTCAGCACGTTGAGACGATAAAACAGGTCTTCACGGAATTCGCCGCGCTGCACCAGTTCCACCAGATTCTTTTGCGTCGCGCAGATCACGCGCACGTCCACATGCACTTCGTGTTCTTCACCCACCCGGCGGAAAGTACCATCGTTAAGGAAGCGCAGCAGTTTGGTTTGCATACGCGGTGACATCTCACCGATTTCATCCAGCAACACCGAACCGCCGTTAGCCTGCTCGAAGAATCCTTTTTTGCCTTCCAGCGCATTGGGATAAGCGCCTGCGGCGTGACCAAACAGTTCACTTTCCGCCACGTCATCGGGCAACGAGGCGCAGTTCAGCGCGAGGAACGGCTTCTTGCCGCGCGCGCTGCGCAGATGGCAGGCCCGCGCCAGCATATCTTTGCCGGTACCGGTGTCACCAACAATCAGCAACGGGGCATCGTGCATCGCCAGCTTGCGCGCCTGGTCCAGCACCTGACGCATTTTCGGCGTCACCGCGACGATATGATCAAACTCCGATTCATCCGTCACAGTCAGATTCTGCAACTGACGTCCCATGCGGGCGGTGGATTTCAGGGTGATCATTGCGCCAACCGGCTGATCGCTCTGCCCCTCTTCTTCCGCCAGATAGATTGGCCGTGCTTCCAGCAGGAAATCACGCCCCTGAATCACCACATGTTGCACTTCCGCTTCCACGCGATCGTTTTCAATCCAGCGTTGGAAGTTAAAACCGCTGATTAAGGAACCGGCATTCTGGTTGCGGATCTTTTGTTCGTCGAGGTTAAACAGGTTTTGTGCTGCCGGGTTAGCCAGTTCGACTTTGCATTTCAGGTCGATAGACAGCACTGGCTCCGGCATCGCCACCAGCAAGGCGCTGAGCGCACGGTGCTCGCGTTCTGACGGCATGTACGCCACGGTACGAACGTCTGTCACGCCAGGTGTACGGCGGATCTCCGCCATCAGCGAACTGAAAGATTCGAATTCCAGGGCAGAAAAGTTGAGGTAGATACGGCCAAGCGGGGCAATTTCAATGCCGCGCAGGTCGATATTGCGTGCAACCAGCAGGTCGAGCAGCTCGCGCGCCAGACCGATACGGTCCTGGCAGAAAACTTCCAAACGCATTGCGATGGCCTTAATCAGGTTTCGATTTTAGTGATAATACGCTAACTTGCGACGCCTCAGAAGGGGCCTGTCAGGAAAAGTTGACAGTCAGAGGCAGGCGATGGGCAAAATTGTAACGGAACAACCACGATTAATCCCGTCAAAAATCACAATTAACAAAGAAAATCTCACCTTTCACAGACTTTTTAGTGTGAAAGGTGAGCAGGCAGCGATTATTTAGCACTCTGCCCTGCTTTGCCCTCACTTTTGCTCAGGGTTTCTTTCAACTGGCCGATCAGCTCGCGGCGGAAGTCACCCAGTCGCGGTTTATCATCTTCCAGCCACGGCAGCGGGCGGCACAGCTCCATCGCTTTGATGCCAAGGCGTGCCGTCAACAGCCCGGCACCAATCCCCTGTGCGGCTCGGGCTGACAGGCGAGCGGCAATATCCTGTGACACCCAATCCATACCCACTTCGCGCACCAGTTCAGAGGCACCGGCAAACGCCATATTCAGCAACACCAGACGGAACAAACGCAGACGACTAAAATAGCCCAGCTCAATGCCGTAAACAGTGGCGATGCGGTTCACCAGCCGCAGGTTGCGCCAGGCGATAAACGCCATATCCACCAGCGCCAGCGGGCTGACGGCGATCATCAGCGTCGCTTCTGCGGCATGGCGACTGATTTCGCGCCGTGCCTGGCGGTCCAGCACTGGCTGCACCAATTGGGCATACAACGTGACGATCTCGCGATCGTTATGGGTTTCATGCAACGCCGCGTGCCAGCGTTGCAACGCCGGATGCGCTTGATCGAGTTGGGCCTGCTGCGCCAGTTTTTCACAGAACGCACGCGCCTGACCGATGCCGTGGCTGTGCAGCAACTCGCGCCCCACATCGCGCTCCTCCGCGCGCTGGCGCAAGCGATACAACCGACGCCACTCACCAGCCAACGCTCCGGCACCCGCAGCGACAATCAAGCCACCCGCCACGCCGCTGCCCAGCGCAAACCAGTCGCGCGTCAGCCAGGCATCATGCATCCACTGCACCCCCTGGGCCACCACGCTGACAGCAAAAATCGCCAGGCCTGCCCCCACCATTTTGCGCCACAGGCTGCGTTTCGGACGCAGGGCGGCTTCCACCGCTTTTTCACCCGCGCCCTCCTCCAGCGGCTCCTCTTCACGCAGAGCAAGAAAGGCTCCTTCGGCATCAGCGTCGAAGGTCTGCGCGGCACGCAGTGGTTTCTCCACGTTGCTTTCCAGTGGGCGGGCAAAATCAATCCGCGGTTTTAACGGTGTTTCATCGTTCATCGCAATTTATCTCCCAGTAAAAATTCCAGCGCGGCATCCATGCGAATATGCGGCAGCGGACGATCAACATCGAGCTGCTGCGGCCGGAACTGTTCAAACTGAAATCCCTGTTGCTGCCAGAAACTGTGGCCGGGCAAACGTGGCGGCACTTCGCCGGGATAAAATGTCAGGGCTTCGCCATCTTCAAGACGATGCCCGCGCAGCGCTGGCAGTTTTTCGCCCCGATGATCCACCAGCCCACTCTCGGTCGCCTGCACTGAGGCAAGGCCAAGACAATCCATGCTGATACCTTCGAACGCCGCGTTTTGCCACGCATCCTGCACCAGTTGTTGTAACAGCGACACCATATTGGCGTGCTGATCGGCGGTGATGTGATCGGCCTTGGTGGCTGCGAATAACAACTTATCGATCACCGGGGAGAACAGGCGGCGAAACAGCGTGCGTTGACCGTAATGAAAACTCTGCATCAGTTGCGTCAGTGCCAGTCGCATGTCATTAAACGCCTGCGGCCCGCTGTTCAGCGGTTGCAAACAATCGACCAGGACAATCTGACGATCAAAACGCAGAAAATGATGCTTGTAGAAGCCCTTCACCACATGCTGGCAATAGTAGTTAAATCGCTGCTGCAACATCGCGTAGTTGCTGCCTGCCGGGGCCTGGCGCTGGATGTCCTCCACCTGCGGCCACGGGAAAAACTGCAACGCCGGTGCGCCTGCCATGTCTCCCGGTAAAACAAAGCGGCCAGGCTGGATAAAATGCAGACCCTGGTTTTTGCATTGATGCAGATAATCGGTCCAGGCAGCGGCAATCGCCGCCAGCCGGTTTTCATCAGCAGGAGCATAGGGATCGAGATCGGCACACAGGCTGCGCCACTGCTGCGCCCATATCGCGCGATCGCCCTGCAACAAACCGAGCATCTGCCGCGACCAGCCCGCATAATCCTGTGCCAACATCGGTAAATCGAGCAGCCATTCTCCCGGATAATCGACAATTTCCAGGTACAGCGTGGCGGTATCTTTGAAATGCCGCAGTAGCGATTCATCCGGACGATAGCGCAGCGCGAGACGGATTTCACTGACACCCCGGGTAGGTGTGGGCCAAATGGGCGGCGTGCCATAGAGCTGGGCCAGGCCTTCGTCGTAGGTGAAACGCGGCGTACCCAATTCGCGCTGCGGCACCCGTTTCACGCCCAACAGACGCTCTTCGCGCACCACGCTGAACAGCGGCAATCGGGAGCCGCTGTGGACATGGAGAAGCTGATTAACCAGCGAAGTAATAAAGGCGGTTTTGCCGCTACGGCTCAGACCGGTCACGGCAAGGCGCAGATGACGATCGACACCGCGATTCACCAACGCCATCAATTCATTTTGCAGTCTTTTCATCGCTCTCCCTGATGAAGCGTGCTGACAGGCGGTTAAACACCTTGCTCAGCAACGGTTCCAGCGCGACCGCCAGTAACAGACGTAACGGACGACGCGCCACCGATTTTACCGCCCAGCCCGCAATGCCGCCAGGCGCGTAAGTGACTGCACTGATAATGATAAATTTCCCCGCCGACTTCAACGCCGGTGCTGCGCGGCGGCGCAGAGTAGAAAAACGTTGGTCAGACAAGGCAACCTCCAGCATCAGATTTGACGAAAACGACTACGCACACTGAATGTTTCCGAGGTGACGTAGCGTTCAATATCCCGCACATGGCGTTCATCGAATTTGAGCGCGTCATCCAGCTCATCCAACAACTGGCTGGCGCTCGGCGCGCGGTCAGCCGGTTCATCATCGGGTTTTACATCCAGCACAAAGCCAAGAATAAAGTAGATGATCAGGGTGAAGCCGAACAAACCAAAAAACATCGACAACACCACAATCACTCGCAGCAGCGTCACCGGAATGTCGAGATACTCGGCCACGCCCGCGCAGACGCCACGCACTTTGCCCTGCTGAGGAATACGCCACAGCTTGCGCCCCTTCAGGCTGTTTCCGCTCATGGCTGCCTCCAGTTCGGGTGTTCTGCATCCAGAATCGCTTCCAGTGCTTCAACACGCTCGCGCATCCGGCGTGCATCCTGGGTCAGCTGCTGCAAACGCTGCATATCGTTTGATGATAGCTCCGCACCGCCGTTGCGTTTGTTGCTGTAGTGGAGCCATAACCAAATCGGTGCGACAAACAGCACGAAGATGGTCAGCGGTATGGCCAGAAAAAGTGCGCTCATTGACTCTCCTTAATCATTTAACCGGTCGCGGGGGCAGCCCAATTATTCGCCGCGATTCATTTTTTCTTTCAGTGCAGCCAACTGCTGGCTGATTTCGTCATCAGCTTTCAATTCTGCGAATTGCTGGTCCAGGCTTTTCGGCTTACCAAAACGCTGGCTTTCAGCTTCGGCTTCCATGTGGTCGATACGACGTTCGAATGATTCGAAACGTGCCATCGCGTCATCCAGTTTGCCGCTGTCGAGCTGGCGACGTACATCACGCGATGAAGAGGCGGCCTGATGACGCAGGGTCAGCGCCTGCTGACGGGCACGGGTTTCGCTGAGTTTTTTCTCCAGCTCACCAATCTCGCCTTTCATCCGTTCCAGCGTCTCTTCTACCTGCGTCACTTCCTGCTGCAACGCCGCGATTAAATCGGTCAATTTCTGTTTTTCGATCAACGCCGAACGCGCCAGGTCATCTTTATCTTTGCGCAGCGCCAGTTCGGCTTTCTCCTGCCATTCGGCCTGCTGAATATCTGCCTGCTCAATGCGGCGCAGCAGTTGTTTCTTCTCTGCCAGCGCCCGGGCTGAGGTGGAACGCACTTCCACCAGCGTGTCTTCCATTTCCTGAATCATCAGGCGTACCAGTTTCTGCGGATCTTCGGCGCGCTCCAGCAGCGAATTGATGTTAGCGTTCACGATGTCGGCAAAACGAGAAAAAATACCCATAATGATGTTCCTCTAAGTGTCATAGGTTGGCGCCAGGCGCTCATCACTAATACAAAAGCCGTGCCAGTTTTTATCTTATTGAATTAACTGCAATTGATTATTTTACACTCCCCACTTTTTCCCTTAAGGTAGTGAAATTGATTAACTGATAGTGAAATTCATCATGGCGAATGGCAACGATAACCTGCTGGGCGAATCTAACAACTTTCTTGAAGTGCTGGAACAGGTTTCCCGCCTTGCCCCACTGGAAAAACCGGTGCTGGTGATTGGTGAACGCGGCACCGGCAAGGAACTTATTGCCAGCCGCCTGCATTTTCTCTCCGACCGTTGGCAAGGCCCGTTTGTCTCCCTGAACTGTGCCGCATTAAATGAAAACCTGCTCGACTCTGAATTGTTCGGCCATGAGGCAGGGGCATTCACCGGCGCACAAAAGCGCCATCTTGGCCGCTTTGAACGTGCCGATGGTGGCACATTATTTCTGGATGAGCTGGCGACAGCACCGATGCTGGTACAGGAAAAACTGCTGCGGGTGATTGAATATGGCCAACTGGAACGCGTGGGTGGCAACCAGTCGTTGCAGGTAAACGTACGTCTGGTGTGTGCCACCAATGAGGATCTTCCTGCGCTGGCGGCGGCGGGAAAATTTCGCGCCGACCTGCTGGATCGACTGGCGTTTGATGTGGTGCAGCTACCGCCGCTACGCGAAAGGCGCAGCGATATTCTGGTGATGGCGGAGCACTTTGCGATTCAGATGTGCCGTGAACTGGGCTTGCCGCTGTTTCCCGGTTTCACCGAACAGGCGCAGCAGACGCTATTAAATTACGGCTGGCCGGGAAACGTGCGAGAGCTGAAAAACGTGGTGGAACGTTCGGTTTATCGCCATCACAGCGTCGACACTCAACTGGATAACATCATTATCAATCCGTTTGCGCCACGAAATACGCCTGCGCCCGATGTGGTCAGTGGAGAAAGTGGCGTGCCTGCCCTGCCACTCGATTTGCGTCAATGGCAAAATCAGCAGGAGCGCCAACTGGTTGATCGCAGCCTCGCAGAGGCGAAATATAATCAACGCCGTGCGGCCGACTTGCTGGGGGTGACCTATCACCAGCTACGGGCAATGATGAAAAAACACGGGATTCAGGTGCGGGACGAAGGTTAACTCCCGCGCATGTCCGACTCGTAGCAGCGCGATTTAGCGCGCTGTTTTGGAAAGGCGCGCGATAAATCGCGCCGCTACGGGAGCATACCTGAGTATATGACCGGGGTGAGCAATCGCAGCCAACGCCGCTACGTTGTTGTAAACAGGCTTTTCGAAATATTTTGTGCTGTAGCAAGGCGGCAAGGGCGCGAATCCCCGGGAGCATACCTGAGTATGTGACCGGGGTGAGCAATCGCAGCCAACGCCGCTACGTTGTTGTAAACAGGCTTTTCGAAATATTTTGTGCTGTAGCAAGGCGGCAAGGGCGCGAATCCCCGGGAGCATACCTGAGTATGTGACCGGGGTGAGCAATCGCAGCCAACGCCGCTACAGTGCAAAATATGAAGAAAAAAAAAGCCCGCAGAAGCGGGCAACTTAATACTGGAAGCAATGTGAGCAATGTCGTGCTCTTCTTCGGTAGAGCCACCGTCGAAGCGCAGAAGAATAATAATCATTCTTATTATCATCTGTAAAGCCCTAATTGAGAATTTTTCTCATTTCCACACTAACGGTGTGATTACCCCGCCGTCGGGATGGCGAAAAAGACAGCACAATTCGCCTTAATTTGGGGAGTACCCGGCGTTTGCGATACACTCTCGCTATTGCCTCAGAATCGTTGAGTTCTATGCCAAAATTAATCCCCACGCTGCTGCTCGGTCTCAGCGTATTGAGTGCGTCTGTCTGGGCTGCACCTGCGAACGACATCCGTCAAAGCGGCTTTGTTTATTGCGTTAACGGCACGGTAAATACCTTCAATCCGCAAATGGCGAGTAGCGGTCTGGTGGTCGATACCCTCGCCGCGCAGCTTTACGACCGTCTGCTGGATGTCGATCCTTACACCTATCGCCTGGTGCCTGACCTCGCGCAGAGCTGGGAGGTGCGGGATAACGGCGCGACTTACCGTTTCCATCTGCGCAAAGATGTGCCCTTCCAGCACACCAATTGGTTCACCCCTACCCGCAATATGAATGCCGACGATGTGGTGTTCAGCTTTGCCCGCATGTTCGATCGCCAGCACCCCTGGCATAACGTCAACGGTGGCAGCTATCCCTATTTCGATAGCCTGCAATTTGCTGACTCGGTGCAGAGCGTGAAAAAACTCGACAACGATACCGTCGAAATTCGCCTGAACAGCCCGGATGCATCATTCCTGTGGCATATCGCCACCCATTACGCACCGGTGCTCTCCAAAGAGTACGCTGACAAGCTGACTGCTAAAGGCCAGCAGGAGCGACTGGATCGGGAACCGGTCGGCACCGGCCCGTTCCAGCTTAGCGAATACCGTACCGGGCAATACCTGCGCCTGGCGCGCAATCCCCATTACTGGAAAGGCGTGCCGCGTTTACAACAGGTGGTCATCGACCTCGGTGTCGGCGGGACCGGTCGCTTATCAAAATTGCTGACCGGCGAGTGTGATGTGCTGGCCTATCCTGCTGCCAGTCAGCTCAGCATTCTGCGTGACGATCCCCGCCTGCGCATGACGTTACGTCCGGGGATGAATATCGCCTATCTGGCATTTAATACCCGTAAACCGCCGCTGGATCGCCCCGAAGTCCGCCACGCGCTGGCGCTGGCAATCAATAATGAACGTCTGATGGAGTCGATTTATTACGGCACCGCGGAAACGGCGGCCTCGATTCTGCCGCGCGCGTCCTGGGCGTATGATAATGATGCGCGGGTGACCGAATACAATCCGGCCAAAGCGCGGGAACAATTGAAAGCGTTGGGGGTGGAGAATCTCCATCTGCGGCTGGTGGCGCCGACAGCATCGCAGGCGTGGAATCCCAGCCCGCTAAAAACTGCTGAATTGTTACAGGCCGATTTGTCACAGGTGGGGGTACGCGTCACCATCGTGCCGGTAGAGGGGCGTTTTCAGGAAGCGCAACTGATGGCGATGAACCATGATATTACCCTGACCGGCTGGGCCACCGACAGCAACGATCCCGATAGCTTCTTCCGCCCGCTGTTGAGCTGTGCGGCGATTCGTTCGCAAACCAACTACGCACACTGGTGCTCGCCAGCATTTGATGAAGTGTTGCAACGCGCCCTGCTGTCACAACAGTTGTCAGCTCGCATTGAGAGTTATGACGAAGCACAGCAGATCCTGGCGCGAGAGTTGCCGGTGTTGCCACTGGCGTCATCGCTGCGATTGCAGGCGTATCGCCACGATATTAAAGGTCTGGTACTGAGTCCATTTGGCAACGCCTCGTTCGCAGGCGTTTATCGTGACGAACGCAGCGAGGAATAATCATGATCATCTATATCTTGCGTCGTCTGCTGCTACTGATCATTACGCTGTTTTTGCTGTCGCTGGTCAGCTTCAGTCTCAGTTACTTCACCCCGAATGCCCCGTTGGAAGGTGCGTCGCTGTTTGATGCCTGGTGGTTCTGGTTTAAGGGGTTGTTGCAGCTCGATTTTGGTGTTTCCAGCACCAACGGCCAATTGATTGATCTCCAGTTGCGCGAGGTTTTTCCTGCCACCCTTGAACTGTGCATTCTGGCGTTTATGTTGGCCCTGCTGGTCGGTATTCCGCTAGGGATCTGCGCCGGGGTGATGCGTAATAAGTGGCAGGACAAGGCCATCAGCGCGCTGGCACTGCTTGGCTTCTCTATGCCGGTGTTCTGGCTGGCGCTGCTGTTTACCCTGTTCTTCTCATTAACCCTCGGCTGGCTGCCGGTATCAGGGCGTTTTGATTTGCTCTACCCGGTGCAGAACGTCACCGGTTTTGCGCTGATTGACGCCTGGATAAGCCATTCACCGTGGCGTCATGAAATGTTGATGAGCGCGCTGACCCATATGATTTTGCCGGTGATCGTACTGGCGGTGGCACCCACTACCGAAGTGATTCGCCTGCTGCGCGGCAGTACCAGCGAAGTGATGGATAAGAACTATGTCAAAGCAGCGGCCACGCGGGGTTTGTCACGCTTTACCATTATCCGTCGTCATGTGCTGCATAATGCGTTGCCGCCAGTGATCCCACGTCTGGGTTTGCAGTTCTCCACCATGTTGACGCTGGCGATGATTACTGAAGTGGTATTCAACTGGCCGGGGCTGGGCCGTTGGTTGATCAACGCCATTCGCCAGCAGGATTATGCAGCGATTTCAGCTGGCGTGATGGTGGTGGGTAGCCTGGTGATTGTGGTTAATGTGTTATCTGACATTGTCGGTGCCGCACTTAATCCATTGAAACATAAGGAATGGTATGCCCTACGATAATATCTACGCCGAAAAACGGCAGCCCGGCACCTTCCGCCTTAGCTGGCAGCGTTTTTACCACGACACCAGCGCGATGATTGGTCTATACGGCTTCGGCGCGTTGCTGTTTTTGTGCCTGTTTGGCGGTTTGCTGGCCCCTTATGGCATTGACCAGCAGTTCCTGGGCTACCAGTTGCTACCGCCGTCGTGGTCCCGCTATGGCGATGTGTCGTTCTTTCTCGGCACTGACGATCTGGGCCGCGATGTATTGAGCCGTCTGCTGAGCGGTGTCGCGCCCACAGTGGGATCCGCCATTCTGGTGACATTGCTGGCCAGCTTCTGCGCCCTGTTACTCGGCGTGCTGGCGGGCATTACCCACGGTTTGCGTTCAGCGGTGATGAATCACGTACTGGATACCCTGCTGTCAATTCCGTCGCTGCTGCTGGCGATCATCGTGGTGGCGTTTCTTGGCCCGCGCCTCGAACATGCAATGCTGGCGGTATGGCTGGCGCTGATCCCGCGACTGGTGCGCGAAATCTACACCGCCGTGCATGACGAGATGGAAAAAGAGTATGTGGTGGCGTTGCGCCTTGATGGTGCGCGCAATCTGAATATTTTGTGGAACGCGGTGCTGCCGAATGTGCTGCCGCTGCTGGTTGGGGAATTTACCCGCGCCCTGTCGATGGCGATCCTTGATATCGCGGCCCTCGGCTTTCTCGATCTTGGCGCACAGCTGCCTTCGCCCGAATGGGGCGCGATGCTGGGTGACTCGCTGGAACTGATTTACGTTGCGCCCTGGACCGTGATGCTGCCCGGCGCAGCGCTGATGGTGAGTGTGTTGATTGTTAACCTGCTGGGCGATGGCATCCGTCGCGCCGTAGAAGCGGGAGCTGAATAATGCCGTTACTTGATATCCGCAATCTGACCATCGAATTTATGACTGCCGAAGGGCCGGTAAAAGCCGTCGACCGCATCAACCTCACCCTGACCGAAGGCGAAGTGCGCGGTCTGGTGGGCGAATCCGGCTCCGGCAAAAGCCTGGTAGCGAAAGCCATCTGTGGCGTCACCAAAGACAACTGGCGCGTCACCGCCGACCGTATGCGTTTCGATGATATCGATTTACTGCGCCTTTCGCCGCGCGAGCGCCGTCGCATCGTCGGCCATAACGTGTCGATGATTTTCCAGGAGCCGCAATCCTGTCTTGATCCCTCAGAAAGTATTGGTCGCCAGTTGATGCAGGCCATCCCACGTTGGACCTTTAAAGGTCACTGGTATCAACGGCTGTGGTTCTGGCGCAAAGCGCGCGCCATTGAGCTGTTGCACCGCGTCGGCATCAAGGATCATAAAGACATTATGCGCAGTTTCCCCTATGAGCTGACCGAGGGGGAGTGTCAGAAGGTGATGATCGCCATCGCGCTGGCGAATCAGCCACGTCTGTTGATCGCCGACGAGCCGACTAACGCGATGGAGCCCACCACCCAGGCCCAGATCTTCCGCCTGTTAAGCCGCCTTAACCAGAACAACAACACCACCATTTTGCTGATCAGCCATGACTTACGCACCATGAGCCAGTGGGCCGATCGCATTAACGTGATGTATTGTGGCCAGACGGTAGAAACCGCGCAAAGTGAAGACCTGATGGGAACGCCCCACCATCCCTACACCCAGGCGCTGATCCGCGCGATGCCCGATTTCGGTAGTGCACTGCCGCATAAAAGCCGTCTCAATACCCTGACCGGGGCGATTCCCTCGCTGGAGCATCTGCCAATTGGCTGCCGTCTCGGGCCGCGCTGTCCCTATGCACAACGCAAATGCATTGAGACACCGCGTCTCAACGGAAACAAAGCGCATCTCTACGCCTGCCACTTCCCGCTGAATATGGAGGGCCAGTAAGCATGGAAACGCTGCTTGAAGTGCGCAACCTGAGCAAAACCTTCCGTTATCGCACCGGGTTATTCCGCCGTCAGCATGTGGAAGCGGTGAAAGATGTTAGTTTTACCCTGCGCGATAAACAGACGCTGGCGATTATTGGTGAGAACGGCTCCGGCAAATCCACGCTGGCGAAGATGTTAAGTGGCATGGTCGCGCCGACTGAAGGACAGATCCTGATTGACGATCATCCGCTGGAGTATGGTGACTACGGTTATCGTAGCCAGCGCATCCGCATGATTTTTCAGGACCCGTCGACCTCACTCAATCCACGCCAGCGCGTCAGTCAGATCCTGGACTTCCCCTTACGGTTGAACACCGAGCTGGACGATGAAGAGCGCGAGAAGCGCATTATCGCCACGCTGCGCCAGGTCGGTTTGCTGCGCGATCATGCCGGGTATTACCCGCATATGCTGGCCCCCGGGCAAAAGCAACGCCTGGCACTGGCGCGTGCGCTGATCCTGCAACCAAAGGTGATTATCGCCGATGAAGCACTGGCGTCGCTGGATATGACCATGCGCTCGCAGTTGGTCAATTTAATGCTGGAACTTCAGGAGAAGCACGGCATCTCCTATATATATGTCACGCAGCATATCGGCATGATGAAGCACATCAGCGACCAGGTGCTGGTGATGCATCAGGGCGAGGTGGTGGAACGTGGCGGCACCGCCGATGTGCTGGCCTCCCCGCTGCACGAGCTGACCAAACGGTTAATTGCCAGCCATTTTGGTGAAGCACTCACCGCCGAAGCCTGGCGGCGTGAACGTTGATTGTTCGCTGCATCGCGGAAAACGCGGTGCGATTTACCGCATTTGACAGAGACGTGCTAGAATCCGCACGTCGATTAACGTCGGTCGCACACTTTTTAATCATTGCGACCGCCAACAACAATGACCATAAGGATTACAGCTATGGGTTTTCTTTCCGGTAAGCGCATTCTGATTACTGGCGTTGCCAGTAAACTTTCCATCGCCTACGGTATTGCGCAGGCGATGCACAAACAGGGCGCAGAACTGGCTTTCACCTACCAGAACGACAAACTGAAAGGTCGTGTGGAAGAGTTTGCTAAAGAATTGGGTTCAGACATTGTTCTGCCGTGCGATGTGGCAGAAGACGAGAGCATCACTGCGCTGTTCACCGAACTGGCAAAAACCTGGCCGAAATTTGACGGTTTCGTTCACTCCATCGGTTTCGCCCCAGGCGACCAGCTGGATGGTGACTATGTCAACGCCGTTACTCGTGAAGGCTTCAAAATCGCTCACGACATCAGCGCCTACAGCTTCGTCGCGATGGCCAAAGAGTGCCGTGCGATGCTGAACCCGAATTCAGCACTGCTGACCCTGTCTTACCTGGGTGCAGAGCGCGCTATCCCGAACTACAACGTGATGGGTCTGGCGAAAGCGTCTCTGGAAGCCAACGTTCGTTACATGGCGAACGCGATGGGTCCGGAAGGCGTGCGTGTTAACGCCGTGTCTGCTGGCCCGATCCGTACTCTGGCTGCTTCAGGCATCAAAGACTTCCGTAAGATGCTGGCACACTGCGAAGCGGTTACCCCGATTCGTCGTACCGTGACTATCGAAGACGTGGGTAACTCTGCGGCTTTCCTGTGCTCCGACCTGGCCGGTGGTATCACGGGTGAAGTGGTACACGTTGATGGCGGCTTCAGCATTGCCGCGATGAACGAGCTGGAACTGAAATAAGTTCCTGAGGGCGAGCCTGGCTCGCCCTTTTCTTTTTCAATCCGCGCGATAAATCGCGCCGCTACACACCCCCCTTATACATTCTTGCTATTAATTATCACCGATCATTCTTTTGCCCCGGACCGCCCTTCGGCGACGATAAGCTAGCCCTTTGGTGCGCCCAGAATTTTCAGATTGTGGCGACCGACACCGAGTCCGTTTTTTGCAAAAGGAATGACCATGGAACAACGGCGTTCTCCAGGCCATGACCAGTGGTTTTACGAAAGCCAGACCCGCCCGCAGCATAGCGCCGCCGCGCCGCTGGTGCCCGAGGCGGCTTATCTCGACGATCGTTTTCTGCTGGGTTTGCAGCAAGAAGCCAGTGCGTTACAGCCGCTGTTGCTGCGTTTTCAGCCAGCGCTGCTGGCAGCGCGCGATCTGAGCCAAATCCTGTTTCCCGATTCATTAACCCCCAGCCTGACCCATACGCTGACGTTGTACGATCGCCTCAGCACCGCGCTGACCGTGGCGCAGGTCGCCGGGGTGCAACGGTTGTGCAATCATTATGCGGCACGTTTGAATCCGCTGCCCGGCCCTGATTCATCGCGTGAAAGCAATAACCGGCTGACGCAAATCACCCAATATGCACGCCAACTGGCGATGCAACCGGCATTGATTACCGCCAACAGCATCAGCGCACTGGACGCCGTTGGACTGACCGAACCAGATATTGTCACCCTGAATCAGTTAGTGGGGTTTGTCAGCTATCAGGCGCGCGTGGTGGCCGCCTTGCAGGCGATCATGGGCCTGCCGGTGCGTTGGATCCCTGGCGTATCACCGCCACCCGATGCCGATGCGGCGCTGTTTCAACCGTCCCCGGTCTGGCAGCATGCGTTAAAACCGGTAGAACTGCGTTACGCCAGCGCAGAACAACTGGCAGCCATCACCTTTTGTCAGGGGATGGATGGTCTGGAAGATGCGGTTTGGCTGCTGGTGCATGACGCCCAGGCGCTGTATGGCTGGGCAACTTTACAGCAGCGACTCAACGATCATTTTGCGCAAGATGAAGCGTTGGTGCAGGCGGTGAGCGCACGCATCCTCGGCTGCCAGCGCCAGTTCGACCGCTTCGCGGGTAGCGCACGACAGACGCTGCTCAGGGAGGTTGCCGGTGACAATCCACTGGTGACGGTGAGCGCCCAGCTGACCCGTTTACCTGAAAGGTTCAGTGCTGCCCATCTGCAACCGCTGTTGAACGCGGGCTGGAGCGCAGAGCGAATATTTACCCTGCTTCAGGCGGTGGCACTGGCAAACTGGCAGGACCGCCTGTCGATGGCGTTGGGCGAGACGCGTTAATCGGGCAAATGCCCGCGTGCCTCATCGAAGAAGTGCTGAGCCAGCGGCGTCGCCCTGCCCGGCTCAGCAATCACCAATGCCGCCTGCCGTCCCATTGGGGCGATCGCAATCGGGCGGCGTTGCAGGTTTTGCAGCATTTCCGGCAACAGATGCCCGCACGGTGACACCATCACCCCCAATCCAACCTGTGCGCTTTGCAATAGCTGCATAATTGACGCGCTTTCGACGATCACCCGTGGCAGCAACTCCCGCGCTCGCAACTGGCTGTCGAGATAACGTCGGAAATAGCGAGTTGGCTCCGCGAGACATAAAGGCTGACTGGCAAGCAGTGGCAGATCCAGCGTCTGATGTTCCAGCAACGCCGGAAAAAATTCCGGGTTGAACACCGCCTCCACACCACTGTCCTTCAGCAGCGCCGTCTGGAAATGCAGCTCGCGCAGGGCATTGAGTTCAAAAAAACCAATCCCGCCATCAACGGTATGGCTGTTGAGCGCATCCAGCAGTTGATCGGCGCTCATGGCTGACACCCGGTAGTCAAGCTGCGGATAGCGGGCTTCCACCGCCTTCAACAACGCAGGTAACGCCACGCTGCACTGCGGCATCACGCCGAGACGCAGGGTGCCATTCACGCCGTGTTTTAGCGATTCCACTTCCAGCTTCAGTCCCTGATAGACGGAAACTATCTCGCGCGCCCACGCCAGCACCCGTTCCCCTTCCGGGGTGAAGCCATCAAAATTGTTGCTGCGATTGATCAGCGATAACCCCAGCTCGCGCTCGAGGTTTTTCAGGCGCATCGACAGCGTGGGCTGGCTGACAAAGCTCGCCTCCGCCGCGCGGCCAAAATGGCGCTCGCGCTCAAGATTGCAAAGATAGATTAACTGTTTGATGTCCATAGTTTTTTCACAAGGATTATCGTGCCACCTGGCGGGCGCGATGCAAGGCGGTCAGTGACATCATCGTCAACATCAGGCCAATCATTAATAACAATTTAAAGCTAATGGCTTTTAACAGCACGATACCCACTACCCCGCCACCGAGGAACGCCAACACCGTGAACAGATGCAGCTTCAGCCGTTCAATGTACAACGGGGCATCCTTGGGGGATTCTTTGCGCCGCAGCACATCCAGCAGCATCGCCAACTCGATACCGATGTCGGTAGAGGTGCCGGAAACGTGGGTGGTTCTGACGCGCGCGTTGGAAATCCGCGTCACCACCGCATTCTGCAATCCCAACAAAAAACTCAGGCTGAAGATCAGTTGCACGCCAGAATCGTTATTGGGAAACCAACTCTCCAGCACGCCGAGCACCAGCAAGGCAATGCCCTCAATAAAGATATTAATGGCATAGATGCCACGAATTTCACGCCGCCGCCCGGCATTGATAATCAGGGTCGAGACGGAGGAACCGGCGATAAACAGCAGGATAATCACCAGGAAAAACAGGCCGATGTGGAGATCAACTTTTGCCAGGTGATCCGACAACAGCGAGACGTTGCCGGTCATATTGGCGGAGAAAAAACCCACGGTTTCAAACGCCGCGGTGTTCAGTGCCCCGGCCACCGCCGCCAGGGTACAAGCGAGGCGGCGGTCGGTATTGTAAGTTCTGGAACTTTCAGTGCTTAACAGCATGGTATATCCCTGACTACCATCAATTTGGCTATCATCCTGCCAGCGCTGAATATTCTCAAGCGCTTTCCGGTCAGGCGACACCCAACGCACTTTTCACCTCGTTGGCAATCTTTTCCACCTGGGGACCGTAAATCACCTGCACGTCATGCTCGCTGACTCGATTGACGCCATTGGCACCGGTGGTCATCAGTGTCTGGTCCACCACTTCATTCATCTGTTTGACACGTACGCGCAACCGGGTAAAGCAGCAATCGACGTCCTCGATATTGGCTTCACCACCCAACCCGCTGATGATGACCCGGGTACGTTCATCGGCTGCCACCTGTACAGGTTTGTGTTCATCGTCAGATTCACGTCCCGGTGTTTCCACCCCCATACGGGTGATGACAAAGCGGAATCCGTAGTAGTAAATCGGTACGTAAATCACCCCCAACACCAGCGTCCACCACCACTGGGTTTTGCTGCCGCCGAGAATGCCGAACACCACCAAATCGATGGCACCACCCTGCACGTTTCCGATCATCAGGTGCAGCATCGACATCAGCATAAACGACAACCCCATCAGCAGCGCGTGCAGGATATACAGCACCGGCGAGACGAAGATAAAGCAGAATTCCAGCGGTTCGGTAATGCCGGTGGTAAAGGAGGTCAGCGCACCGGCCAGCATCAGCGCTTTGACGCGCTGCTTATGCTCCGGGCGGGCGGTGTGGTAGATCGCCAACGCCGCCGCAGGCAAACCGAACATCATCACCGGAATTTTGCCCTGGGCCAGAAACTGCGTCGCGGTACGCACGGTAGCATCCGGGATCGCGCCGGGATTAGTCAGCGAGGTGTTGAAAATGTTTAGCGCACCGACAATGGTTTGCCCGTCTACCGTCGCCATGCCGCCAATCGGGGTGAAACGGACGGTTTCATTGAGGATATGGTGCAATCCGGTCGGGATCAGTAACCGTTCGCAGGCACCCAGTAAAAACGCACCGTACTGGCCGCTTTTCCCAATCATCTGCCCCACCCATGCAATGGCGGCACCGATGGTCGGCCAAATCAACGCCAGCAACACCCCGATCAACGGCAACACCACGATGGTGACAATCGGTACAAAGCGTCGCCCGCCAAAAAAGCTAATGGCGGTGGGGAGTTGCTGAGTATAGAAGCGATTGTGCAGCGCCACGGTGGTAAGCCCCGCAATCACCCCTCCCAGCACGCTCATGTTGTAGGTGAAAATGCCCAGCATCTCGATATATTCCGCTGAGGTCATCATCGCGGTGGTCTGATCCATCCCCGCCTGTTGTAGCGCCTGCGGCGTGGTGGTGGCGGCTGTCAGCCCTTTGGCCGCCAGCGTGGTGCTGATACCGACATTCATGGCGATATAGCCAATCACGGCGGCAAAGGCGGCGGTGGGCTTCTCTGCTGTTGCCAGTCCAATCGCACTGGCAACAGCAAAGAACACCGGGAGGTTGGCGAATAACGCGCCCGCCACTTTACGGATAAAACCAATGATCAACTGCGGCACCTGCATCTGTACGAAGGCGTCACCGGTGATCGCCGGATTCTGCATGGCGGCGGCAAGTCCGAGGAAGATCCCGGCAGCGGCAATCACCGAGATGGGCATCATCAAGGCTTTACCGAAAGCGTGAATTTGGCTGGCCAAAGGCTTCATGGTTCAGTTCCTTGCAATAATTGAAAGTACAATTATTAGCCAGTTATCGACATCGCACGTAACCGCACCGCGTTGGCGATCCGCCAAAGTTTGAACTGGCTCACGCTTCTGTCCGTTTCACGCGATAAACGCCACCTATCGCACCATTAAGTCAATCAATTAGACAACTTTTGCTGTCAGTCGCAAACTTCTTGCCAACAGTCGTCATATCCTGATAACAACTCCTAAACAATAAGCCTGCATCTACTATGAAATTTAAACGTAAAATTCAGCCCTACCGCGCTGCTGCTGGTGGATGGGGCTCTTTGGAAGCGACCACCCGTTTTGTCCTTGACAGTAAAGCTGCCCTGAAAAACATGCGTAACCTGTTGCGCATGAATAAGGCGCGCGGCTTTGATTGCCCCGGCTGCGCGTGGGGCGATGACAACAAAAGTACTTTTAGTTTCTGTGAGAACGGTGCCAAAGCGGTCACCTGGGAAGCAACCCGCCGTGTGGTTGAGCCGGCGTTCTTTGCCCAGCACAGCGTCAGCACGCTGTATCAACAAAGTGATTATTTCCTCGAATATCAGGGCCGTCTGACCCACCCGTTACGTTACAACCGCGAAACCGACCATTATGAGCCAATCAGCTGGGACGACGCTTTCGCGCTGGTTGCCAGCCATTTACAGGCGATGGACAATCCCGACCAGATGGAGCTGTATACCTCCGGTCGCGCCAGTAACGAGGCGTCCTGGCTGTATCAATTGTTTGGTCGCCTGATGGGTACCAACAACTTCCCCGACTGCTCCAACATGTGCCACGAAGCCAGTGGCTCCGGCCTGAAACGTAGTATCGGCGTGGGTAAAGGCACCATTCGTCTCGACGATTTTGATCATGCAGATGCGATTTTCGTCTTTGGTCAGAATCCGGGGACTAACCACCCGCGTATGCTGCACAGCCTGCGTCATGCCGCCGACCACGGCGCACGCATCGTCACCTTTAATACCCTGCGTGAGCGTGGTCTGGAGCGTTTTGCCGATCCACAAAAACCGCTGGAAGTGGTGACCTCGATGGCGGGCACCATCAGCTCCGCCTATTACCAGCCGAATCTCGGCGGTGATATGGCTGCGATACGCGGCATGGTGAAAACGCTGCTGGAAACCCATCGCGCGCTGATTGCCGCCGGGGAAAAAGGTCTGTTTGACGAAACCTTTATCAACGCCGCCACGCAGGGCGTGGAAGCTTACCTGGCAGCGGTGGATAACACTCGCTGGGAAGATATTGTGCGTCAGTCCGGTCTGAGCGAAGCGCAGATCCGCGAAGCCGCCGCCATTTACCAAAGTGCTGACCGGGTGATCTGTACCTGGGCGATGGGCATCACCCAGCACAAGCATTCGGTGGATACGGTGCGTGAAATTGTTAACCTGCAACTGCTGTTTGGTCAGCTCGGCAAAAAAGGGGCGGGCCTGTGTCCGGTTCGTGGCCACAGTAACGTGCAGGGCAACCGTACCATGGGCATTGACGAGAAGCCGAGTAAACCCTTCCTCGATGCGTTAGGTCAGCATTTTGATTTTGAACCACCGCGTGAGCACGGCCACAACACCGTTGAGGCGCTGAACGCCATGCTGCGTGATGAAGTGAAGGTGTTGATCGCGCTGGGTGGTAACCTGGCAGCAGCCGCACCGGACTCGCCGCTGACGGAAGAAGCGCTGCAACGTTGTGGTCTGACGGTACATATCAGCACCAAGCTCAACCGCAGCCATCTGGTGCCGGGCCATGAGGGCTTGATTCTGCCGACGCTGGGCCGCACCGAGCGCGATCGTCAGGCAACCGGTAACCAGTTTATCACCGTGGAAGACTCCTTCAGCATGGTGCACGCTTCTGAGGGCGTAGGCATTCCGCTGGCGGATACCCAACGTTCTGAAACCGCGATTGTCGCCGGTATCGCTCATGCCACTCTCGGCAGCGATAAAGTGGACTGGCTGGCGCTGGCCGGGGATTACAATCTGATCCGCGATCATATTGCCGCCACCATCCCTGGCTTTGCCGACTTCAACACCAAATGTGACATCCCGGGGGGGTTCTACCTCGGTAACGCCGCCGCAGAATTGCGTTTCAACACCCCGTCGCAGAAGGCGGAGTTCAGCAATGCCGCCCTGCCCAGCTCGTTGTTCCCGCAGTTGGGCGACGTGGAAGTGCCGTTTACGCTGCAAACCCTGCGTTCACATGACCAGTACAACACCACCATTTACGGCCTCGATGACCGTTATCGTGGCGTCTACGGTCAGCGTGAAGTGGTGTTTATTCACCCGGATGATATGCAGGCACTGGGCTTCACTGAAGGCCAACTGGTGGATATCGAAACCCTGTGGAACGACGGTTTGACCCGTCGCGTCAGCGGTTTTAAATTGGTGCCCTACAATATTCCGCGTGGCAACCTGGCGGCGTATTACCCGGAAACCAACCCACTTGTCCCGCTTTCCAGCTACGGTGACGGCAGCGGCACACCGACCTCAAAATCGGTGCCAGTCAAACTGGCATTAACTGCCGCCGTACCCACCCAACGTATTGCCTGATCTGAAGGTTATCAGAAGGTAAAAAAGCCGCGTTAAGCGGCTTTTTACCCTGTTTTGGCCTTGCCGCGCGGGCATGATTCGCGTAAAACTGTCAGCCGCTCTTAGGCCACGAAACTAAATAAATTATGTTCCAGGATAACCCGCTGCTCGCGCAGCTGAAAGAGAAGCTCCACGCGCAGACGCCGCGCGCCGAAGGCGTGGTGAAAGGCACGGAAAAAGGTTTTGGCTTTCTGGAGGTTGATGCTCAGAAAAGCTACTTCATTCCACCGCCGCAAATGAAGAAAGTGATGCACGGCGACCGCATCGTTGCTGTGATCCACACCGATAAAGATCGCGAAAGTGCCGAGCCGGAAAGCCTGGTTGAGCCATTCCTGACGCGTTTTGTCGGCCGCGTACAGAAGAAAGATGATCGCCTGTCTATCGTGCCAGATCATCCGCTGCTGAAAGATGCTATTCAGTGCCGTGCTGCCCGTGGCGTGACCCACGATTTCCAGGCCGGTGACTGGGCCGTGGCTGAAATGCGTCGCCATCCTCTGAAAGGCGATCGTGGCTTTTATGCCGAACTGACCGAATTTATTACCACTGCGGATGACCATCTGGCACCGTGGTGGGTCACGCTGTCGCGCCACAACCTGGAGCGTGAAGCGCCGGAAGTCGGTTTTGGTGAGATGATTGATGAGTATCTGACGCGTGAAGACCTGACCGCGCTCGATTTCGTCACCATCGACAGCGCCAGCACCGAAGATATGGACGATGCGCTGTACGCAGAAGAGACTGCCGAAGGCAACCTGCTGCTGACTATCGCCATTGCCGATCCTACCGCTTATGTGCCGGAAGGCAGCGCGCTGGACAAACTGGCCGCGAAACGCGCCTTCACTAACTATCTGCCGGGCTTCAACATCCCGATGCTGCCGCGTGAACTGTCTGATGACGTTTGCTCGCTGCGCCCGAATGTACGCCGTCCGGCGCTGGCGTGCCGCGTTACCGTGTTGAAAGACGGTAGCCTGGCCGACGATATCCATTTCTTTGCCGCCTGGATCGAATCCAAAGCTAAACTGGTCTATGACGAAGTATCAGACTGGCTGGAAAACAACGGTAGCTGGCAGCCCGCCAGTGATGCCATTGCCCAACAGATTCGTCTGCTGCATCGTCTGTGTCTGGCGCGCGGCGACTGGCGTCAAACTCACGCCCTGGTGTTCAAAGACCGTCCGGATTACCGCTTTGTCCTGGGTGAAAAAGGTGAAGTGCTGGATATCATTGCCGAGCCTCGCCGCATCGCGAACCGTATCGTAGAAGAAGCGATGATCCTCGCGAACGTCTGTGCCGCCCGCGTGCTGCAACAGAAGCTGGGCTTCGGTATCTATAACGTGCATACCGGTTTCGACCTCGCCAACGCCGAACAGGCAGCAGGCGTGTTGGCCGGACACGGTATCACCGTTGATGCGCAGGCCATCACTACGCTGGAAGGTTTCCGTCAGCTGCGCCGTGAGCTGGATGCCCAGCCGACCCAGTATCTCGACAGCCGTATCCGTCGTTTCCAGGCCTTTGCTGAAATCAGCACCGAGCCAGGCCCGCACTTTGGCCTTGGTCTTGAGGCTTACGCTACCTGGACCTCACCCATCCGTAAGTTCGGCGATATGATTAACCATCGCCTGCTGAAAGCCATTATTCGCGGTGAAGCGATCAATCGCCCGCAGGATGATGTGACCGTGACCATGAGCGAACGTCGCCGCCTGAACCGTATGGCCGAGCGCGATGTCGGTGACTGGTTGTACGCGCGTTTCCTCGCGCCGTTTGCCGGTGGCGATCGCAAGTTCAGCGCAGAAATCATCGACGTTTCCCGTGGTGGTATGCGTGTGCGTCTGCTGGAGAATGGCGCGGTAGCCTTTATCCCTGCCCCGTTCATCCACGCGGTGCGTGATGAGCTGGTGTGTTCCCAGGAAAACGGCACCGTACAGATCAAAGGTGAAGTCGTTTATCGCGTCACCGATGTGATCGACGTGACCATCGCCGAAGTGCGTATGGAAACGCGTAGTGTAGTGGCGCGTCCTGCCAGTTAAGTTCTGACATCACCCGTAGCGGTGCGATTTATCGCGCAGGTTTTAAAAAGCGCGCGATAAATCGCGCCGCTACGGGACTCCTCCTTTTAAGTAATTGTTAAATTTGCACCTCGCTTCACACTTCTTCATCGATTCGCTGTCGCTTACATTCCATTACATTATTTTTAACTTGTTGTATTCGATCGTTTATTTTTCCCGGTCCCTACAAGGAGTTAACTCATGAACAACGTCAAAACCGGATTGATCTGGTTAGCGGTGGCGTTAATTGGTGCGGCGTCGTTCGCCATGCTGGCACTAAGCCGTGGTGAACACGTCAATGCCGTCTGGTTGGTGATTGCCGCCGTGGCGTGCTACAGCATCGCTTATCGCTTTTACAGCCTGTTTATTGCCCGCCGTATTTTCGAACTGGACGATCGCCGCCGTACGCCAGCGGAGCGCTTTAACGATGGTCTGGATTACGTGCCTACCAACAAGTGGGTGCTGTTCGGCCACCACTTTGCCGCCATTGCCGGTGCTGGCCCACTGGTCGGCCCGATCCTCGCGGCACAAATGGGTTTCCTGCCAGGCACCATCTGGATTCTGGTCGGTGTGATGCTGGCTGGCGCAGTACAGGATTTCCTCGTGCTGTTTATCTCCACCCGCCGCGATGGGCGTTCGCTGGGTGAAATGGCGCGCCAGGAACTCGGCAGTTTTGCCGGGGTGATCACCATGCTTGGCGCACTCGGGGTGATGATCATTATTCTTTCGGCCCTGGCGTTGGTGGTGGTCAAAGCGCTGGCGAACAGCCCCTGGGGGTTGTTCACCATCGCCGCGACTATCCCGATTGCGCTGTTTATGGGCGTGTATATGCGCTTTCTGCGCCCGGGAAAAATCGCTGAGGTGTCGATTATTGGTTTTGTACTGATGATGGCGGCGATTATTTTTGGCGGTGATATCGCACAACATCCCTTCTGGGGACCGTTCTTCACCCTGAAAGGCACGGAACTCACCTGGGTGCTGGTGATTTATGGTTTTGTTGCCTCATCGCTGCCGGTATGGCTACTGCTGGCACCGCGTGACTATCTCTCTACCTTCCTGAAAATTGGCGTGATTATTGGTCTGGCGATCGGCATTTTGTTTGCCATGCCAGAATTGAAGATGCCTGCGGTAACTAAGTTTATCGATGGTACCGGCCCGGTGTTTTCCGGGGCGCTGTTCCCGTTCCTGTTTATCACCATCGCCTGTGGCGCGATTTCTGGTTTCCATGCGTTAGTCTCCAGCGGCACCACGCCGAAACTGGTGGAACGTGAAAGCCATATTCGTTTTATTGGCTATGGCGCGATGCTGATGGAATCCTTTGTCGCCATCATGGCGCTGATTTGCGCGTCGGTGCTGGATCCGGGCGTCTACTTTGCCATGAACGCCCCGACGGCGCTGATTGGCTCCACCGTGGAAAACGCGTCGCAGGTGATTAATAGCTGGGGTTTTGTCGTCACACCGGAAATGCTGACCACCATCGCTTCTGAAGTGGGTGAGAAGACCATCCTGTCCCGTGCGGGTGGTGCGCCAACCTTCGCCGTAGGAATGGCACATATCATTACTGAGGTGTTCAACAGCCGCGCCATGATGGCGTTCTGGTATCACTTCGCCATTCTGTTCGAAGCCTTGTTTATCCTTACCGCCGTGGACGCCGGTACGCGTGCCTGCCGTTTTATGGTGCAGGATTTGGTCGGCACCGTGGTGCCTTCACTTGCCAATAACCGTTCATGGCTCGGCAATATGGCGGGAACCACCGTGGCTGTTGCGGGTTGGGGTTTCTTTGTCTATCAGGGCGTGGTCGATCCCCTGGGCGGCATCAACACCTTGTGGCCATTGTTCGGTATTGGTAACCAGATGCTGGCGTCGATGGCGCTGATTCTCGGCACCGTGGTGCTGTTTAAGATGAAGAAACAACGTTACGCGTGGGTGACGATTCTGCCAACTGCCTGGTTGTTTATCACCTCAATGACCGCCGGATGGCAAAAGATTTTCCATGAAAAACCGTCGATTGGTTTCCTTGCCCAGGCGAATAAGTTCCGCAAAGGTCTGGATGAGGGCGTGATTATCGCACCCGCGAAAACCGTCGCTGATATGCAAACCATCGTGTTCAGCAACCAGATTAACGCCCTGCTGTGCGGTTTCTTCATGCTGGTGGCCGTCACCATGTTGATCGCGGCCTTCTTTGTCATTCGCCGTGCCCTGCGCAGTGACGTGCCGACCGTGCATGAGGCACCGGTGTCGCTGCGTAAGGAGGTGCGTAATGTCTGAGGCGATTTTAGCCTGGCGTAAACCGGCCGGGCGCTGGCAGATAAATCAGTGTCTGCCGCTGGGCGAGCCGCCGCGCACCCGCTGGCAAAAAATCTGGCGTGGCTTGCAGCAGAGCTTTCGCTTAATGGTCGGCGTACACGATTATCAAAATTATCTACAGCATATGCGTCTGCATCATCCCGAACAGCCCCCGATGAGTGAACGCGAATTTTATCGTTACTGCCTCGACGCCCGCTTTCCCAGCCAGCCAGGAAAATTGGGTAAGTGCCCGTGTTAATCCTGTTTAGCCCCAAATTTTTGGGGCTTTTTCGTGCCATTCATTTATCTAAACAAAAATATATTTGGATTGCATCTTGTGCTTACGCAAGAGGATGAATACTGTTGCTAAAATAATGAGATACCGCCTGCTGAGAACTCCCTGGAGGAAGTTTCCATGACCGATGAACAAGGGCAAACGTTGCTATACACCTTGTTTGGCACCACCAGCCCTCATTGGCGTCTGACTGCGGACAGCGATGCTTTACATTTTGCCGAAGAGGAAAATGCCCATACCAATCTGGCCGTTCCGCTAACCCCGGCACAGGCGAGTTTGTTGCGCGCCATGACCGTGATTACCTCCAGCATCAACCTGACGCTGTCGCTGCATGGCGTACCGGTGCCGATGCATTTTGTCGGTCGTAAAGTGAACCAGGCGACGTGGGCAGGCACCGCATCAGCCTGGGGAGACACCTCTTCTGTCGCACGCGATTTGACGCTGGGCCTGTCGTTTGCTGAGCAAGTGGTTTCCGAGGCCAACTCGGTGATCGTTATCCTCGACCAACGAGGTAACATTCAACGTTTTAATCGGTTAAGTGAAGAATACACTGGCCTGAAAGAACACGAAGTGATTGGCCGTAATGTGTTCCAGCTATTCATGACCAAACAGGAAGCCCAGGCCTCCCGCCGCAACATCGCCGGATTTTTTCGCGACGGCAACTCTTACGAAGTGGAACGCTGGATCAAAACCAAGAAAGGTCAGCGACTGTTTCTGTTTCGTAATAAGTTCGTTCACAGCGGCAGCGGAAAAAATGAAATTTTCCTCATCTGTTCAGGAACGGATATTACCGAGGAGCGCCGGGCCCAGGAGCGTCTGCGCGTGCTGGCCAACACCGATACGGTGACCGGGTTACCCAATCGCAATGCCATCCATCAGCAAATTAGTCTGGCACTTGAGACGGCGAAAGGCACGCAAACCGGCGTGGTGTATCTCGACTTAGACAATTTCAAGAAGGTGAATGACGCCTACGGGCACATGTTCGGTGACCAGTTACTTCAGGCGGTTTCGCTGGCGATCCTTAGCTGCCTCGGCAAAGATCAAACCCTGGCACGCCTCGGCGGTGACGAGTTTGTGGTACTGGCAGAAAATACCAGCCAGGCGGCGCTGGAAGCGATGGCTTCGCGGATCCTCGAACGGCTGCGTCAGCCTTTTCGCATCGGACTGATTGAGGTTTACAGCGGCTGCTCGCTTGGTATCGCCCTTGCCCCCTTGCATGGCGAAGACCGTGAAAGCCTGATCCGCAATGCCGATACCGCCATGTATCACGCCAAAGAAAATGGTCGCGGTAAGTTTTGCGTGTTTGCCAGCGAAATGAATCAACGCGTGTTTGAGTATCTGTGGCTGGATACCAATCTGCGTAAAGCCCTGGACCAGGATCACCTGGTGGTGTATTACCAACCGAAAATCGACCGTGATGGCGAGGTGCGCAGTGCCGAAGCGCTGGTACGCTGGAATTCGCCGGAGCGTGGCCTGGTGCCACCAGGTGATTTTATTGCTTATGCGGAAGAATCCGGGCTGATTGTGCCGCTGGGGCGCTGGGTGATGCTGAATGTGTTGCAGCAGGTGATTGCGTGGCGCAAAGAAGGGATCTGGTTGCGGGTGGCCGTGAATGTTTCAGCCAAGCAATTGATTGATCAGAGTATCTATAGCGATCTGAAGCAGGCCCTGATTGAGAGTGGCATCAAGGATTGCCCGATTGATATCGAACTGACTGAAAGCTGCCTGATCGAAAACGAAGCCGATGCACTGAAACTAATGAAACAGTTTCAGGAGCTGGGGGCACAGGTGCATCTTGACGATTTCGGGACCGGTTACTCTTCCCTGTCACAGTTGGCGCGAGTACCGATTGACGCCATCAAGCTGGACCAGAGTTTTATTCGTAATATCAATAAGCAACCGGTGGCACAGTCCCTGGTGCGTGCCATTATGGCTGTGGCCAAAGCCCTGGAGTTGCAGGTGATTGCCGAGGGTATTGAAACCAAAGCCGAAGAAAAATTTGTGATGGCTAACGGCGTCGATGGGCGTCAGGGTTATTTTTACGCAAAACCAATGCCCGCAGACCAGCTCGGGCATTGGCTGGCTAAGCATCCTGCCCGCGTTTAACGCTGAACTGCGAGATTATCCGGCTTTGCGCAAGGATGCGCTATGACGGTTTTGCAGTTGCACCAGACGTTCCATATAAGCAATGTCTTTCGGTTCCAGCGTGAAGGCATAATCCACCCAATCTTCCGTTATATCCATCAGTTCCGCCCTTGAGAGTTGCAACACGCGCTGACGTGCTTTAAGCATCGCCCGTATGCCATTCAGTTTGGGACGTAAAGTGTCGATGAAGGTGCGTGTAGTGCGATAGCTGTCACCAGGCTGGAACACTTTGTCGACCAGACCACGGGTTTCATACCACTCCGCGCTGTGTGACTCCCCTTCACAAATTAACTCTTCAGCCAGCTTCATCCCCGCGCGGCGCGCCACTAACGAGTATCCGCCCATGCCGGGGAACAGGTTAAACGCAATTTCCGGGAACCCCATGCGTGCGCTGTTTTGCGCCAGAATAAAGTGGTGCGCCAGGGCGGCTTCAAATCCTCCGCCGAGAGCACTACCCTCGATCATTGCCAGCGTCACCGCGCCAGTATCAAAGCCTCGGGCGGCTGAATGGATGCAATCCACGCAGGCACGGGCGTAGGCACGCAGAGCTTCGCGCCGGTTGTTGCGAATGCATTCAACAAAGAAGCGTAAATCGCCCCCGGCGTTAAACATCTGAGGAACTAACGATCCCGTCACCCAGAAATCAATCGGTAAACCGGAACGCTGCGCCGCGTAGCTCAGGTTCATGATCTCTTCGATTAACTCGTGGTTGAAACTGGGTCGAGGTTGCGCCCGCAGCATCATCCACATGGTGTGACGCCCTTCTTCATAATAGGCAGCCAGTTGAGTGGTTTGTCCGACTTCGGTGAACAGTCGGCATGTCGGTTGGTTAATCACTGTCATAGTCTCATCCTCTAGTTATGTGATGCGTTAAACGCAATATCAGCGTAATCCAGAGTGAGGCCAGACCAAATGAGAGATTGATTTATAAAGCAAATTCCAGAGATTTCCCCGACACAGGGGTCGGGGAAAGATTAGCGGGCTTACTTAATAGCGGCGCGTTGGCCCACCGCAGCATGAAAACGCTTAACGCGGCGTGAATAAAGCGCCGTAATGATCGGCACCAATACTGAAGTGACAATTACTGATGTGGCCACTAAAGCGGTGGCGGCAGGCGCAACCGGTTTAAACTGCGGCAGCATTTCGGCAATCAACACCGGTGTCGCTACCGCTGCACCAGCGGTGCTGGAGGCAGCAATACCCGCCGTACCATCGCCGCCACCAATCAAGCGATCCGCCAGGATTAACGGAATGCCGGTGATGATGATGACCGTAACGCCAAGCAAAATACCGAGCAAACCGGTTTGGGCAATTACCGCTAAATCAATGGTGTTGCCGAGGGCAAAGGCAAAGAACGGAATCAGGGTGTGCACCGCCTTACCGAAAAACTCACGTAATTCAGGGTCAAGGTTGCCCAGGGCGAAGCCAACCAGGAATGGCAGAACTGCACCCACGAAGACGTGAGGTTCAAATGAGGCGATACCTGCGGTGCCCAGAATAACCATAGTCATCAGTGGTCCTGATTCGAGCGACATCAGCACAAACGCGCCCGCCTCCTCTTTCGAACCATATTGCTGCATGATTGACGCGTACAGGCCACCATTGGTCATATCCATCGCCGCCACCAGCGCCAGGGTGGAAAGACCGGCGAACATGCCCACTTCAACGCCATTTTCAGGCATGACGCGCGAGGCAATCGCAGCAACCACCCAGGCAACGGCGATTTTCGTTAATACCAGGGTGCCGGATTTACGCAGCACGGTACCGGTGGCACTGAGTTTGATCGATGCCCCCATACAGAAGAACCACACCGCCAGAATTGGCACGGTGCCGGTCATTAATCCATTGGTAAAGGAACCAAAATATTTGCCTGCGCCAGGGGAAAAGGTATGGCAAAGCGCGCCGAGAAACAGCGGGATCAACATCATACCGCCAGGAATTTTATCGATTGCACGTTTAATATGCATTTGAGTATCACCTGTACTAAGCCAGAGGGAGGTGCGTTATTTGTTGCCGTCAGGCATTACGGGCAAGATACCGGCTCACCACAGGCAAAAAAGTGATCGCAAATATATTTATGAAACGTTGTTTTATTTTTATTGGATTATCATTTTATTTTTTGATCAGCGTCGCCATACCAGTTGGTTGAAGGCAACAAAAAAGGCGCCAGATGGCGCCTGAAAGAGCTGCGCGATCAAGCGCGCCTGTTTATCACTTCTGCCCATACCAGGCGTTTTTGCCGTGTTTGCGCAGGTAATGCAGATCAAGCAACGTTTGCGAAATCGGTGGGAGTGCCTGGTGTAGTTGCTCGGTATGCAACGCCATATATGCGACCTCCTCCAGCACCACCGCGCTGTGCACTGCCGCATCCGCATCTTTCCCCCAGGCAAAAGGGCCATGCGAATTCACCAGCACCGCCGGAATCGCGGTGGGCGATATTTCGCGCTTAGCGAAGGTTTCGATAATCACCTGTCCGGTATTCCACTCATATTCCTGCTCGATTTCTTCACGCTGCATAGCCCGTGTGCAAGGAATGGTGCCGTAAAAATCATCCGCATGAGTGGTGCCCCAGGCGAGAATATCCCGCCCTGCCTGCGCCCAGATGGCAGCATGACGTGAATGGGTATGGACTATGCCGCCAATATCCGGCCAGGCGAGGTACAGCGCGCGATGGGTGGCAGTGTCAGATGAGGGGCGCATCTTACCCTCGACCACTTTCCCGCTTTCCAGCTCCACCACCACCATATCGTCACGTTTCATATCAACGTACTTCACCCCGGAAGGTTTGATCACCAGCAGACCGCTTTCACGATCGAGGGCACTGACATTGCCCCAGGTAAAGGTCACCAGGTTATAACGTGGCAGATCCAGATTGGCTTCCAGCACCTGTTGTTTCAGCGCTTCCAGCATGTTTTTTCTCCCGTTAGATGTGATGGAGAAATTGTGCAAAGCCTGGCGCAAAAGCGTTATGGAAGGAATCGCTGTAAAAGCTGCTGAAAGTGGCTGAGGGCGTAAAAATGTGGCGTGAATTCGGAGTTTTCCATCTTCGGAAAAATCCCGTAATGATTAGACTGTCTCCAGCCAACCACGGGACGATTTTATTGCCCGGTGATGCGGCTATCACGCTGTTTTTGCATGCGGGCTGCGGATTGCAGGCTCAGGGATGAGAACCGTTATGAAACCACAGGGTGAAACGATTGCAGGAAACAACACCTATACTTAAAAGGTTGTCCCTGTATGTACAATCAAGGAGAAGTTTATGACAACAACAATGAAACGTCTGACCGCCGCCGTGCTGGCTACCACCCTGGTTATTGCCCTGAGCGGTTGTTCAAACTGGTCCAAGCGTGACCGCAATACCGCGATTGGTGCGGGTGCGGGTGCAATTGGCGGTTCTATTCTGACTAACGGAAGCGCATTGGGCACCATTGGTGGTGCTGCTGTTGGTGGCATTATCGGCCATCAGGTTCATTAATTCCGACTACATAACAAAAGGCTTACGCAGCGCATCTACATAAACAGGCCACTCACCGAGTGGCCTGGTCATTTCAACCGCCAGCCAGTTTGACCTTCATGCCTTTAGCTTCAAGCAGCGATTTCAACAGGTCGCGCTTATCGCCCTGAATCTCAATCACGCCGTCTTTCACCGCCCCACCGCAACCGCATTTTTTCTTCAGTTCGGCGGCCAGTTTGGTCAGCGCGTCATCATCGAGATCGACACCGGTGATCAGGCAAACACCTTTACCTTTACGACCACTGGTCTGACGTTGAATACGTACGATGCCATCGCCTTTCGGGCGTACAGCTTTCTCTTCGGTTGGCGTAATGCGGCCGGTTTCGGTGGAGTAAACCAGCGGATTGTCCTGAGCCATTAGCCCTCCTGTAAACTTTGCAGAATCTGTTGCAGGGTGGCGGCAGGATCGGCAGATTGGGTGATCGGACGCCCAATTACCATATAATCCACCCCTGCCTGCTGCGCCTGCTGTGGCGTCATGATACGACGCTGATCACCCGCGTCACTGCCTGCCGGACGAATTCCTGGTGTCACCAGCTTAAAGTCTTTGCCAATCACCTGTTTGAAATGTGCCGCTTCCTGTGCGGAGCACACCACGCCGTCAAGGCCACAGTCACGCGTCAGGCATGCCAGACGTTCGGCCTGTGCCGCAGGAGACAAGGTAATACCAAGCCCTTTCAGATCCTCTTCATCCATGCTGGTGAGTACGGTGACCGCAATCAGCAACGGCGCATCTTTACCGTACGACACCAGCGCCTCACGCGCTGCGTTCATCATGCGTGCCCCACCACTGGCGTGAACGTTAACCATCCATACGCCAAGGTCTGCTGCCGCCGCAACCGCATGCGCCGTGGTGTTCGGGATATCGTGGAATTTCAGATCGAGGAAGATTTCGAAACCACGATCCTGCAACGTTTTCACCAGCGTTGGCCCAAACAACGTGAACATCTCTTTGCCCACTTTCAGGCGGCATTGGCTCGGGTCGATGCGATCAACAAATTGCAGTGCGCTGTCGAGATTATGATAGTCGAGTGCCACCAGAATAGGTGAAGTGGTAACAGGCATAACGTTTCCTCAGTTACAGGCACCCGCAGGCGCGTTAGACAAACGGCAAGCATTCTACCTGCGCGACCTGATGACGACAATCACGGTGCCAGGATTTGTAACCTGTTTGACCGAACCCTGCACGATGCTGGAATGAATAAATAGTTTAGATTTCTAGTATGTTGTAACTATAAAATGACTTTTTTTAGAAAAGACGGCCGTTATTGGCCGTCAAGTCCACGAATCGGTTTCACCGAAGACCAGGTGCGGCAGGAAGGACAATGCCAGTACAACGCATGCGCAGTGAAACCACATTTCTGGCAGCGATAGCGCGGCTTGGTGCGGATTTGCTCCCCCACCATATCGCGTAACACCATCAGACTCTCTTTTGCCCGACCATCTTCAGCTTCATGCAGGTGAAAATCCATTAAACGATGGAAAACCCGCATCGTCGGATGACGTTGCAACTGGCGATTAATATAGAGTTGCGCCGCTTCCGGGCCTTGTTGTTGTTCAAGGATATCGGCGAGATAGAGTTCAGCGACCGCTCCGGTATTCTCATCCACGCAACGTTGCAGGAATTGCGCCCATTGTTCGGGCTGATCCAGGCGCTGATAACACGTTTCGAGCATTGGCAAGGCTTCACTGACCAACTCTTTATCCTGTTCCAGCACCCGTTGTAAACGTTCGACCGCTTTTGCGTATTCGCCCTGCTCCATAAAAATGCGGCCGGTCATTATCGACACGCGCGCACTTTGACGATCCGCCGCCTCACCTTTTTTCAGCAGCGTCATGGCCCGTTCAAGATCGTCACTGCTGAGTGCCTGCAAAGCGAGTTCGCAGTAGAAATGGGCAATTTCGCCTTTCTGCTTGTCCTTTCCCAGCTTGACCAGTTTTTCCGCCACTTCAATGGCCTGCTGCCAGTCACTGGTTGCCTGGTGGATCAGCAGCAGTTGCTGCAACGCACCGATACGAAAATCCGTCTCATCCACCAGCTGGCTAAACATATCTTCTGCGCGGTCATACAAACCAGCCGCCATATAATCGCGGCCAAGTTGTTGCACCGCCAGCAGACGCTGGTCATAACTGAGCGATGCACTTTCCATCAGGGATTGGTGAATGCGGATGGCGCGGTCAACTTCGCCGCGTGAACGGAACAGGTTACCCAGGGTGAGATGGGCTTCGACCGTGCCGCTGTCTTCTTTCAACATGTCGAGGAAGAGATCAACGGCTTTGTCCTGCTGATTGGACAGCAGGAAGTTAACCCCCGCAACGTATTCACGCGACAGGCGATTGGCTTCCTGTTGCTTATCCTGTTGCGCACTGCGTCGGCCCATATACCAACCATACGCCGCAGCCACAGGAAGAAGCAGAAACAGCAATTCAAGCATCTAAGCTTAATCCCGACGACCGGCAGAAGGCGACGTTGTCACCGCCGTCGATTGTTCATTCTGTGCCTGCATACGTTTCAGTTTACGCTGCGCGTGTGCCAGCGATACCCGTAAACGCAACCAGAACAGGCCACAGATCGCCCATCCCAGCAAGAATCCCGCACCAAACAGAACAGCCAGCAATGTGGAAATACGAAATTCGCCCTGCGCCAGCAGATAGTTAAAAGTGATGATTTGGTCGTTATGTGCCCCGAGCGTCACGGAGATGATGAAAATGACCAATACCACGAGAAAAATCAGCAAATATTTCACAATGCATCCTGTCGTGAGGTTATCCAGTAGGAGTATGCCAAAAAAACCGCGCCGATGCTGCTTATCAGCGCATCAAACCGCCTGATTTAGGCAAGTGCAATCAATAATATGGGGCCGGATGCAAAAATTACAATCCGTCTTCACGCTGTGCAATCTCTTTTGCCTCTGCTGGCGGCACCGTCAACGGCCCGCAAAAACGTTGTGCTAACCAGGTCGCCACCGTGACCAGCAACCAGGAGATCAGTGTCGCCATCACCAAATCGCGTGGCCAATGCATCCCTAGCATCAGGCGGCTTCCCATCACCAACGTGGCCCAGAAAAATAACACCACAATTGTCAGGGTATGGCGACGGGGCCAGAGCAGACCTATAACCAGCAACGCCCAACTGGCTGCAAACATCGTATGGCCGGAAGGAAAAGCGAAGCCGGTTTCAAAAGCCCAATGCTTTTTTAACCATCCTGGTAGTTGCGTATCATCCGCCACCAGTTGCTCTACCAACTTGCCGCGCTGTTTACGCTTCAATTCATAGAATGCGCTTTCATTGACGCCATGACTTTTTTCCAGCCACACCACATAAGGTCGAGGTTCCTGGACCTGATCTTTGATGAAGGATTTGGTGTACTGACCGACCAGAATCGCGCCATTCATGATGACAAGCAGCAGGATGGCAGGCTTGAGCCGGAAACGCAGGCACCAGAGTACCCAGGCACTGAGGATCAGGCTGGTGAGGATTCCCCACGGGCTGGTGACCGTTTCAGTCATCCAGAATAATAGCTTTAACAGCGCACCATTTTCTCCTGGTTGCCACTGCCAGCCAGAAAGCCAGACGCTCAGCGGCATAATCAGCAACAGAAGCGTGCCAAGGGTGGTGCGTTGTATAATCTTTAACATCCATCGTCCTTAAAACCGCGCAAAACACTATGTCAGGCATAACTTTAGCTGAAAAAAGAATAACATAACCGTTGCAGCTTGGATAATTGTGCTTTATCACTACAATAACTCTGACTGATTAACTGCCTGCACCCAGGTTGTGGCACAATATTGTCAGTTTTCGGGCCAATCAGGCCCGTGCGTTATCATGATGATAGCGCATCCTCTGAAGGTTCTGGAGAGTCACATGCAGCTTAAACGGGTAGCAGAAGCCAAACTGCCCACGCCCTGGGGAGATTTCCTCATGGTTGGTTTTGAAGAACTGGCAACCGGTCACGACCATGTCGCGCTGGTCTACGGTGATGTTAGCGACCACAATCCGGTGCTGGCACGCGTCCACTCCGAATGCCTGACCGGTGACGCACTGTTCAGCCTGCGTTGCGATTGCGGATTTCAGCTGGAAGCCGCGCTGACCGCTATCGCTGAAGAAGGACGTGGTATCCTGCTTTATCATCGTCAGGAAGGTCGTAATATCGGCCTGCTAAACAAAATTCGCGCCTACGCCTTGCAGGACAAAGGCTACGATACGGTAGAAGCCAACCATCAGTTAGGTTTTGCCGCCGATGAGCGTGATTTCACCCTGTGTGCAGATATGTTCAAACTGCTGGGTGTCAACGAAGTGCGTTTACTGACCAATAACCCACGTAAAGTGGAAATTCTCAGCGAAGCTGGCATCAACATCGTTGAGCGCGTCCCGCTGATTGTCGGGCGTAACCCGAAGAACGCGCATTATCTCGATACCAAAGCTGAAAAAATGGGCCATTTGCTGCCGAAGCAATAAAACAAAGCCGGGAAATTATCCCGGCTTTTTTCTTAGTTCAGCATATTACGGATCACGTAGTGCAGAATGCCGTCATTCTGGTAATAGGTCAGTTCATTGCCGGTATCGATGCGACAACGTGTCTCCAGCGTCTCTGTAGCACCATCCATGCGCGTCAGCGTCACCTTAACTGTACCGCCAGGCTTGAGCTGATTCAGGTTCGCCACATCAATGTGTTCCTCTCCGGTTAAGTTGAGCGTTTTACGCGTAACGCCCTGTGGGAACTCCAGCGGCAGAATCCCCATACCAATCAGATTGGAACGGTGGATACGTTCAAATGACTCGGCAATCACCACACGTACCCCCTGCAATCGTGGCCCCTTGGCTGCCCAGTCACGACTGGATCCCGATCCATATTCTTTCCCGGCAATCACCGCGAGCGGAACCCCCTCGGACTGATACTTCATGGCTGCATCGTAGATCGCCAAATGCTCATTAGTGGGGAAATGTTTGGTGTAACCCCCCTCCACGCCCGGCACCATCTCATTGCGAATACGGATATTGGCAAAGGTACCGCGCATCATCACCTCATGGTTGCCGCGTCTTGATCCATATGAGTTGAAGTCCGTACGTTCCACACCGTGCGCCAGCAGATAACGCCCTGCCGGGCTTTCTGCCTTGATACTTCCCGCCGGGGAGATATGGTCGGTGGTGACGGAGTCTCCCAGCATCGCCAGAATGCGTGCTCCTTTGATGTCCTGCACCGGTTTCGGTGTTTTTTCCATATCGTCAAAGAACGGAGAAAGTCGGATATAGGTTGAATCTTCATCCCAGTCATAGGTGGCCGCTTCACTGACTTTAATCTGCTGCCATTCCGGGGTGCCATCAAACACTTCGGCATACTCTTTGTGGAACATATCGCTGGTGACTTTTTGCACATACTCGGCAATTTCTTCCGGCGACGGCCAGATTTCTTTCAGATAAACATCCTTCCCGCGCTGATCCTGACCGATGGGATCGTTTTGCAGATTGAGTTTCATGTTGCCCGCCAGCGCATAGGCCACCACCAGCGGTGGCGACGCCAGCCAGTTGGTTTTCACCAGGGGATGGATACGACCTTCAAAATTTCGGTTACCCGAGAGCACCGCGCCGACAGTCAGGTCACCCTCTTTAATGGCGCTCTCAATGCTGTCTGGTAATGGCCCGGAGTTACCAATGCATGTGGTGCATCCATAACCCACCAGATTAAAACCCAGCTCATCCAGATAGGGCGTAAGTTGCGCCACGGCCAAATAATCGGACACCACTTTAGAGCCGGGGGCCAGTGACGCTTTGACCCACGGCTTACGCATCAATCCCTTTTCCACCGCTTTTTTCGCCAACAGTCCCGCAGCCATCAGCACACTGGGATTCGAGGTGTTGGTGCAGGAGGTAATCGCCGCGATCACTACCGCCCCATCATCCAGTTGATGGCTATCCCCCGTCTCACTGTCACGATAGCTGACACTTTTATGCGGTTTCTGTGCCTGGTTCACCTCCAGTTCATTACTCGCCGCGAAGGCCGCAGGGACATCCGCCAGAGAGACGCGGTCCTGTGGACGTTTCGGACCGGCGAGGCTGGATTCAACCTCGTTCATATCCAGCGCCAGCGTGCTGGTGAAGATCGGTTCATCACCTGGATTACGCCACATACCTTGTGCTTTGGCATAGGCTTCAACCAATTTAATCTGCTCGCTGTCACGTCCTGTCAGCGTCATGTAGCTAAGAGTAATGTCATCTATCGGGAAAAAGCCGCAGGTGGCACCATATTCGGGAGACATATTGGCGATAGTTGCACGATCAGCCAACGGCAGATCCGCCAGACCATCGCCATAGAATTCAACGAACTTGCCTACAACGCCGTGCTTACGCAGCATCTGCGTGACGGTCAATACCAGGTCGGTCGCCGTGATCCCTGGCCGCAGTTTGCCGGTCAGTTTAAAACCGACCACGTCGGGAATCAGCATCGATACCGGCTGGCCGAGCATTGCCGCCTCAGCTTCAATACCGCCAACCCCCCACCCCAATACACCGAGCGCATTGATCATCGTAGTGTGGGAATCGGTGCCAACCAGGGTATCGGGATACGCTACCTCGTTGCCACCCTGGCTTTCATGCCAGACCGCCTGGCCGAGATATTCCAGATTTACCTGGTGACAAATGCCGGTGCCTGGCGGCACCACGCGAAAACGATTGAAAGCTTTTTGCCCCCAGCGCAGAAAGACATAACGTTCATGGTTGCGCTCCATCTCCAACCGCACGTTCTCTTCAAATGCCTCATCGTCACCAAAATGGTCAACGGTGACAGAATGGTCAATCACCAGGTCAACCGGAGAGAGCGGATTTACTCTGGCGACATCGCCGCCAAGGCGTTTCACCGCCTCGCGCATTGCCGCCAGGTCAACCACCGCGGGAACGCCGGTAAAATCCTGCATCAGCACGCGCGCCGGACGATAGGCAATTTCACGGTCGGCGTGCGCATCGTTTTGCCATGCGGCCAGCGCCTGAATATCTTCCGCCGTCACAGAATCGCCATCCTGCCAGCGCAGCAGATTCTCCAGCAGGACTTTCATGGATTTAGGCAGGCGTTCAAGGGTTCCAAGGTGATGGGATGCTTTTTGCAGGCTGTAGTAGTGATAAGTATGGTTACCAACTTCGAGCGTCTCCCGGCTCTGCTCGCGCAACGTTAACGACATAGCTCCTCCTCATGGGTTTCTCTTAACCTCAGTAACCGCAAGGTTTAGCTTAAAGATAGACCACATTTTCGTTAACGTTTTGATAACAACACGAATTGACACATTGATCCAAAAACAAAAATGCCCTGGATATTGGCCAGGGCATTTAAAAAAAGAAATAATTTGAGTTATTAAATTACATCATCGTCCACACGGCAGCAGCCCAAACAGCGAATGAAAAGGCATATACGCTGAACCATGACAGGGTAATTGTACTATTCATTGAGTTCATTAAGTCACTCCCTCCCGGATTCCGGGTAAAAAAGGGCTACGGTCTTCAGCCTTAGCTGATGACACCATTTTTTATATGCTGAGTGTTATAGGAAGGGCGTTCAAATTGCCCACCGGATAACCCGGTAAAGAGAAGGACTATTCGTCTATATAAAGAACTGAACGCAGACTGCGTTATTTGGACTTCGGATCCATGAATGATTCAATAAAACCGCGCTGCTTTTCACTCAGTTCCCAGGATGCCGGTATCGCTACATCTTGTTCTGTGCTGGCAACGTCTTTCGCTTTACACGCAGGCGTGTTGGGCTGACGTGCAGAAACCGGAGATTTACGACTGAGTGTATTTGCCCACATGGCTTAACCCCACATACGCCAAATCATTAATGCCACCACTACCCAGAACAAGGCTGAAGCAGCGAAGACAGTCAACCAGGCTTTGCGACGGATGTTCCCTGAACGCTCAACCTTGGTGCTTTTAGCCCGGAAGTCCGGTTGTACAGTTAATCTCGTAGCCATAGTTTTTGATAATCACTCTCAATAAAACGATTGTTAACATCGATTAAGATTTAGGACGAATCCTAAACGCCTTAAGTCCAAAAATCCAGTTATTTTTATTGAGCACAACGATTAATGCTATTTATCAAAACACCGAAAAATGATGAGATAAATTTAATAACTAAGCAAACTATTAATTAAAAACTAACTTTGTAAATTTGGGTTAAATCAAAATTAGATCCATTCTAAATTCAAGTTTAAATTAGCGAGGCAGCTAAAAAGCCCTTCGCCATCAACTCTTAACTGGAGTATGGGAATATTCCTGGGATCACGCAAAGCGGTAAAGTAAAAAATGTGTACTAATTCGCATTTAACAACTAACAATGAAAAAACATGTGACCGATGTTTCATTTACATAAAATTAATCTAATTTTTGAGCTACCAATGGCGCTAAGCAACGGCAAAAAAAACAAAGGGTGCCCAATGGGCACCCTGTTAACATAATGAGTTTACAGGCTATTTGAAGGGTAACTTGATATCACGGAACATCGCTTCGATATCTTCGTTGGAGCGCAATGCCACCGCAGTATCCACCACATCGCGGGTCAAATGCGGTGCGAAACGTTGAATAAAATCATACATATAGCTTCGCAGGAAAGTGCTACGTCTGAAGCCAATTTTTGTCGTGCTATTGGTAAAGATCTCTGATGCTTCAATGCGTACCAGATCAGGGTCAGAAACCGGATCTACCGCCATGCTGGCAATCACCCCAACCCCCAGCCCCAGACGGACATAGGTCTTAATGACGTCAGCATCGGTTGCAGTAAACACAATACGCGGCGTCAGCCCCGCACGATTAAACGCCGTATCCAGTTCAGAACGCCCGGTAAAGCCGAAGGTATATGTCACCAACGGAAACTCCGCCAGTTCCTCTATCGTCACCTGCGCTTTGCCTGCCAGCGGATGGTCTGGCGTCACGACAATCGCACGATTCCAGTGATAGCAAGGCAGCATAATCAGGTCATCGTAAAGATGCAGCGCTTCGGTGGCGATGGCAAAGTCAGCATTACCTTTTGAAACTGCTTCCGCAATTTGCGTCGGTGAGCCTTGGTGCATATGCAGGGAAACACGAGGATAGCGTTCAATAAAGCCTTTGATTACACCGGGAAGCGCATAACGTGCCTGGGTATGGGTGGTGGCGACGTATAAAGAGCCTTTATCAGGCCAGGTATGCTCACCCGCCACCGATTTGATGGCATCCACTTTTGATAACACTTCACGGGCAATGCGGATGATTTCCTCACCGGCTGGTGTCACCTGCGTCAGGTGCTTACCGCTACGGGCAAAAATCTGCACCCCCAGCTCATCTTCCAGCATTCTGACCTGCTTACTGATGCCCGGCTGCGACGTATATAAGCCTTCTGCCGTCGAAGAAACATTGAGGTTGTGATTGACCACTTCAACGATGTAGCGCAACTGCTGCAATTTCATAGTTATATCTTCCCGGTAGGCGACAGAGGAGCAATCCCGGCGAGCGTATTTTCGCCTTGAGCGAGGTATTCAGGGAAAGCGTGTCAGCGAAACGTAAAATCTATAACCACTATATCAGTTAAAGAAAGAATGTAGAACGATTAGCTATAAGGATGGTGAAAAGGCCAGCTGACGCTGGCCTTGGGGGGATTACTTCTTCGCTTCCTGCCAACTGCCATCGATATAGAAGGCAGACCAACCGGTCGCTTTGCCCTCTTTCTCCGAAGCAACATACTGTTGTTTCGTTTTACGGCTAAAACGCACCATGGTTTTGTTGCCTTCCGGATCGGCTGCCGGCGCTTCCGCCAGGTACTTCAGTTTCTCAGGCAGGCGATCGGCGAAACGCTGCAACTCTTCCACCAGTGGTGCACGGGTTTCGCGTGATTTCGGGAAGGTGTTGGCTGCGAGGAACACGCCAGCAGCACCGTCACGCAACACAAAATAAGCGTCTGACTTCTCACACGGCAGTTCTGGCAACGGGACCGGATCTTCCTTCGGCGGTGCCACTTCACCATTACGCAGGATTTTACGGGTATTTTTACACTCGTCGTTGGTACAGGCCATGTACTTACCAAAACGCCCCATTTTCAGGTGCATTTCCGAGCCACATTTTTCACACTCAACAATCGGGCCGTCGTACCCTTTGATACGGAACTCACCTTGCTCGATCTCGTAGCCGTCACATTCCGGGTTATTACCGCAGACGTGCAACTTGCGCTGATTATCAATCAGATAGCTGTCCATCGCGGTGCCGCATTTCTGGCAACGACGACGGGCGCGCAACGCGTTGGTTTCGGCGTCGTCACCTTCCAGCACGTTGAGTACTTCATTTTCCGGGATCAGGTTGATGGTTTGCTTGCAACGCTCTTTCGGCGGCAAGGCATAACCTGAACAGCCAAGGAACACGCCGGTGCTGGCAGTACGAATCCCCATCTTACGTCCACAGGTTGGACAATCGATAGATGTCAGCACCATCTGGTTCGGCTGCATGCCGCCCTCTTCCGGTTCTTTTTCCGCCTGGTCCAGCTGCTGGCTAAAATCGCTAAAGAACGAATCCAGCACGCCCTTCCATTCAGCCTGATTATTCGCGACCTGGTCGAGGCTGTCTTCCATATGGGCTGTGAAATCGTAGTTCATCAGCTCGCGGAAGTTTTCTTCCAGACGATCGGTCACAATCTCACCCATCTTCTCGGCATAGAAACGGCGGTTTTCTACCCGCACATAACCACGATCCTGGATGGTCGAGATAATCGAAGCGTAGGTCGAAGGACGACCAATACCGCGTTTTTCCAGTTCACGTACCAGCGAAGCTTCGCTGAAACGGGCTGGCGGTTTGGTGAAATGCTGGCTTGGCAGCACTTCTTTGAGATCCAGCACATCACCCACGTTTACCGGTGGCAGCGTCAAATCTTCATCATTTTTACGCAGCGCGGGCATCACGCGCGTCCAGCCGTCAAAACGCAGTGTGCGTCCTTTGGCTTTCAGTTTGAAATCACCTGCGCCAACGGTCAGGGTGGTGGAATCATACTGCGCCGGTACCATCTGACAGGCGACAAACTGACGCCAAATCAGCTGATACAGTTTCTGCGCATCTGTTTCCATATCTTTAAGTTGGTCTGCTGCCACAGCCACATCAGAAGGACGAATCGCTTCGTGCGCTTCCTGCGAGTTATCTTTGCTGGCGTAGGTATTTGGCGCATCCGGCAGATATTTGGCACCGAAGTTTTTATCGATATAACCGCGTGCCATAGCAATGGCATCCTGACTCAGGTTGGTGGAGTCAGTACGCATATAAGTAATGTGGCCCGCTTCATACAGACGCTGTGCCATCATCATGGTTTTCTTCACCCCGAAGCCGAGACGCGTGCTGGCCGCCTGTTGCAACGTGGAAGTGATAAAGGGCGCAGAAGGTTTGCTGCTGGTCGGTTTGTCTTCACGGTCCAGTACGTCGTAACGCGCTTTTTGCAGCAACGCCACCGCGGCATAGGTTTGCTCGCGGTTAACCGGACGGAACGCCTTGTCACCCTGATGAGTCACCTGCATAGCCAGTGCATCACCTTTCGGCGTCACCAGGTCAGCATCAACTTCCCAGTATTCTTCCGGAACGAAGGCTTTGATTTCACGTTCGCGCTCAACCACCAGGCGCACTGCCACCGACTGCACACGTCCGGCAGAGAGGCCTCGGGCGATTTTTTTCCACAGCAGCGGAGAAACCATATAACCCACCACGCGGTCCATAAAACGGCGCGCCTGTTGGGCATTAACACGTTCGATATTCAGTTCGCCAGGCTTCTCAAACGCCTGACGAATCGCATTTTTGGTGATTTCGTTAAACACCACGCGGCTGAAACGCTTGTCATCACCACCGATCACTTCCCGCAGGTGCCAGGCAATGGCTTCCCCTTCGCGGTCAAGGTCGGTTGCGAGATAGATATGGTCAGCATCGGCAGCCAGGCTTTTTAGCTCAGAGACCACTTTCTCTTTGCCTGGCAGAATTTGATAATCTGCCTGCCAGCCATGCCAGGGATCCACGCCCATACGGTTGACCAGCGCGGCTTTTTCGTCTTTTTTGACCTTTTTGCCAGCCGGTTTCGCTTTTTCCCCATCGGCAGTTTTACGGGCAGTTGAACCACTGGTCGGCAAATCACGGATATGACCGACGCTGGATTTCACCACGTAGTCATTACCGAGGTATTTATTGATTGTTTTGGCCTTTGCCGGGGACTCAACGATGACGAGTGCTTTACCCATATGTACCTTTACCTAATTGAAACGTCCTGATAAACGGGAGAGGATTGAAGACCCTAAAACCCAATGGGTTCAATATTGCTGCCACTGTTTCACTTTTCAAGGCAACCGGGACAATCTCAGGTCAGATTGCATCGACTTATGCAACTTTATGATTAGGAGCGAGTTTTCCATCTGACAATATCACACATCCCAGTGTGATCTCCCTGAAATCTGAATCGCCCACACTCTACCTGATAAAATCCGTTACGCAACTTAATTAGCATCCTGGTTAATTTTGCGCCAACTTAACACTCCCGCGCGGGTTTGCACCTTATGCTCACTGGCAAGTAATATAGAAGGAGAAAAGAGGCTGTCAAAAAAGGAGTGAATAATGTCAGCATTTACGGAATCCATTTCGCGCCAGGCGTTACTGGAAAAGGCCAATCAACTGATCAAAGAACACGATGATTATTTTGCCGGTATGGAAGCGACTGATGTCATCCAGCAACGCGATGTGCTGGTGTTTCGCGGCCCGTTGTTTCTCGATAACGACGAGTTACCGACCGCCAAAACCACCGCGGTATTTAACGTGTTTAAATACCTGGCTATCACCTTCTCGTCCCAGTATCACCTTGAATAAAACGGCTTATCAGCTGTGATACGTAGCAGCGCGATAAATCGTGCCGCTACGTATGTGCTTTACAGCAGCGGCTTATTACCACGCTGCCACATTTTCAGAATCAGTCGTTCTGCGGCAAGACTGGCGCTATGGGTCATACGATCGATCATTTTACGTTTGCGCGCATAATGCACACCCAGCACGGTGAAGCGTTCCATCTGATTGATAATCAGCGCATCGCTGGTGCCAATCTCATCCACCAGCCCCAGTTCCAGCGCCTGGCGCCCGTACCAATGTTCACCCGTAGCGACTTTTTCCACATCCAGCCCTGGGCGCATCTGATGGACAAAATTTTTGAACAGCAGATGAGTTTCATTCAGGTCTTCACGAAACTTGTCACGCCCTTCATCGGTATTTTCACCGAACAAAGTCAGGGTGCGCTTATATTGCCCGGCGGTATGCAGTTCAACATCAATATCGTTTCGCTTTAGCAGGCGATTAAAATTAGGGATCTGCGCCACTACCCCGATTGAGCCGATGATTGAGAAAGGTGCGGCAACGATACGATCGGCCACGCACGCCATCATATAACCGCCGCTGGCCGCTACCTTATCTACCGCTGCTGTCAGCGTCAGGCCAGCATCGCGCAGACGTTGCAGCTGCGAAGCCGCCAGGCCGTAGCCGTGCACCACACCGCCCGGGCTTTCCAGCTTCAGCAGCACCTCATCGCCAGGCGTTGCCACCGCCAGCACAGCGGAGATCTCTTCACGCAACGAACTGACTTCTCCGGCGTCCATGCTGCCTTTAAATTCCAGCACGTAAAGCGTCGGCTTTTCGGTCTCCGTCACGCCTGTTTTCGCCTGTCGTTTGGCGAGTTTGGCTTTTTGTTTCTCTTCTTTTTTATGTTGCTTCAACCAAACTTTTTGCGCTTGCGGTTTCATCTTCGCCAACTGCAAATCTTCTTTCATCTGGCGGTAGTCTTCATCCAGATGGGTTAAGCGCAGCTGACCACCGCTGTGACGTTTCCGCATCGCCGCATTGAGCACAATCAGAACAATAGCTGCGATCGTCACCACTAAGGTGACGGCCTTGGCCAGAAATAATCCATAACTGGAGAGTAAATCCATTCTGCCGCCTTATTAAACAGTGAATTACAAACAAAGCCCGAGTTTACCCGCTTTAGTGGCATTCGTCGCCTGAATTGCCCGCGGGTGGCACAGAAAGCGCGGTTGAGCGATTGCGCCAGACCGCAAATTAAGGCATAAAGCCAAAAAACCTTCTGACCTGTGCAAAGGACATCGCTGTGCATTATCAACCGAAAAGCGATCTGCTTGAAAACCGTATTATCCTGGTAACCGGCGCTTCAGACGGTATTGGCCGTGAAGCCGCGTTAACCTATGCGCGCTATGGCGCGCAGGTGATCCTGCTGGGGCGCAACCCGCACACCTTGCAGCAAACTGAACTGGCGATTAATCAGCTGCAAAAAAAACCGGCATCCACCCTGCTGCTGGATTTTGCCCATGCCACGCCTGAGAGCTGCCAGCAACTGGCGCAACAACTGGCACAGCAAGTGCCGCGCCTCGACGGGGTGCTGCACAACGCGGGCATCCTCGGTGAGATTGTCCCCCTGGCAGAGCTGGAGCCGCATATCTGGCGTCAGGTGATGCAGATTAACCTTGATGCTACCTTCTACCTCACTCAGGCCCTGCTGCCATTGCTGCTGAAATCCGATGCCGGATCGCTGATCTTTACCACCTCGAGCGTCGGTCGCGTTGGTCGCTCCGGTTGGGGGGCGTATGCGGTATCGAAATTCGCCACCGAGGGGATGATGCAGGTGCTGGCAGATGAATACAAAAACCGCCATTTACGGGTGAACTGCATCAATCCCGGCGGCACCCGCACCAAAATGCGCGCCAGTGCCTTCCCGCAGGAAGATGCCAGCCTGCTGAAAACCCCGGCGGATTTGATGCCGTTGTATCTTTATTTAATGGGTGATGACAGCCGCCGCAAGACTGGCATCAGTTTTGATGCTCAGCCAGGACGCAAACCCGGACCGGCCAGCGCATGAGTGAACAACGACATCAACAACGTCAGCAGCGTTTGAAAGAACAGGTTGATGCACGCATCAAAGCGGCGAATGAGGTGCGCGGCATTCTGATGGTGTTTACCGGCAATGGCAAAGGCAAGACCACCGCCGCGTTTGGCACAGCCCTGCGCGCTTGTGGTCACGGTAAAAAAGTTGCTGCTATTCAGTTCATTAAAGGTGAATGGCCCAACGGCGAGCGTAATCTGCTGGAACAGCACGGAGTGGAATTCCAGGTGATGGCGACCGGCTTTACCTGGGAAACCCAGAACCGGGCGACCGATACCGCCGCTTGCCAGCAGGTGTGGCAACATGCAAAACGTATGCTGGCGGATCCGCAACTGGATTTAGTGATTCTGGATGAGATCACTTACATGGTTAGCATGGATTATCTGGATCTGGATGAACTGGTCGCCGCATTGCAGCAACGGCCCGCGGGACAGAGCGTGATCATTACCGGCCGCGGCTGCCATCGCAGCTTAACCGAGCTGGCGGATACCGTGACGGAAATGCGTCCGGTGAAACACGCCTTTGATGCCGGGATTCAGGCCCAGCAGGGTATTGACTGGTAAAAAAGACGCCGGGCTGGCGTCCTTTTTATTCTCAGGCGCCGCGTTTGCTGCTACGGCGTGGTGAGTTGCTCACCTGGCTGTGCCGCTTCACCGCACGGCGGATCTGGTTGGCTTTGGTACGACGGCGATCTTTCTCCACCGCAACTTTGGTCACCGTCTCTTCCGGCATCCCCACCAGGGTACGCAGATAGTTCACCGCCGGTAATTCCAGCTCCATCCAGCCACCGCGCGGCAGCCCCTTCGGCAGTTGGATATCACCATAACGCACACGCATCAGGCGGCTCACCTGCACGCCTACCGCTTCCCATAAACGACGAACTTCACGGTTACGTCCTTCGGTCAGCGTGACGTTGTACCACTGGTTGATCCCTTCACCACCTGCAAAACGCAGGGTTTTGAACGCAGCAGGACCGTCTTCCAGTTGCACGCCCTTGCTCAGTTGACGAATTTTATCGTCGCCCACTTCACCGAACACGCGCACGGCATATTCACGCTCGACTTCACGGCTGGGATGCATCAGGCGGTTCGCCAGTTCCCCGTCGGTGGTGAACAGCAGCAAGCCACAGGTGTTCACGTCCAGACGGCCAACGGCAATCCAGCGGGAACCGCGCAGGCGCGGCAGACGATCAAACACCGTCGGACGACCTTCCGGATCGTTACGCGTACAGAGTTCGCCTTCAGGTTTGTAGTAGGCTAACACCCGGCATACTTCGGTGGTGGATTCAGCGATGGACACCAGATGCCCATCGATGCGGATTTTCAGGGATTTGTCGCTTTCGATGCGATCGCCCAGCGTCGCCAGTTTGCCGTCAACGCTGACGCGTCCGGCTGAAATCATGGTTTCGATTTCACGGCGCGAGCCATGACCGGCGCGCGCTAACACTTTCTGTAATTTCTCGCTCATTGAGCAGCCTCGTTGTCGCCTTCCCAGGCGTCGTGGTAAGAAGGTACAGATACAGGGATTACCAGTTCCCATATCGGAATTCGGATTAACCGCCAGACCTTCAGGCGGCCCGCGATTTTACACTAAGCATAGCAGCGTTAAAACCTTTTACTTTTCTGCCGATAACAATGGTCGCGCAGATTTCCATCACCCTGGGGTCAAAAATCCCATCCATTCGCCAGACTAATAAATCACATTCTGCGCTACGCAGCGACTTTGACTCAACCCTCTGAATTTTTGTCTTTTTAGCTTAAGACTTTCCTGGCTTAAACCGACCTCACTTAAACAAACTGATACATTAGCCAGACTCAAGGCTCATATCGCAGCAGAGCTATCTGTACTTATGATAAAGTGCCATTTCAAAGACCAAGCCTTAAGGCAAAAACAGGATAAAACTCCACTCAAAAAGGTTAAGTAAGTTTCGTAAGCGCATTAAATGTAAATCCTCAGCCAAATAATATCGTGGATTGGATTATATCTATATTTTCCGATTTATTTGATAAAGGTTAAATTTCTGAATTGTTCTGAATTAAAAATTGTGTAAAATTTGAGCCTGAAATCCAGTGCATCGTAAAAATAAAAAAATTAAGCCTTACTTTTTATTATCGATTTACCAACAAATCATTAACGAGCACTGTGAAATTTCATTGATATTATAAACCGGCGCGCGCGGGAGCTGTTGCGTTAATTCATTCAGGTACGAATTAAACTTGCATGCCAAAAATCTTCACCAGGGATTTTGCCGGCATGCCTGAATAAAGATGACTATTATGAGAACGTCACTGCTTTGGCCTGCGCTCGCCGCGCTGGCACTGAGCGGTTGTTCCGTGGGCCATACTGAGTACAGCCGTGCGGCGCTGCAACACGTTGATATGAGCGTGACCGGCATCCCGACTGTACTGGGTTTAGGTGTCCTTGGCACAACCATTCCCTTAACGCCAGAATACAGCCTGACCGCCGCGCACGTTGCAACCACTGCCGTCCAGCGTGTGAAGGCTTATCATCCGTATTGTGATGTGGCAATTATTTATCACAAGAACGATCCCAGTACCCTGGTTAAATTCCGCAAAAGCAACATTGGCGAACCGATTAAGATGTACGGTTACAGTTTTGTTTCTGCCATGCCAGTGGAATCAAGTGGCGTTAATTTAGCGCGCACTGCAATTAACAATCGCTGGAATAAAAAACCTTGTGTCGCAATGGCAACCAATGCCGGTGTTGTACAGGGAATGTCGGGCGGCGCGGTTTATAATGCAGACCAGACGATGGCCGGCGTTATTGTCGGCTATAGCCACCGGATTGATAATATTCGTAGCGGTCAGGCAGTGTTGAAAGATGTGTCGCTGTATATTCCGTACGGTGAATTCAGGAGCTGGCTGGAGAGAAATATTGGTCAGACACCCGACAGCGCGCCTGACCACACATAATTACTGGAACGGGCGAATATCGCCCACCCCTTCACGCACGATGACCGGAGCATCGCTGGTGAGATCGATAACCGTGGTCGGCTGCTGTCCCAGCGTGCCGCCATCGATGATCAGATCCACCAGCTTGCCGATGCTGTGCTGAATCTCTTCCGGATCGGATTCGGTGAAATCGTTGCCTGGCAGCATCAGCGAGGTCGACATCATCGGTTCGTTGAGCGCTTCCAGCAGTGCCAGAGCCACCGGGTTCGACGGCACACGCAGACCAATGGTCTTACGTTTGTCGTTCATCAGGCGACGCGGCACCTCTTTGGTCGCTTTCAGAATAAAGGTGTAGCTTCCCGGCGTGTTGTTTTTAATGATGCGAAACGCCGAGTTGTCCACCTGTGAATAGGTCGAAAGCTCCGATAAATCACGGCACATCAGGGTAAAGTTGTGATGCCCATCCAGCTGACGAATGCGGCAAATACGCTCCATGGCATTTTTCTCTTCGAGACGGCAGCCCAGCGCGTAACCGGAATCGGTCGGATAGACAATCACCCCACCTTTGTTGAGATAGTCAACCGCCTGGTTGACCAGACGCGGTTGCGGATTTTCCGGATGAATATGGAACAATTGACTCATAAAAACCTCATATCACCTGTCGCTGGGGTTCAGCTCAGGCGCAAGCACGGGAAAGCGTTCCCAGATCGGTTCCACACCGCCTGGTAACCACAGCTTGCGACCCAGTTCGATCCACGGACAGGGTTGGTGAAAATCAGATCCCTGCGACGCTGCCAGCTGATGTTCGCGGGCATACGTTGCCAGCTGGCTACGTTCGTTTGGTGCCTGCTGGCATTGCGCCACTTCCATTGCATCGCCACCTGCATCCGTGAAATGGGCGATCAGTCGTCTCAGCCATTTGCCGGAAAGACCGTAACGTCCGGGGTGTGCCAGCACGGCAAAGCCACCAGAATCATGAATTGCATCAATGGCTTGTTTAATTGTACACCATTGCGGAGGCACATAACCGGTTTTCCCACGCGCCAGGTAGTTCTTAAACACCTGGGCAAGGTTATCCGCTTTCCCGATTTCAACCAGATAGCGGGCAAAATGGCCGCGCGTGATCACCCCACCCTGTGCCAGACGCTGCGCTCCGTCCAGCGCACCAGGAATTCGTGCGCGCTCCAGCCGTTCGGCGATCAGCAGCGCCCGTTGCTCACGGCAGTGATGTTGCTGCGCCAGGAATTGGGTCAGTGCCAGATGCTGGCAGTCGACATGCAATCCGACAATATGGATTTCATGATTTTCCCATAACGTTGAGGCTTCCAGCCCGGCGACCACTTTAAGCGGCAAGTTCTGCTGCGCTACCGTTTGTTGCGCTTCCGCCACCCCGGCAACGGTATCGTGATCGGTAATGGCGAGCACGCCGACACGCATCTCCACTGCACGCTGCACCAGCGCCGCAGGGGTCAGCACGCCGTCAGAAGCCAGCGTATGGCTGTGTAAATCGTAAAGGGGAAAACGGGGAATGTCCGACAAGGATAGCTCCAGCAACTGCATAAACCGGCAGGCATGATACCGATTTTGCCCTTAACTGAAAAAGGGTATTGACTTTTTTCAGCCGAACCAGTTAACTAGTACACAAGTTCACACGTAACGGGTATTTAATCATGGCTGTTGTTCACACGCATTCAAATGGTTGGTGGCGCGATGTTCCCGAACACGGGCGACGTCGTCGTGCACAACTTGCGTAAACGCTGTGCAGATACCTGAGCCCGCCACCGAGCGGGCTTTTTTTTGAGCTAAATTCAGAGAATTCATCATGCCAAATGCGAAACCTACATTGAAGTTGATTACCGGCACCGCGCCCTATCGCGAAGATCCGGCCGCAGTGTTTCATCAATTATGCGGCGCACGTCCGGCAACCCTGCTGCTTGAATCCGCCGATATCGACAGCAAACGTAACCTGAAAAGCCTGTTAATCGTGGATAGCGCCCTGCGTATCAGCGCTACCGGCAATGTGGTCACTGTTCAGGCACTGTCTGAGAATGGCCGCTCATTGCTGGCGCTGCTGGATGAAGCATTACCGCAGGCGGTGCAGATTGCTGTACGTCCCGATGGCCGTGAGCTGCACTTCCCGCAACCCCAGGATTTACAGGATGAAGATTCGCGCCTGAAAGCGTTGTCGGTGTTTGACGCGTTACGTCTGATTCCGCAACTGGTGCAAAGCCCGGAGGAAGAGCGTGAGGCGATGTTCCTCGGTGGATTATTCGCCTATGACCTGGTGGCCGGTTTCGAAGAATTACCTGAGCTTCGCAATGATCAGCGCTGCCCGGATTACTGCTTCTATCTGGCAGAAACCTTGCTGGTGATTGACCATCAGACGCGCAGTGCTCGCCTACAGGCCAGCCTGTTCTGCCCTTCCACCAGCGAGTTCCAGCGTCTGCAAAGTCGTGTCGAACAGTTGCGTGGACAGATGACACAGCCCGCACCCGCCTTGCCGGTGCAAACCGTAGAACATATGGCCCTCAGCACCAACCAAAGCGATGAGGTCTATTGCAACGTGGTGAGCCAGATGCAGGAAGCCATTCGCATTGGTGAGATCTTCCAGGTGGTGCCATCGCGTCGTTTCTCGTTGCCTTGCCCGTCACCGCTGGCGGCCTATGACACGCTGAAAAACAGCAACCCCAGCCCGTATATGTTCTTTATGCAGGACCAGGATTTCGCGCTGTTCGGTGCCTCGCCGGAAAGCTCGCTGAAATACGATGCCACCAGTCGTCAGATTGAAATCTACCCAATCGCCGGTACACGCCCGCGTGGCCGTCATGCCGATGGCTCGCTGGATCGCGATCTGGACAGCCGTATCGAGCTTGAAATGCGTACCGACCATAAAGAGCTGGCCGAACATCTGATGCTGGTCGATCTGGCGCGTAACGATCTGGCACGCATCTGTGTGCCGGGCAGCCGCTATGTCGCCGATCTGACCAGCGTTGACCGCTACACCTATGTGATGCATCTGGTTTCCCGCGTGGTGGGTACGTTACGTCATGACCTGGATGTGCTGCATGCCTATCGTGCGGTGATGAACATGGGCACCCTGAGCGGCGCGCCTAAAGTGCGTGCCATGCAACTGATTGCCAACGCCGAAGGCACCCGTCGCGGCAGCTATGGCGGTGCGGTCGGTTACTTCACTGCGCACGGCGACCTCGACACTTGTATCGTCATTCGTTCTGCCTGGGTGGAAGATGGCGTCGCCACGGTGCAAGCCGGTGCCGGTATCGTGTTGGATTCTCAGCCTCAGGCGGAAGCCGATGAAAGCCGTAATAAAGCCCGCGCGGTGCTGCGCGCGATTGCCACCGCCCATCACTGCAAGGAGATTTTCTGATGGCCGATATCCTGCTGCTCGATAATATCGACTCCTTTACTTACAACCTCGTTGATCAGCTGCGGACCTTCGGCCACAACGTGGTGATCTACCGTAATAACCTGCCAGCGGAGCTGTTGGTTGAACGCTTACAGCAGATGGAAAACCCGGTGCTGATGCTGTCTCCCGGACCGGGCGCGCCGAAAGATGCCGGTTGTATGCCGGAACTGTTGCGCACCCTGCGTGGCCGCCTGCCGATTATCGGTATCTGCCTCGGCCATCAGGCGATTGTTGAAGCCTATGGCGGCCAGGTAGGTCAGGCCGGTGAAATTCTGCATGGTAAAGCGTCCTCCATTACCCATGACGGGATTGGCATGTTTGCCGGTCTGAGCAATCCCCTGCCCGTCGCGCGCTATCACTCACTGGTGGGGAGCAATACCCCAGCCGAGCTGACGGTGAACGCCAGCTACAACGGCATGGTGATGGCGGTACGTCACGATGCCGATCGCGTATGCGGCTTCCAGTTCCATCCTGAATCTATTCTGACCACCCAAGGCGCACGTTTGTTAGAGCAGACGCTGGCCTGGGCGCTGGCGAAGTAATAGGGAGATAATGATGCAAGCTATTCTGGAAAAACTTTATCAGGCCCAGACGCTGACTCAGGCAGAAAGCCATCAGCTGTTTAGCGCCATTATTACCGGCCAACTGGAACCGACCCAACTGGCGGCTGCGCTGATTGCCATGAAAGTGCGTGGCGAGCGCCCGGAAGAGATCGCCGGTGCTGCGTCAGCGCTGCTGGAAGATGCCAAACCCTTCCCGCGCCCGGATTACACCTTTGCCGATATCGTTGGCACCGGTGGTGATGGCAGCAACAGCATTAATATCTCCACCGCCAGCGCCTTTGTTGCGGCGACCTGTGGCCTGAAAGTCGCCAAGCATGGCAACCGCAGCGTATCGAGCAAATCCGGTTCGTCCGACCTGCTGGCGGCGTTTGGCATCAATCTGGACATGCCGCCAGAGCAAGCGCGCCAGGCGCTGGATGATCTGAACGTCTGTTTCCTGTTCGCGCCGCAATATCACAGCGGTTTCCGTCACGCGATGCCGGTACGTCAGCAACTGAAAACCCGCACCCTGTTCAACGTACTCGGTCCGTTGATTAACCCGGCGCGTCCACCGCTGGCGGTGATCGGCGTGTACAGCCCGGAGCTGGTGCTGCCGATTGCCCAGACGTTGAAAGTGCTCGGCTACCAGCGCGCCGCCGTGGTGCACGGTGGCGGAATGGACGAAGTGGCGTTGCATAGCCCAACCCAGGTGGCGGAGTTGCGTGACGGCGAAATTACCGGCTATCAGCTGACGCCAGATGACTTTGGTTTCCGCTTCCACGACAAAGAAGCGCTGGCGGGCGGTACACCGGAAGAAAACCGTGACATTCTGACGCGTTTACTCCAGGGTAAAGGCCAGCAAGCGCACGAGGAAGCCGTTGCGGTGAACGTGGCGATGTTGCTGAAAGTATTTGGTAATGAAGATTTGCGTGACAACGCACAACGCGCCATCACCGCCATTCGCAGCGGTCAGGCCTATGAACGCGTTGTCGCACTGGCAGCGAGAGGATGAGATGAGCATTAAGGGAACCGTGTTAGAAAAAATTGTGCTGGATAAAGCCGTCTGGGTCGAGGCGCGTAAAGCGCAGCAGCCGCTGACCACTTTCCAGAACAGCCTGCAACCGGCCGAACGCCATTTTTACGATGCGCTGCGCGGTACACGAACTGCCTTTATTCTGGAATGCAAAAAGGCGTCACCGTCGAAGGGACTGATTCGCGAGGACTTTGATCCCGCGACCATCGCCGGTATTTATCGGAACTATGCCTCCGCCGTTTCCGTATTGACCGATGAAAAATACTTCCAGGGCAACTTCGAGTTTCTGCCCATCGTCAGTGCGGCGATCACGCAACCGGTGCTGTGCAAAGATTTTATCATCGACCCTTATCAGATCTACCTGGCGCGTCATTACCAGGCCGATGCCATTCTGTTGATGCTGTCGGTGTTGGATGACGAGCAGTACCGCCAACTGGCCGCGGTGGCCCACAGCCTGAAAATGGGTGTGCTGACCGAGGTTAGCAACGAAGAAGAGCTGGAACGCGCCATCGCGCTGGAAGCCAAAGTGGTAGGCATCAATAACCGCGACCTGCGCGACCTGTCGATTGACCTGAATCGTACACGCCAGCTTGCCCCACGCCTCAGCCACGGCGTAACAGTGATTAGTGAGTCCGGCATTCATAACTATGCACAGATCCGTGAACTCAGCCATTTTGCCAATGGTTTCCTGATTGGTTCGGCGCTGATGGAAGAAGATGACCTCAACGCAGGCGTGCGTCGCGTATTGTTGGGTGACAACAAGGTGTGTGGCCTGACCCGTGCGGAAGACGCGCGCAGCGCCCATGAGGCCGGTGCCATTTATGGTGGGGTGATTTTTGCCGCAGGCTCGCCACGTCAGGTGAGTACGCAACAGGCGCAGGCGGTGATCGCCGCTGCACCGTTGAAATACGTTGGCGTGTTTCGCAATCAGGGCATAAGTGACATTGTCACGCAAGTCACTGCGCTCAACCTGTTCGCCGTCCAGTTGCATGGCGATGAAAACCCGGCATTTGTTGCCGAACTGCGTCAGGCATTGCCGGAAACCGTACAGATCTGGAAAGCGCTGAGTATCAAAGATACGCTCCCTGCGCGCGACTGGCCGCATGTTGACCGCTATGTATTGGATAATGGTCAGGGCGGTACCGGCCAGCGTTTTGACTGGTCACTGTTGCAGGGACAGGATCTCAGCAATGTGCTGCTGGCGGGCGGATTAAGCGCCGACAACTGTGTCGAAGCGGCACAACTGGGTTGCGCCGGTCTGGACTTCAATTCTGGTGTGGAATCGTCGCCGGGCATTAAAGATGCCAGCAAAATTGCCGCAGTGTTCCGCACCTTACGCGCCTATTAATTTCTCTTGCCCGCCGGGAGCGGGCTGGATAAGGAAGATGAGAAGATGACGTTACTGAATCCCTATTTTGGCGAGTTTGGCGGGCAATATGTGCCGCAAATCCTGATGCCCGCTCTGCGTCAGCTGGAAGCGGCATTTGTCGAAGCCCAGCGCGATCCGGATTTTCAGGCCGAATTTACTGACCTGCTGAAAAACTATGCCGGTCGCCCCACGGCGCTGACGCTGTGCCGCAACCTGACCAAAGGCACCAAAACCCGCCTGTATCTGAAGCGTGAAGATTTGCTGCACGGCGGCGCGCACAAAACTAACCAGGTGCTTGGTCAAGCATTGCTGGCAAAGCGCATGGGCAAAAATGAAATCATCGCGGAAACCGGTGCGGGTCAGCACGGCGTCGCCTCTGCCCTGGCCTGTGCGCTGTTGGGTATGAAGTGCCGCATTTATATGGGCGCGAAAGACGTGGAGCGCCAGTCACCTAATGTGTTCCGTATGCGCCTGATGGGTGCAGAGGTGATCCCGGTGCACAGCGGCTCCGCCACGCTGAAAGATGCCTGTAACGAGGCGTTGCGTGACTGGTCCGGCAGCTATGAAACCGCACACTACATGCTCGGCACCGCGGCAGGTCCACACCCCTTCCCGACCATTGTGCGCGAGTTCCAGCGTATGATTGGCGAAGAGACCAAAGCGCAGATTCTGGAAAAAGAAGGTCGCTTACCGGATGCAGTTCTGGCATGTGTCGGCGGTGGCTCGAATGCCATCGGCATGTTCGCTGACTTTATCGATGAAACCAGCGTTGGTCTGATCGGCGTTGAACCGGCAGGTCACGGTATCGAAACCGGTGAGCATGGCGCACCGCTCAAGCATGGCCGAGTAGGCATCTACTTCGGCATGAAAGCGCCGATGATGCAGACCGAAGAAGGCCAGATTGAGGAGTCGTACTCTATCTCGGCGGGTCTTGATTTCCCGTCGGTGGGACCACAACACGCCCATCTCAACAGCATTGGTCGTGCTGAATATGTGTCGATCACCGACGACGAAGCACTGGACGCCTTTAAGCAACTCTCCCGTGCCGAGGGGATTATCCCGGCACTGGAGTCTTCACACGCCCTCGCCCATGCGTTGAAGATGATCCGTGAAAACCCGGAAAAAGAGCAGTTGCTGGTGGTTAACCTGTCTGGCCGCGGCGATAAAGACATTTTTACCGTTCACGATATTTTGAAAGCGAAGGGAGAGATCTGATGGAACGTTACAATCAGCTGTTTAAACGTCTGTCGGCGAACAAAGAAGGTGCGTTCGTTCCTTTCGTCACGCTGGGCGATCCGTCGCCAGAGATGTCGCTGAAGATTATTGATGCGCTGGTCGCGGGTGGTGCCGATGCGCTGGAATTAGGCATTCCGTTCTCCGATCCGCTGGCCGATGGTCCGACCATCCAGAACGCCACTTTGCGCGCTTTTGCCGCCGGAACCACCACCGCACAATGCTTTGAAATTTTGGCAGCCGTACGCCAGAAATACCCTGAGCTGCCAATTGGCCTGTTGATGTACGCCAACCTGGTGTTCAGCAAAGGGATCGATAACTTCTACGCCCAGTGCGCAGCCGTTGGTGTCGATTCCGTCCTGGTGGCCGATGTGCCGGTGGAAGAATCCGCCCCGTTCCGTCAGGCGGCAATGCGCCACAATGTGGCACCGATCTTTATCTGCCCGCCGAACGCCGATGATGATCTGCTGCGTGAAATTGCTTCGCATGGCCGTGGTTATACTTACCTGCTGTCACGCGCCGGAGTGACCGGTTCTGAAAACCGTGCCCATGTGCCGTTGCAGCACCTGATCGACAAATTGCGTGAATACCATGCTGCTCCGCCGTTGCAGGGCTTTGGTATCTCTGAACCGGGTCAGGTGAAAGAAGCCGTCAGCGCCGGTGCTGCCGGTGCCATTTCTGGTTCTGCTATTGTGAAGATTATTGAACGTAATCAACATCAACCAGAGACGTTGCTGAGCGAACTGCAAGCCTTTGTCAGCAATCTGAAGGCCGCAACCCGTTAATCGCCCCGCCTTATCTGCCGCACGGCGGATAAGGCGTTCTCCCTACTCCAGTTGAAAGGTTTGCTCATCACCAGAGCCATCCGGATAAACCAGCCTGAGAGTGAGATTGTCTTCGCTGATACGCCAGGTGATCTTCTCATCGTCCGGACCGATGCGCCAACGTGCATCACTGTCGGGATTATCCGCCATCCAAATCACCCGATCCTCCTGTAAACGACAACGAATCGCCCAGCGCGAATGATCCGATGGACGCAGATAATGCACCCAGGCAACGCCCTGTTCGTCGACGTTGTCCAGTTGCATGATGCGGAAATTACGCCCGAAGCTAATGGCGGCGGTCGCCTTACAGATGGTGCCCAGGTGCGGATTAATCAGCCGGGATTCCGCCTGCGCGTGTGGCACCGGCAATGTCTGGCTGGCAAAAAGTTGTAACCAGGAAAGGTAGCCAACGGTGGCGATGATCAGGATAAGGGTTTTTTTCATTGTTTGATCCCTGAAGGCAGCGGCTGAGGTGTTCACAGCGTAACCGATTGCCAAATAAAGCAATGGGATCAATAAGTGGCAAAAAACGCCATATTCCGTGTTTTTTCCACCCGGTCATTTGACCATTCCCAACCGCCACACCACACTTTAATCGCACCGTCACATCGCGGTGAAACATCATGTATGACAAGGAGATAACCGATGAATTTGTTCAAAGTCGTTGCAGGATTGCTGATGGCTGCGGTGATGGCGCTGGCACTCAGCGCATGTGCACCTACGTCAACGCAGGAAGGAACCGGGGGTTACATCGATGACACGGTGATTACCACCAAGGTGAAAACAGAGTTGTTGAAAGATGACTCGCTGAAATCCACGGAGATCAATGTGGAAACTTTCAAAGGGCGCGTACAGTTGAGTGGATTCGTCAGTTCACCGCAAATGGCGAACCGTGCCGTGGCGGTGACACGCACCGTCGCCGGTGTTAAATCTGTCGTAAATAATATGCAAATCAAATAAGTTATCGGGCGACTATCTGGTCGCCCGATTTTATTGCACTACATCTTAATATTATCAGGACATTTCTAAATCAACCCGTCTTCTTTCTCATCCTTTGATTATTTTATCCCGTCTGTGTCGTTTTTATAATTCACACGAAAAAAGGTGATAACCACCGTTTCTTGTTAATCACACAGCAAATGAATAATCAAAAGGATATTCCCTGATGAAACTTAAACATCGGACGTTGCTATCTTTAGTAATTGGTAGCATCTGTGCTGGCTCCGTACCCAGTGTATTTGGTCATGGTGGCTTAGTTGAGCCACCAGCACGTCAGTATTATTGCAATCAAAACCAGAATCTTGATGTCTGCAAAAAAGCCTCCGCAGAAAGCAATGATGGTGGTCAGTCGATTTATACCTGGCAAGAGTTGACAGGTTTTGTTGGTGGTAATCACAGCGCAGAACAAGCCAGAAAAGAGATCCCCAGCACCCTCATTTGCTCAGGTACCGATAAAGGGAGAGGATTCAGTTCACCGCGCGCCGAATGGCACACCACGCTGATCAAGCCAGACAGCAACGGTAAGGTCAAAATGCGTTATGGCTATACGCAACCTCATGACCCTTCATGGATTGAATTCTATATCAGTAAAAAAGGGTACAATCCGGCAGAGAAAGCCCTGGGCTGGGACGATGTGGAGTTACTGGATACCGTTGTTTCTTCCAAAGCAACTCAAAAAAGACCAGGAGACGTTCCGGGCGCTTACTCCAGCTACGAGGATTTTAATATCACCATTCCGGCAGACCGTACCGGCCGTGCCGTGATTTTTTCACGCTGGCAGCGTAATGACCCCGCTGGTGAAGGCTTTTACAACTGTAGTGATGTGATAATCGATCAGCCAGGAAGTGGTGAATTACCGACTGAACCCGAGAATCCGGGTGGTGAGGATGGCGGTCAAACTACCGATTGGTTTGAATACAGTAAATTTGCCCACGAGCACAAACCGGTAGCCGGTGAATATGTTCACTTCCGTTTGATGGGTGGCACTAAAGGTACCAACCTGGTTGATATTAAAAAAGAGATCACTGCCGCTAACGTTAATGATAAATGGATTGCTGAGCTGGCAACTGAAATTAACACCAACCATTCCAATTTTGTTCTGATCGGTAAGCAAAGCACCAGCGGCAGTATTTCATTTGACCCAACCGATCTTCGTAATAATGGTATCTTCTTACAAGATAATATGCAGTCAGTTGTTATGACTGTTGAAAAAGCAACGAATGCACCGGTTGCGGTGGCAGGGACCAACTTTACCGTTGAGAGCAATAAAGAATCCCGTAATTATCCACTGGATGGCTCTGCCAGTAAGAATGCGGATACCTATAAGTGGACGATTGTCTCGGGTCACGATATCGGCGCAATGCAAACCCTGGACAATGGAGCATGGGTGCAGAGCGTCAGCACAGCGAAAGCCCGTGCGCTGATCAAACCTGGCACAAGCGGTAAGGTTACCTACCGCCTGACAGTGAAAAAAGGTGATAAAACCGATAGCAGTGATATCACTGTGACGGTAAAAGCGACAGAAACCAAACCGATCGCCAATCTGGAAATTCAGGGTAACGACACCATTTCAACAGGAAACCTGCGTGCAACCCTGAGTGCGGCCAATTCAACCTTACCGGGTAATGCTTCACTCGATACCGCTAAGTTTGAGTGGTCGGTGCTGAACAACGCGAATAAGATTGTGTTCAAACATCGCCATGGTCAGATTGCGACTCTCGATTATCCGGCCTCAGTAGTAATGGAAGATTTCGATGTTGACGTTCAGGTAAAAATTACCGACCCCAACACGGGCCTTTCTTCAACTGCCACCCAGACGGTTAAAGTTCGCCGTTAATCACCTGTCACACGCCTTGTAATTATCAAGGCGTGTTGATTATCTCATCGCCTCCGGTTTCGTCAGGAGGCGAATGCTCAGGAAGTCGTATATGACAAGGACAATTAAGGTTCTTTGCCTTGTGCCTTCAGCACTGCTGCTATGCTCGCTGTTTTCTCAGGCAGTACAATCTGCCCCTCTGCCACTGGTATGGGGAATAAAAGAGCAAAGACTGACGGTGACGAATAACGGTAAAGTGCCGATCCAACTCGACAAAGATATCAAACTGCTTCCGGATGATGCGCTTGTGGCGTTGAATGAAACCACAGTACTTCCGGGACAAACCGTCATCGTCTACGGTGCCTGTCCACACCATCTGCCGCTGCAAAAAGAGGTGATGTTTACGCCAATGACAGCCGATGGACAGCAGGAAGCATCGCAAACGTTGCCGCTTACCCACTGATATTCAGACCAGGTCGCCATATATGGCGACCTGGAACTGTCATCCCATCGCCAATCAGAAACGATAACCGACACCAAAGAAGAACACCCAGGGATCGATACGGGTATCAATATTCTGTTGTTGTCCATTCGCTTTAAATTTTACGGTGGTATCGATATCCATGTACCACAGTGAAGCATTCAGCATCCAGTCGCGGTTGATTTGATAATCTACGCCCACCTGACCCGCCGCTCCCCAGGAATCTTTCACGCTAAGGTCGGTCAGACCCGCATCACGACCGGTCTGGTTGAATTTGGCATCATAAAATGTGGTGTAGTTTATACCCACACCCACATAGGGACGGAATTGGCTTTTACTGTCGAAGAAATAATATTGCGCCATCAAGGTGGGTGGCAACTGGCGTACTGTTGCCAGATTACCCGTTGGTCCCAGACCAACCTTATGACGGAATGGCGTCGCAGCCAACAACTCGACACCGATGTTATCGGTGGCCATATAGGTAAAAGTCAGACCCAGTTGCGTATCATTACTCACGTTAAAACCGCCCATACCCAGCACATTGTCAGAGCCTTCGGTCGGACGTACTGTCGCGCTACCCGCACGCATAAAGAAGTCACCCGCCTCATGGGCCAGTGCCAATTGTGGGATCGCCAGTGCCACCAGCAGCGCGCATTTTGCCAGTCTCATATTCACTCCTTTGCCAGAATTGTTGATGTTATTGATCAGCGTTGGTGGCAAAGATCTAACGCTTTTTCAGGCAAAATGCATGTGAATCAATTCAAATAAATCACTTATAAAACAATGAATTGATTCAGATCAATTTTGGCCTTACACAGCGTAATAAAAATCCCCTTGCGAAAATTTCACAGCGTGACTACTTTGCTATTTCTCTTCCGTTGATTTTGGTTCGATGCTTAGGAGAAGCGGGCGATCAAATGAGCGATTCACTTAACCCTTGTATGACCTGTGGCGCCTGCTGCGCCCATTTCCGTGTTTCTTTCTATTGGGCCGAAGCTGACGATGCGGGCGGCCTTGTTCCCGTTGAATTAACCGAACCCCTCAGCCTGTTGATGCGGAATATGCGCGGCACTAACGTACGCGAACCGCGTTGTGTGGCATTGCAGGGCGAGATCGGCGGCTGCGTCTCTTGCGGCATTTATCAACACCGTCCTTCCCCTTGCCGTGAATTTGAGATGTCGGGTGAACATGGCGTGCTGAACGAAGCCTGCGATCGGGCCAGAGCGCGCTATGGTTTACCTGCTCTTTTTCACCCTTCTTTACCTGAGATGACAGAAAGATGTCCTAATCCGGGTGCCAGCCTGCCCGCAGAACATGTACAATCGCCGGGTTAATTAACCCGGTTTCTCCAAGGAGTGTACATGTCTATCACGGCAAGCTCGTTATACCGTGACACAGGAAATTTTCTGCGCCATCAGCTGATTACCATTGTGCTGATGGCGTTGCTTACCTCATTTATAACCGTGATTATCGGCCACGCCCTGACGCCTGGTGCTGACCAGTTGTCGCTGTTGAGTCAGAGCGATGACAGCGCTTCTTCGCTGTTTGAACTGGTACAGAATATGTCGCCGGAACAGCAGCGTATTTTGCTGCGCGCCTCAGCGGCAGGCACCTTCGCGGCGCTGGTGGGAAATACCTTGTTATTAGGCGGTATGCTGTGCCTGATCCCGATGGTATCAAGCGGTCAGCGTGTGAGCGCGCTGCGTGCCATCGGTGCTTCAGCACCAACGCTGCCCAAATTGCTGCTGCAAACCTTTTTAATCACCCTGCTGGTGCAACTCGGCTTTATGGTGCTGATGGTGCCAGGGGTGATGCTGGCGATCCTGCTATCGCTGGCACCGGTGATGCTGGTCAATGAGAAGATGGGTGTGATGAGTGCGATGCGCGCCAGTATGCGCATGGCATGGAAAAATATGAAACTGATCGCGCCGGCCATTATTGTCTGGCTGCTGGCGAAAATTGCGCTGATGTTCTTTTTCTCCTCGCTGACGGTACTGCCCGCCAATGTCGCGTCTGTGGTTTTGAACGCGTTGGGGAACATGGTTTCCGCCATCCTGATTATCTACCTGTACCGGCTGTATATGCTGTTACGTTAACCTTATGGCGCTCGTTGAGCGCCTGAATTAACGCCCCTGACTGGATATTCTATGAAGCAGTTACTCGATTTTCTCCCTTTGGTCGTGTTCTTCGTTTTCTACAAGCTTTACGACATTTTTGTCGCTTCGGGCGCGCTGGTGGTTGCCACGGGTATCGCGCTAATCGCCAGTTGGGTGCTGTACCGCAAACTGGAAAAAATGACCATCATCACCTTCGTACTGGTTGCCGTGTTTGGCACGCTGACGCTGGTGTTCCATAACGATGAATTTATCAAATGGAAAGTGACGGTGATTTACTCTCTGTTTGCGCTGGCGTTGCTCTACAGCCAATGGTTTATGCAGCAACCGCTGATTCAAAGCATGCTGGGTAAAGAGTTGCAGCTCCCGGATTCGGTCTGGCGTCGTCTGAATATTGCCTGGGCGATTTTCTTCCTCGCCTGTGGCATGGCGAATATTTATGTTGCATTTTGGTTATCACAGGAGTTTTGGGTTAACTTTAAGGTGTTTGGTCTGACAGGTCTTACCCTGCTGTTTACCCTGTTAAGTGGCGCATACATCTGGCGACACATGCCACAACAAGAAGAAAAATAATCTCTGATGCCCGGCTCTGCCGGGTTTTTTGGCGCTTGCCGCCTCACCTGCATAAGAACTGAAGCAATGGACGAAAAACATAAATTGCCGCAAGGCGAAATGGTGCTGCGCACGCTGGCGATGCCAGCAGATACCAACGCCAACGGTGATATTTTTGGCGGCTGGCTGATGTCGCAGATGGATATGGGCGGTGCCATCCTGGCAAAAGAGATTGCTGAGGGCCGTGTCGCAACAGTACGGGTGGATGGCATGAGTTTCCTGAAACCCGTTGCGGTAGGTGATGTGGTGAGCTGCTATTGCCGCTGCATTCGCACCGGTAACAGCTCGATGACCATCAACGTGGAAGTGTGGATCAAAAAAGTCTCGTCGGAACCGATTGGTCAGACATATTGTGCGACCCAAGCGGTGTTTATTTATGTCGCTATTGATAACTCCGGCAAGTCACGACCACTGCCACCGGGTAAAGCCAATCTGAGTGATTAACAGCGCTAAAAAAAGCGGTCATTGACCGCTTTTTTCTTATTCGATATTCGCGCCACCGTTGATGCGGAACACGATATTCATCGTCAGGTTGGTGCCGGGACGCCCTGGCTGATAGCGCCATTTCTTCATCGCCTGCTTCACTTCACGTTCAAACATGTTGCGCGGTTCCGCAGACAGAATCTGAATGTTATCGACACGACCGTCACTATCCACATCGAACTGTACCCGCACCCGTCCCTCAACGCGCAGCGCGAAGGCGCGTGCCGGATAGGCTGGCTTACTGACACTCATCGCTTTCGGACCATCAGAAACCGAAGGCGTGGAGGTTGGCGTGGTTCGCGGTGCGGTCGTCGGGCGCGTCTGGGTAGTTGGGGCGTCAGTTTTCACCGGAGCCTGCGGCTTCGCCTCTTCGCGTGGTTTCACCTCACGTTTCGGCTCATGCTTCTTCTCTACCTTCGGCTTGGGTTTTGGCTTCGGCTCAGGTTTTGGAATCGGGATCGGAACTGGCTCGGCTTTTGGTGGTTCCGGCGCGACTTCTGGTACTGGCTCAGGAGTGGGTTCTGGCTCTGGTGGCGGCGGGGTCTGCACGGTTGGCGCAGGTTCAGGCTGCACTTCAGGCGCCACCATTGTAACGCTGATCGGTTGGGATGCTTTCGGAACCTCAATGACCTGATGAAACGATGCATAAAGAATGCCGGCAATTACCGTACCGTGAAGAACCACAGATAACAGCACAGAAACCGGGGTACGTTTGGGAAAAGGCGTAGTCAGCGTCGTCATAACAGTCATGTTCATTGAGTGAAGCGCAGATTTTAAATGCAAATAGCAATCAGTTTCAACAAGCAGAGTTAAGTGTTTACCGTAAATGCCTTTTTTAGCCTCATTTGCGCTGGATGGCAGTGGGATTATCTTTCGTTTGCACTCTGATTAACGATCACTTAACGTGTTCGGCAAATCAGACCAGTCTAACGGGAGTTCCCTATCGTGCTTTATGTCATTTATGCGGAAGACAATGCTGACTCGCTCGAAAAACGCACCGCTGTACGCCCTGCCCATCTGGCACGTCTGCAATTGTTGCAGGATGAAGGGCGTTTGATTGTGGCTGGCCCAATGCCCGCCGTCGACAGCAACGATCCTGGCGCGGCCGGTTTTACCGGTTCTACGGTTATTGCAGAGTTCCCGTCACTGGAAGCGGCACAATCCTGGGCCAATGACGACCCTTATATCGCGGCGGGCGTGTACAAGCAGGTGGCAGTAAAGCCGTTTAAACGGGTATTCTAAATATACCTTTACGATAAAGAACAAACGGTTGCATGTAAATTGCAACCGTTCATTTTGAAAGATACGCAATAAGCACCTTGCTAATTATTTATAATAAAATAATTATCAGAAAAATTAAAATACAATAAAAAATAATAAACACGAAAACCATACTCATTTGCTACTATGAATTCATCTCAACACACATCGGAGATGTAATCATGGTTATACGCATGATCATCTGCTTTGCTTTCCTTTTTTCATCATCGACATTTACGCATGCAGAGCAAAAGAAGATAACAATTTATTCAGATGGTGTTTCCTGCCCTGCAAATTGCGATGCACATGTTGTCTTTGATAAGCGAATGAATGGTACTGAATTCGCTTACAAGCCAAATACTCAATATGAACCGTGTAAACCTAACAGCGAATGTCGTATTTGTCTGGAGTCAGGAGGGAAGCAATGCTTGAATGTAATGTATCGCGGACCTGGTCCCCACAAAAACACGTTCGATTTCACACCTGCATTCTACATACAAGCTTGTGGTAAAAACCCAACGCAAAGACTATTACTTGAGATGTGCTCATCTATGCAAAAGAGTGCAAGTAGACTCAACACAAGAATCAATTGCATACAAAACCCCAGCAAAGATGTTTGTGTAAACATTATGATGAGTGCAAATAAGGAAAAAACCAAAGATACTGAGAAATATAAACAATGTCTCACCCAGGGCGAGACATCTTATAATCGAGGGGTAACTAAGGTAGATATGCGGTCAGAAAAGTGTGCCTATGAACGCTATGGTACGGGAAAAAATAGCGATGGTAAAACATGGAGAAAATTATTACCCGCCGCATGCAGAAATAACACTTATGTTGGAAGAGATGGTTTAGACTGTTGTAGTGGTAATACTCTGACAGATGGCCCGTTAGCCCATGAGTGCACCATTTATTATCCTAAGTAATGGCATGAGCTTATTGAAATTGTGGTGAAACCACAGTTCGGTTCCGCAACCATTTTCTGGAGAAAAGAGGGGGTGATATTTATCACCCCCTCTTTTCTATTATGGGTAAATGTGCTGAGGGACAGTTAATCAAAAACGCCATTTATAATTGCAGTCACCACCGCAGTACTTAGCGCAATAAGAACAAGGTCGTCACCAACAATACGCCATTCATAACCTGGATAGTAAGGCAGTTCACTGAGCATTGATTTGGGAACATACCGCTTCGCGATTCCTGGCGGTAACGGTTTACCTCTCGCCAGATTTTTCGCAATTCCCGGAGGCAACGACTTATAACCCGTCATCCCCATATCAATGGCTAAACCTCTTGCAAATGAAAATGAAACTTCGGTGTCTGCATTACGTGGATTTTTTCCTTTTACACCCGAACTATAACTGCTGTCATTATATCCTTTCTTACTATTCCCACTATTGTTTGCGTGTCCATTCCCATTGCCGTGTCCATTGCCATTACCCGGATTTGCAAATACATATGTGGATGACAACATTAGACATAATGTTGTAACGAGAAGATTTGACTTGATTTTGTTTAACATGATATTGCTTCCAGAGGGGCTTTTTATAAAGTTATCCCTGGAACTACTAAACTGCAATTTCATGCAATCCTAAATGCGACCACAACAACGCTGATACAATAAAGAATCGATACCGATCACATTAAGAGATACAAAATTGGAAAACAGCGCGGTTAATCGCGCTGTTTATTATTCATCCGAACATCAGATGCCTGTGTTAACGCTTGCTTGTCAGGCATTCTGGGTGATAAACAGGATGGAGCGGCGATGCTGCTGCGCGACCTGATGACGAATAGCGTGAATACGCTTGTAACGACGTGATTGCCCTTCCAGCCAGCGCGCACGACGACGCTGCACCTGACGTAACATTCTCCAGCGAGCCACTTCATTTCTGCTTCGTCTCATCACATCCTCTCAGACAGGCTAATCACCGGCACGCATTATAGTGATCTGCCATAAAATGCCAATTCGAATCGCTTATCGTTACCCCGTTATGATTAAAGGTTTCGCTACCGTTCAGCAACACGTAAACTTTGCTCATCAAAGCGCGAACGGGACGTCCACTTAATGACCACATTTTATACCCTTATCAGTTGGTTGCTGCTTTTTGGCTACTGGTTGCTTATCGCCGGGGTGACGCTGCGTATTCTGATGAAACGCCGTGCCGTCACCTCCGCAATGGCCTGGTTGCTGATCATTTATATTCTGCCGCTGGTGGGTATCATTGCGTATTTGTCATTTGGTGAACTGCATCTGGGTAAACGCCGTGCGGAACGCGCGCGCACCATGTGGCCTTCTACCGCCAAATGGCTGAACGACCTGAAACAATGTCGCCATATTTTTGCCACCGAACATAGCGACGTGGCGCTGTCGCTGTTTCAGCTTTGTCATCACCGCCAGGGCATCGCCGGGGTTAAAGGTAACCAGTTGCAGTTGCTGACCAACTCCGACGATGTCATGCATGCGTTAATTCGCGACATCCAACTGGCACGCCATAACATCGAGATGGTGTTTTATATCTGGCAACCCGGCGGTCTCGCCGATGAAGTGGCAGAATCGCTGATGGCCGCCTCACGCCGTGGTGTCCATTGCCGCCTGATGCTCGACTCCGCAGGCAGCGTCGCCTTCTTCCGTAGCCCGTGGGTCGGCATGATGCGCAATGCCGGTATCGACGTGGTGGAAGCGTTACAGGTCAGCCTGCTGCGTGTATTCCTGCGCCGGATGGATTTGCGTCAGCATCGCAAAGTAGTGTTGATTGATAACTACATCGCGTACACCGGCAGCATGAACCTGGTCGATCCGCGCTTCTTTAAACAAGATGCTGGAGTCGGTCAATGGATTGATGTGATGGCACGTATGGAAGGCCCGGTGGCGACCACCATGGGGATTGTCTACTCGTGCGACTGGGAGATTGAAACCGGCAAACGTATCCTGCCCCCGGCACCCGATACCAATATCATGCCGTTTGAGAAAGAGAGTGGCCACACCATTCAGGTGATCGCTTCTGGTCCAGGATTCCCCGAGGACATGATTCATCAGGCGTTGCTGACTGCCGTTTACTCGGCTCGTCATCAGTTGATCATGACCACGCCGTATTTCGTGCCGAGCGATGACTTGCTGCATGCCATTTGTACCGCTGCACTGCGCGGGGTCGAGGTCAGCATTGTGGTGCCACGCCATAATGATTCGCTGCTGGTGGGCTGGGCCAGTCGTGCCTTTTTCACCGAGCTGCTGGAGGCGGGGGTGAAGATTTACCAGTTTGAAGATGGCCTGCTGCATACCAAAAGCGTGCTGGTTGATGGTCAGCTCAGCCTGGTGGGTACGGTGAATCTGGATATGCGCAGCCTGTGGCTCAATTTTGAGATTACTTTGGTGGTGGATGACGCCGGTTTTGGTAGCGATCTCGCCTGCGTACAGGATGATTACATCGCGCGTTCACGCCTGCTGGATGGCGCTCGCTGGGCAAAACGTGCCTGGTGGCAACGCATCGTCGAACGACTGTTTTACTTCTTCAGTCCTTTACTGTAAAACGAGCGGAAATATTTACCGCCGCAGGGCACGCCAATGACTATGGATTTAAATAACCGCCTTACCGAAGATGAAACGCTGGAGCAGGCTTACGATATTTTTCTTGAGCTGGCAGGCGACAATCTCGATCCCGCAGATATCATTTTGTTCAACCTGCAATTTGAGGAACGCGGTGGCGCAGAGCTGTTCGATCCGTCAGAAGACTGGCAGGAGCATGTCGATTTTGACCTGAACCCTGACTTTTTCTCTGAGGTGGTGATTGGTCTCGGTGAAGCCGATGGTGAGCCGATTACCGATGTGTTCGCGCGTATTCTGCTGTGCCGCGAGAAAGACCACAAGTTGTGCCATATTCTCTGGCGCGAATGATCGCAGCACGATAATGAACGCCGGGCACTTGCCCGGCGTTGTGTTTTATAGCGGATCGACCTTCAGACAAGACACCGCATGACGGAAGCTGCCTTCCAGCAATGGACGCGTTTTGGCACACTCCGGCCCGGCTATCGGACAACGAGTGCGGAATACGCAACCTGATGGCGGATTGATCGGCGACGGCAGTTCCCCTTCCAGTAGCTGAATCTGTTTGTTCTTCTCCAGATCCGGGTCGGGAATCGGCACCGCTGACATCAACGCACGCGTATACGGGTGCTGCGGATTGCTGTAGACCTCATCGTAAGTCCCCAGCTCCACCGCATGACCGAGATACATCACCAACACACGGTCAGAAATGTGTTTAACCACCGCCAGATCGTGCGCGATGAAGATCAGCGACAGCCCCATCTCACGTTGCAGCTGCTGCAACAGGTTCACCACCTGCGCCTGAATCGACACATCGAGCGCAGAAACGGGTTCATCACAAATAATCAGCTTCGGTTCGAGGATCAACGCACGCGCAATGCCGATACGTTGACACTGACCGCCCGAAAACTCATGCGGATAACGGTTGATGAGGTTGGGCAGCAGGCCAACCTTCATCATCATGTTTTTGACCTTGTCCTTCACTTCCTGACGCGGCATCTTCGGATGATAGGTGCGCAGCGGCTCCGCAATGATATCGCCGATGGTCATACGCGGGTTGAGCGACGCCAGCGGGTCCTGGAAGATCATCTGGATATCACTGCGCGCTTTGCGCCACTCTTCCTGACTCTGTCCCAGCAAATCGCGTCCCAGCCATGCCACACGACCATCAGTGGCCTTCACCAACCCGATGATTGCGCGTGCCAGCGTCGATTTACCACAGCCGGATTCACCCACCACGCCGAGGGTTTCCCCCTCGTACAGGCGCAGGCTCACGCCATCCACCGCCTTCAGGGTTTTGGCGGGTTGCCAGAACCACTGCTTGCCATCTTTGATATCGAAATGCACCTTCAGATCGGCGATTTCCAGTAACACTTTTTTCTCAGCTACGGCGTTCATACTAACTCCTCCACCGGCTTGAAGCAGGCGCGCAGACGACCTTCACCAAAAGGTTCCAGTGCCGGGACTTTGGCACAGACATCCATCGCATGCGGGCATCGCGGTTGGAACGGACAGCCCTGCGGCAGACGCAACAGGTTGGGCGGGTTACCCGGAATCGTCATCAGCGACTCCCCTTCGGCATCGAGACGCGGTACCGCGCTCAGCAGACCAATCGAGTACGGATGCGCCGGTTGATAGAACACATCACGCGCCCGGCCATACTCCATAGTACGCCCGGCATACATCACCAGCACCTTGTCGCAGATCCCGGCAACCACGCCCAGATCGTGCGTAATCATGATGATCGCCGTGTTGAACTCGCGCTTCAGTTCGTTCAGCAGCGTCATGATTTGCGCCTGTACCGTCACGTCTAATGCGGTGGTGGGTTCATCGGCAATCAATAATTTCGGACGACACAGCAACGCCATAGCAATCATTACGCGCTGGCGCATCCCGCCTGAGAATTCATGCGGATACATTTTCATGCGTTTGCGTGCTTCCGGCATTTTTACCGCATCCAGCATACGCACTGACTCTTCAAACGCCTGGGCGTTGCTCATCCCTTTATGCAGCTTCAGTACTTCCATCAGCTGTTCGCCAACGCGCATGTAAGGGTTCAGCGAGGTCATCGGGTCCTGGAAGATCATCGCGATCTGCTCGGCGCGCAGTTTATTCAGCGTATTTTCCGGCAGGTTGAGGATCTCCTGGCCGTTAAATTTGGCAGATCCGCCAATGCGACCGTTTTTCGCCAGCAGCCCCATCAGCGCAAACGCGGTCTGCGATTTACCGGAACCCGACTCGCCAACGATACCGAGGGTTTCACCGGCTCGCAGCGAGAAGTTGAGATCGTTGACCGCAGTGACATCGCCATCGTGCGTACCAAAGGTGACACGCAGATCTTTAACATCTAACAACAGGTTGCTTCCCGCACGGGCCGCCATTGCTGGCTGAAATTCATGAATGGTCATCGGGAAACTCCTCAACGATCTTTCGGGTCGAGGGCATCACGCAGGCCATCGCCGATAAAGTTAAAACAGAACAACGTGATCACAAGGAAACCCGCCGGGAACATCAGCAACCAGGGGGAAACTTCCATCGAGTTTGCCCCGTCGCTTAACAACGCCCCCCAACTGCTCAGCGGCTCCTGCGTACCCAGGCCGAGGAAGCTGAGGAAGGATTCGAACAGGATCATGCTGGGTACCAGCAGCGAGGCATACACCACCACCACCCCGAGGACGTTAGGTACGATATGGCGCAACACGATGTTCATCGTTGATACCCCACCAACCTGCGCGGCTTCGATAAACTCTTTGCGTTTCAGGCCCAGGGTTTGCCCGCGCACGATACGTGCCATATCCAGCCACGACACCATGCCGATGGCGACAAAAATCAGCAGGATATTACGGCCAAAGAAGGTCACCAGCAGAATGACGAAGAACATAAACGGGAAGGAGTTGAGGATCTCCAGAATACGCATCATCACCGAGTCGGTTTTACCGCCAAGATAACCGGCAGCCGAACCGTACAAGGTGCCGACCAGCACCGCAATCAACGCAGAGGCAATCCCCACCATCAGCGAGATACGGCCACCGATGGCCACGCGCACCAGCAGATCACGCCCGGAAGAGTCGGTACCGAACCAGTGACCCGAAGTGGTATCCGGCGGAGCCGACATCATGCCCCAATCGGTATCGTCGTAGCGGAATTGCGACAGCATCGGCGCAAAAATCACAAACAGCGCGATCAGCACCAGCACCAGCAAACTGAGTAGCGCGGCGCGGTTATGAATAAAGCGACGACGCGCATCCTGCCACAGGCTGCGCCCTTCCACTTCCAGCTTTTCACTGAAGGCATCCAGAGCTTCGCTGTTTTTCTTACTTAACATCATGGGCGAACTCCGGCGTCAGTAGCGAATCTTCGGATCGATAACGGCATACAGCACGTCAACGACCGCGTTAAACACAATAGTCAGCACACCAACCAGAATGGTCAGGCTCATCACCAGCGAATAGTCACGGTTCAACGCACCATTCACAAACAGCTGACCAATACCCGGCAGGCCGTAAATCGACTCGATCACCATTGAACCGGTGATGATACCGACGAAAGCCGGTCCCATATAGGAGATGACGGGCAGCAGTGCCGGTTTCAGCGCATGACGCAGCACGATACGACGCAGCGGCAGCCCCTTCGCCCGCGCGGTGCGGATAAAGTTGGAGTGCATCACTTCAATCATTGAACCACGCGTGATACGTGCGATGCTGGCGATATACGCTAACGACAGCGCTACCATCGGCAGCAGCATATATTGCAGTTGCCCACCATTCCAGCCGCCGCCAGGCAGCCAGCGCAGGGTGATGGCGAAGATCAGCACCAGCAATGGCGCTACCACAAAACTGGGTATCACCACGCCGGTCATGGCGACCCCCATCACCGCGTAATCCCATAAACTGTTCTGTTTTAACGCGGCTATCACGCCCGCCGCAATGCCCAGCACCATTGCCAGCACAAAGGCGGCAAGCCCGAGCTTGGCTGATACCGGGAAGGCATGTCCCACCAGATAGTTAACGCTGTAATCCTTATATTTAAAGGAGGGACCAAAGTCGCCGTGCGCCAACTGGATCAGGTAATCAACGTACTGTTTGCCGATGGGGTCGTTGAGATGATATTTGGCTTCGATATTGGCCATGACTTCGGGCGCCAGGGTACGCTCACCGGTAAAGGGGCTGCCGGGGGCCAGTCTCATCATAAAGAAGGAGATGGTGATTAGAACAAAGAGCGTCGGAATCGCTTCAAGAATCCGGCGCAGGATGAATTTTAACATTGCCGTACCTACCAGGCTGTTGCTTCACAAAGTAATGGGCGGTGCCGCAGCACCGCCTCTGTCTGATAGCCTGTGTGCTATTAGTGTTTAATTATATAAAAGTTCTTATCGAGGGTTTTATCCAGCGGATCTTTGCCGGTGTAACCACCCACATAGGTTTTCACCAGACGCGCGTTCACGTAGTAGTAAACCGGCACGATGGTGCTGTCTTTATCCAGGATCTGCTCGGCTTTCTGATAATCGGCAGCACGACCTTTGGCGTCAGGCGCTTTAATTGCGTCTTTGATCACCTTGTCAAATTCTGCGCTCTTATAATGCGAGGTGTTACTGCTGCTGTCAGATACCATGATGTTCAGGAACGACGTTGGTTCGTTATAGTCTGCACACCAGGCGGCACGGGACACATCAAAGTTGCCCTGATGACGGGTATCCAGGAAGGTTTTCCACTCCTGGTTTTCCAGTTTGATGTTCACGCCAATGTTTTTCTTCCAGATAGATGCCGCTGCGATCGCCAGTTTTTTATGCAGATCGGAGGTGTTGTACAGCAGGTTAAACGTCAGCGGTTTATCAGCGGTATAACCGGCTTCAGCCAGCAGTTTCTTCGCTTCTGCGTTACGTTTTTCCTGTGACCACTTGAACCAGTCTGGCGGCAGAATCTCCATGCCATCGGTGGCTGGCGGGGTGAAGCTGTAGGCTGGCTGCTGGCCCTGTGCCAGAACTTTGTTCACCATGATGTCGCGATCAAGGCCGAGTTTCAGCGCAGCACGCACACGCGGGTCAGTGAACGGTGCTTTCTGGTTGTTAATTTCGTAGTAGTAAGTACACAGATACGGATCTACATGCAGTTCTTTCGGGTTATCACGTTGCAGCTTTTTGAACAGCTCGATCGGCATGTTGTTGTAAGTCATGTCGCTGCCGTTCTCGGAGAAGAAACGGTTCACATCACTGACTTCTGAGTTGATCGGCAGGAAAGTGACCTTGTTCAGCACGGTATGTGCGTTGTCCCAATATTCCGGGTTACGTACCAGCGTAATACGCTCGTTGATCACATGGTCCTGTAATTTAAAGGCGCCGTTACCCACCCAGTTTTGCGGCTGCGTCCACTGGTCGCCAAATTTTTCAATTGCCGGTTTGTACACCGGAGACATCACGGAGTTGATCAGCAGTTTGTCGAAATAAGGCACCGGCTCGCTGAGGGTCACTTCCAGCGTATGATCGTCAAGCGCTTTCACGCCCAGATCGGTAATCGGTTTTTTACCGGCAATGATGTCATCAACGTTGGCGATGTGACCATATTGCGGATAGCTGGCGTACGGTGACGCGGTTTTGGGATCAACCAGACGCTCCCAGCTGTAAACGAAGTCCTGTGCTGTTACCGGCGCGCCATTGGACCATTTGGCATTTTTACGCAGATGGAAAGTCCAGACTTTAAAGTCTTTATTTTCCCAGCTTTCAGCAACACCCGGAACCGGTTTGCCATCGCTGTCGCTGACCAACAGACCTTCATACAGATCGCGCGCCACGTTGTCTTCCGGCACACCCTCAATTTTATGCGGGTCCAGAGATTGGACCTCGTCGCCATTACCGCGCACCAGCTCCTGCTTTGCTGCCAATTCAACGCCTGCTGGCACATTTGCTGCCAGCGCGGCATTCCCTGCCAGCGCGCCAATCGCCGCAACCACACCTAAGGCGATCAGGCTTTTTTTCGTGATGTTGTTCATTATTACGCTCCAGTTTTATTATCGTCACCGGGAAGTTAACACCGCCCGGCGTACCCCGTATCCGGGAGATCTCCGCCCTGTCTGGTCAGAGATCGCAATCACCTTTTCAGGTGTTGCCACGGTAACGTGCCGCCCGACTGTAGCGCCGGATCAGCCCATTACTCAATGTTTCTTTATGTAATAGTATTTCAGATTGATGAGATCCTGCGGGTCCTGGCCGGTAAAGCCCCCCACCCAAGGTTTCACCAGTCGCACGCTGACACGGTAATAGACCGGAATGATCGCCGAGTCTTTATCCAGTTGCGTCTCAGCCTGTTGATAAAGCGCCGCACGCGCTGCCGCATCCGGCACCGTGAGGGTTTTATTCATCAACTGGTCAAAAACCGGGCTGCTGTAAAACGCGGTGTTAATTGAAGCACCAGTCAGCAACATATTCAGAAAGGTCGATGGTTCGTTGTAATCAGCGCACCAGGTCGCGCGCACCACGTCGTATTGCGCCTGATGACGTGTTTCGAGTAGCGTTTTCCACTCCTGATTCTGTAGCGTCACCACCGCACCAAGGTTTTTCTGCCACATAGAAGCCGCAGCAATCGCCTGTTTTTTATTTTGCTCGGAGGTGTTGTACAACAGCGTGAAACGCAGCGGGTGCTGATCATTAAAGCCGGCTTCAGCCAACAGCTTTTTGGCTGCGGCATTCCGTTCCGCCTGCGTCTGCTTAAACCAGGCGGGCGGGGAAAGCGTGATGCCATCGGTAAACGGCGGCGTCAGGCTATACGCGGGAATTTGCCCCTGCCCCATTACTTTCTGCGCGATGATGTCACGATCCAGCGTCAGCTTCAGCGCAGTACGCACCCGTGCATCGGTAAACGGTGCTTTCTTGTTATTGATTTCGTAATAGAAGGTGCACAGTAGCGGGCTGACTTTGACCTCATCACCCAGGTCCTGCTGCAATTTATGGAACATATCGGGCGGCACAACGCTGTTGGTCATGTCCGTGCCGCCGCTGCGATAGCGATTAACGTCGCTGTTTTCCGACGACAAGGGCAGATAAACACCCTCTTCAATCACCGTGTGGGCGTTGTCCCAGTACAGTGGATTACGCTTTACCACGATTTTTTCATTCACCACCCACTGGCTCAGGGTATAAGGACCATTACTGACGTAGTGTTCAGGCTGAGTCCATTGTTCGCCCCACTGCTCCACCGCCGGACGATAAACCGGCTTCATCGCAGTGTTGGCGACCATTGAAAGGAAATAGGGAACCGGTTCAGAGAGCGTAACCTGGAAATGACGGGCATCCAGTGCTTTGACGCCCAGCGCTGTAGGTTTGGCTTTCCCCGACATCACCGCATCAATATTCTCCACATGCGCCGCCTGTAAATAGCTGGCATAGGGGGAAGCGGTTTTGGGATCAGCCAGACGCTGCCAACTGTAGACAAAATCCTGCGCCGTTACGGGTTCACCGTTGCTCCAGCGCGCGTTATCACGCAGGGTAAAGGTCCAGACGCGTCCCTGATCGTTCTGCCACTTTTCCGCGACGCCGGGCACAATCTTCCCGTTGTTGTCAGTGTTGACCAGACCATCAAGCAGGCTTTGGATCACATTGGATTCCGGTACGCCTTCGATTTTTTGCGGATCAAGGGACGCCACTTCGCTGCCATTATTAATCACAATGCGCTGGGTGTCGGATAATTGTGTCCCCACAGGAATCTCAGCCGCCTGGCTTTGGCTAAACAAACCCCACAGGCAAAAGGCGAGAGGTGAAAACGCCGTGACCTTCGCTACCTTCCATTTCATCAACAGAAATCAAC